>CAIPLM010000392.1 GCA_903865895.1 uncultured Rhodospirillales bacterium | reverse complement strand
GGGCGGCCAGCGTCGGCGGCGCCTGGGTCGCGAAGCGGGCAAGCGCCGGACCGGCGCCGGGGAGGACGCCGAGCTGCGCGCCGTCCTCCAACGCGGTGAGCGCCGCCTGCACCCGCGCGGCCCGCTCGGCGGCGGCGATGCGGGTCTCGAGCGGCGCCAGATCGGCCGCCGCCGTCACCGCCGGGCGCTGCTCCAGGGCGGTGATGCGCGCCTCGAGCGGGCGCAGATCAACCGGCGTGGCAATGGCGGCCGGGGCAGCCACGGGGCGCTGCTCCAGCGCCGTGAGCCGCTGCTGCAAGGCGCGCACCTGGATTTCGAGCGCGGTGATGCGCGTCGGGTCGATGATCGGCTCCGGCCGGTCGAGCTCACTGACCAGGTGCCACACATAGAACCCGCCGGACGCCAGCAGCAGGAATCCGGCCGCGGTGAACACCGGCAGCGCGCTGCGCGGGCTGTGGCTTGGCCGTTCGCCGGTCCCCGGCTTCGACGAGGCTTCAGCGCGCGCCTCGGCCGAGGACGATGCCTCGGTGTGCGTGAGTGCGGTTCCGGTGGATTGGGGTATCGGGTCGGTCATGGCAACAGCGCCAGCAGCGCGTCCTGGTTCGGGTGGGAGGCAACACGGATGCGCGCCCAGTTCAAGGGCGCCAGCGCGGCGGCGGTGGCGGCGGAAATGGCGATCGCCTCAATCCCCGCCGCCCCCGCCCCATGGCCGGCACGGCGGCAGAGCCGCACGAAGACATGGGCAGTCTCCGGCGAAAAAAACAGGGCATGCCCCCGGCCACGATCGATGAATTCACGCGCCGCCTCGGGCAGGCCCCGCACTGGCCGGGCGCTGTAGGCGACGATCCGCCGCACCCGAAAGCCCCCCCCCCGGAGTTGCGTCGCCAGCGCCATGCCCTGGCCTTCGCCGCTGGCCAGCAGCAGCGGACCGGCCGCGGGACGGCAGGTCTGCTCCACCAGCACCGCCAGCGCCGCCGCATCGCGCCCGGCGCTCTGCACATCGGTGAATCCCGCCGCCCGCGCCCGCGCCGCCGTCGCATCGCCAACCGCCAGCACCCTGGCGTCCGGCAGACCGGGAATAACGGCGTTGGCGCTGGTCAGCAGCACCGCCTGCACCGCGCTCTGCGGCGGGATCTCGCGTGGCGCGATCGCCATCAGCGGCGCCAGCACGGGCACAAATCCCCGGTCACGCAGCCGCGCGGCAGTCTCCGAGGCGCCCGGTTCCGGCCGCGTGACCAGAACCTGCCGTGGATCAGGCAAAAATATCGCGGGGCGCGTCCGCCCGCAGCTCCGCGCCCAGCGCGGCGCCGAGCCGCGCGGCATCGACAGCCGCGCCGCGCACCTCGCGCCGCAGCACGAACCCGCCATCGGCACGCGCCACGAGCCCGCTCAGATGCAGCTGGCCGTCCGCCTCCAGCCGGGCATAGCCACCGATCGGCGTGCGGCAGGAGCCGTCCAGCGTGTCGAGCAGCGCGCGTTCGGCAGTCGCCACCGCCTTGGCCTCGGGGTCCTCGATGCCGGCGAGCAGCTCATGCAGCTCGGTGTCGTCGGCGCGCACGGTGATGCCGACGATGCCCTGGCAGGCCGCCGGCACCATGAACTCCGGCGAGAGCAGGATATCGGCCTCATGCCCGATCTCCAGCCGCTTCAACCCGGCATAGGCGAGCAGCGAGGCCGTCACCTCCCCGCCGCGGACCTTGTCGAGCCGGGTCTGCACATTGCCGCGCAGCGTCGCCACGCGCAGATCGGGCCGGGCGTGCAGCAGCTGCGCCTGGCGCCGCACCGAGCTGGTGCCGATCACCGCGCCCTGCGGCAGGGCGGCCAGCGGGTCAGCAGGGTCAACCGCGCCGCAGCCGGGGCCGAGGATCAGCGCATCCCGCGCATCCTCGCGTTTCAGCGTGCAGGCCAGCACGATGCCTTCGGGCAGCTGGGTTTCCAGGTCCTTCAGCGAGTGCACCGCGAAATCGATCCGCCGATCGGCCAGCGCCTCGTGGATCTCCTTGGCGAACAGCCCCTTGCCGCCGATATCGGCCAGCCGCGTGCCGGCCGCCTGGGTGGCATCGCCGGTAGTGCGGATGGCGTGCTCCACGAAGGCGTTCATGCCCCGCAGCACCGGGCAGAACGTCGTCAGAAGATGCAGGAAATGCCGTGTCTGCCACAAAGCGAGCGGCGATCCGCGGGTGCCGACGCGCAGCGGCAGCGAGCGGATGTGGTGCTGGGCATGGGCGCCAGAGGGGCGGGCGCCGGAAGGCCTGGCGCCGGTGGGATGGGCAGGGTGCATGGCAATGTCCTAGAACCACCCTGTCCTAAAGGAAAGATGGCGATGCGACCCGTGCTTGGAATCGAAACCTCCTGCGACGAGACCGCAGCCGCCGTGCTCGCCTCGAACGGGACGGTTCTGTCCGAGCTGGTGCTGAGCCAGCGGGACCACTCGGCCTTCGGCGGCGTGGTGCCCGAGATCGCCGCGCGCGCCCATATCGCCCACCTCCCCGCCATGGTGGCCGAGGTGATGGCCAAAGCCGGGCTCGGCTATGGCGATCTCGAAGCCATCGCCGCCACCTCCGGCCCCGGGCTGATCGGCGGGCTGATCATCGGCTCCGGCTTCGCCAAGGGCGTCGCGATCGCCGCCGGGCGGCCCTTCATCGGCATCAATCACCTGGAGGCGCACGCGCTGACGGCGCGGCTCACCGACGGCGTGGATTTCCCCTATCTGCTGATGCTGGTCTCCGGCGGCCATTGCCAATGCGTGCTGGTGGAGGCGGTGGGGCGTTACCGGCGCCTCGGCGGCACCATCGATGACGCGGTGGGCGAGGCGTTCGACAAGGTGGCCAAACTGCTCGGGCTCGGCTGGCCCGGCGGGCCCGGCGTGGAGCGCCTCGCCGCCTCCGGCGACCCGCGCCGCCACGCCTTGCCGCGACCGCTGCGTGGCCGGCCAGGCTGCGATTTCTCCTTCTCCGGCCTGAAGACCGCCGTCGCCCATATTGTCGGCGCCTACCCGCCCGGCCCGCTGCCGGCTACCGACGCCGCCGATATCGCGGCGAGTTTCCAGGCCGCGGTGGCCGCGGTGATGGCCGACCGCGCCGCCCACGCACTCACAATGGCGCCCGCAGCACGCAGCCTGGTGGTGGCTGGCGGCGTCGCGGCCAATGGCGCCATCCGCACTGCCCTTGCCGGCGAGGCCGCTCGCGCCGGGGTGCAGTTCGTCGCCCCCCCGCTGCGGCTCTGCGGCGACAACGCCGTCATGGTCGCCTGGGCCGGCATCGAGCGGCTGCGCCTCGGCGCCACCACGCCGATCACCCAAAAACCCCGCCCGCGCTGGCCGCTCGACAGCCCGGAGATGGCGATCGCCTGACCCCCTTCCCCGTCCGCGCAAGCCGCGACACAATCGCGCCACCGCCTGGGGAGACACGCCATGGACATCACCCGCATCGGCCCGCGCAACGGCGAGATCGAGTTCGTCGGCGAGGTCTCGGGCATTGACCTCACGCGCCCGATTTCAGCCGAACAGGCCACCGCGATCGAGGCCGGGATGGACCGCTTCGGCGTGCTTGTGTTCCACGATCAGCATTTCACCGACGAGCAGCAGGTGGCGTTCAGCCTCAACTTCGGCGAGCTGGAGGCGACGCTGGCCAACCTCACCAAGCCGGCCGACCGACGTCTGAAGCTCAACATCGCCGACATCTCCAACCTCGACAAAAACAACGAGCTGCTGGCGCGGGACGATCGGCGGCGCATGTTCAACCTCGGCAACATGCTCTGGCACTCCGACAGCTCCTTCAAGGCGACGCCAGCGAAATACTCCCTGCTCTCCGGCCGCCAGGTCCCGAAGGCCGGTGGCGACACCCAGTTCGCCGATATGCGCGCGGCCTGGGAGAGCTTCGATGCCGAGACCAAGGCGCTGATCGAGCCGCTGATCACCGAGCATTCCCTCATTTACTCGCGCGGCCAGCTCGGCTTCACCGAGTTCGACGCCGAGGAGCGCCGCGATTTCGCCCCCGTGCTGCAGCGCCTCGTGCGCACCCATCCGGTGACCGGCCGCAAATCCGTGTTCCTCTCCTCCCATATCGGCGTGATCCGCGGCATGCCGACGCCCGAGGCCCGCATGCTGATCCGCGACCTCAGCGAACTCGCGACCGCCCCCGCCTTCACCCACACCCATCGCTGGCGCGACGGCGATCTCGTGATGTGGGACAACCGCACCACCATGCACCGCGCCCGGCGCTACAACGACGTCGGCGAAATCCGCGACATGCGCCGCACCACCATCGCCGGCGCGGCGACAGTGGCGCAGCAGGCGGCCTGAGCGTGCGGCCTTGCGGTGAAAGCATGAATCAGTAATGATTGCGCGCAGCGATATACACGCGTGGCGGCAACCGGATTCCGACAGGAGAACACGATGGGCACGTCTTTCATCCGGCCGACCTTGGTCGGCAACATCAACCGCGCCTTCAGTGCTCGCAACATCGAGGACACAGCCACCCGCGTCGCGCATCTCGCGGCCGATGCGGATGCTTTCGACTATGTGCACGCCCTTGGATTCTTCAATTTGCCGTCGGATGCGGAACTCGCAGCCTACAAGGCGGATACCAATATCCCGCCGCTGAACAAGGCGATCATGGCGATGGCGTTCCAAACCGCGATCGCCGGAAAGATCCCGCTGAGTTTCGCCATCATCGGCGGCCACGCGGAAGCGGTGCAGGTGACCACGTCGGATAGTCTGATTTCGGTGGTGCTGACCCGCATCGACTGAAATTTAGGTTTATCCGGCTGACCGGTCCGGTCCATGATGCCCGGCGGGCGCGACGCGTCCGCCCGCCGGCATAAGGAAGGCTGCGTGAGCGAAACACCCACCATCGCCCGGACTGGCGGCGCCGAGCCGGAACTGCGGCGGGTGACGGTGCTGTTCGCCGATATCCAGGGCTCAACCGCGCTCATCCAGGGGCTCGACGCCGAGGACGCCGCGGACCTCATCGATCCCGCCTTGCAAAGCATGATCGAGGCCGCCGAGCGCTTCGCCGGTGCCGTCAGCCATCGCGGGGACGGCATCATGGCGGTGTTCGGCGCGCCGACCGTGGCCGAGGACCATGCGCTCCGCGCCTGCCTCGCGGCGCTGGCGATGCTGGATGCGGTCGAGGAGACCGGCATCGGCAGCGTGAAGCTGCGCATCGGCATCCATGCCGGCGAGGTGGTGTTTCGCCCCGTCCGCATCGGCGGCGTGCTGATGCATGACGCAGTGGGAATCGCCGTGCACATCGCCGCCCGGCTGGAGCAATCCGCCGTACCCGGCACGGCCGTGGTCAGCGATGCCGTGCGCGCCATCGCCGAGCACTATATCCGCACCGAGCCGCTCGGCGCGGTCAGGGTGAAAGGCGTTGACGCCGCCATCAACAGCCATCGCCTGCTCAGCGCCGATTCGGGCGCCGATCGCTGGCGGGTGCGCGCCGCCCGCGGCCTTTCGCCCTTCATCGGCCGTGAGCGGGAAATCGGCGAGCTCGATGACGCCATTGCCCGAACCGGGCTGCGCGCGGTGCATATCCTGGGGCCGGCGGGGATCGGCAAGTCCCGCCTGGTGCATGAGTGGCTGCGGCATGGCAGCGAGCGCCGGTATGCCATCACGGTGACGGGCGATCGCAACCGGCGCTTCACGCCGTTCCACCCGATCATTACCTGGATGCGCGGCTGGCTCGGCCTGCGGGACGCCGACAGCGTGGCGGAGCGGCGCGCCAAGCTGGCCGCGGCCCTCGCCGAACTGGGCCACCCCGCCGGCGCGCCGCAGGATCTGCTGGAACGCCTGCTCGGCCTCGGCGGCGGCGGCGATGCCATGCGCGCGCGGATCGACTTCGGCGCCCCGATCGCCGCCCTCATCGCCGCCCTCGCCGGCGGGCAGGAGACCATCCTGGTCTGCGAGGAGGCCGACAGCTTCGACCCGGCGACGCTCGAATTGCTGGACTCCGCCCTGCCGCGACTGGCCGAGCCCGGCCTGCTGCTGGTCACCCTCGCCCGTGCCCGTACCCGCACTCAGCTGCGTTCGCACGGGCTGGCCAAAACGCTTGCCCTCGCCCCGCTCTCGGATGACGAAGCCGCCGCGTTGCTGGGCGGGATCGATGCCAGCCGCGCGGCTGATCCGGCGCTGGCGGCCGAGATTCTGCGCAAGGCCGGCGGCAATCCGCTCTTCCTTGAGGAGGTCGCGCCGCTCGTCTCGGCCAGCGTGCCGCGCGGGCTCGATGCCTCCGCCGCGGTGATCCCCGATCGCGTCGAGGAACTCATCGCCGACCGCCTCGGCCGCCTCGATCCCGATCTGCGACGCCTGGTACAGCTCTGCGCCGTGATCGGCCCGGAGGTACCGGCCCGCGTGCTCGCCCCCCTGAGTGGAATGGCGGATGACGCCCTGCATACGGCCCTGACGCGACTCGCCGATGAGCAACTGCTCTACGAGAGCCGGCGCTATCCGGATGCGATGTTCGCCTTCAAGCATGCGCTGACGCGCGACGTCGCCTACGGCACCATTCTGGCCGCCCGGCGCAAGGCACATCATGCCGCGATCGTCGATATCCTGCTCGCGGAGGGCGAGGCGGCCCGGGCGGGCAATATCGACGAATTGTGCCATCACACCCAGCGCGCCCAGCGATGGGACGCGGCGATCGCGGCCTTGCGCGATGCGGCCCAGCAGGCGATCGGCCGCACCGCCTTCCCCGCCGCGATGGCCGCGCTGCGCCGCGCCCGCGAAATCGCCGACCAGCAGCCGGCCGAGGCGATCAGCGAGCGCATCCGGCTCGATATCCTGATCGCGCTCGAGTCGGTCGCCCGCTGGGTCGGCAGCTATGCCGAACTGACCCCGATGCTCGATGAAATCGAGGCGCTTTCGGTGCGGCTCGGCGAGCGCGGCCAGGTCGCCAAGGTCTTGGGCACCAGGGTGCATGTGGCCAATATCCTCGGCCAGCTCGACCACGCCATCACGCTCGGCGAGCGGGCACGCGCCGCCGCCATGGCCGAGGGCGACGCCGCGCTGCATGTGGCCGCGAGTTTCTACGCCGGCCAATCCTACTTCAACGCCGGGCGGCTGCGAGAGGCCGAGGCGGTGTTCGGCGACACGCTGGCACGAGAGGAGACCGTGCCGCCGCACCGCACGCTCTGCCTCGGCACGCGCGCGATGTCGCTGGCCATGCGCGGGGACTTCGCCGCAGCCGCGGCCGATGTGGTTGAGATGGAGCGGCTGGTGGCCGAGACCGAGCGGCCGTACGACCATATCTTCGTGGAGGCCGCAGGCGGCTTCGTTCTGCATGAGCGGCGCGAGGGCGAGGCCGCCATGGCCGCCTTCCGCAGCGCCATCGCCCGCTCCGAGGCGGCGGGGATCATCCAACTGCTGCCCCCCGCCCTCGCCGGCCTCGGCCATGCCCAATTGGTGAGCGGAGATCATGGCGCGGCGAGCGAGACACTCTCCGCCGCGCATCGCCGGTCGCGCGCCGAGCAGCGCTGGATGTTCCAGCTATTCGCCGGAGTCGGCATGGCGCATGCCGGCATCGCCCTGGGTGAGCCTGACCTCGCGCGCGGTTTCGCGGAAGAGGCCGTGGCACTGGCGGATCGCTACGGCTTTGCCGCCTTTCGCGTGCCGGCGCTGCGCGCGCTCGGCATGGTGCTGGCCGCGACGCACGGCGCCGCCGCCGAGGGGCATGCCCGATTGCATGAAGCGGCGGCAGTGGCGGAGGAAATCGGCATGCGGGCCGAGGCCGCCCATGCCCACGCCGCACTTGGCATCACCGGCCACCCTGCGCGGGACCATCACATCGATCAGGCCCACCAGCGCTATGCGGCCCTTGGCCTGCATCGCCATCGCCACGTCATCGCCGAGGCGCTGACGAGCGGGCGAATTCCCTATCTCTGAGCGTCAGCCTTCCTCGCCCTTGCGGCGGCGGCGCGCGGCGGCGGCGTATTCGCCGCGGGGGCGGTTGACCGTGACATTGGGCCGCACGACCGTATCGTAGAAATCGTCCCAGTCTTCCGGCTGCAGCTCCTCGATATCGCGGACGATGCCGAAATTATTGAGCGAGGCCTCCTCCAGCGCCTCGCGCGGCACCGGCTGCACCTGGAAGAGCGGCAGTTCGTTGTTGAACTCGATGGGCGTGTCGGTCTTGGTCAGCCGGATATTGGTGAGCAGCGGGCCGAACCAGCGATCGGTCTCGATGATGCCTTCGAACAGCTCATAGCCGCCGCGGCGGGGGATATTGGCGGGCGGCCGCACCAGGAGGCTCCAGCCGGGAATGGTGCGCGCGATCAGGCCGGACCAGATATTGACCAGCCCGGGCTCCTGCAGCGAGGCCAGGATGGGCGGCGAGAAATCGCGGATTTCCTCGGGCACGCGCTCGTTGAAATAGGCGGGGAAATAGGGGTACTGCGCGCGGGTGAGCGGCATCCAGCCGTGCTCGTTGCCCTCGTAGGTCCACTGGATGTCATGCCCGTCCCACACCAGGGTGAAGTTGAGCGGGGAGAAGACGTAGTAGCCGTAGGCCGAGGCGGAGGTGACCGGCTCGCAATAGCGGAAGGCGCGGGTTGGCAGGCTGCCGGCCGCCGAACGGTCGGCGCGCTGCGGCAGGCGGATGTCGGGGATCATGCGGTAGAAACTCACCCGCGGGGCACGCGCGGGTGCGGCGCTCGCCGGCGCGGCCGGGCGGGGGGAGGCTGTGTCGTCGTCCGTCATCACGCGCGTTCCTGTCTTTGGCCCCGGCCATGAACGAAGAAACCGGGACGATGCCCGGTTTCTAGCGGTTACGACGGCGAACCGTC
>CAIPLM010000391.1 GCA_903865895.1 uncultured Rhodospirillales bacterium | reverse complement strand
ATCGCATGGATCGGCCCGGCGAATCCGCCCGCCGCCAGATTGGCGGCCACCTGGGCGCCGGCCACCGTCTCGGCGCCGATCACCGCGATGGAAGCGGGGCGGAACAGCAGCGCGGGGTGGAAACGCCCCGATTTCGGCCGGATCAGCATGGGCATGGCACGACGTCCCAGCACGATGGTGCGATGCAACATATGCGCACCCGCGCGCCCCGCCGCAAGCGGGTTCCCCCGCGTCCCGCGAGGCGCCAATATGCGGGAAAATCACGACGCGGAGACCGCCCATGAGCCCCGATCGCCTGCATCCGGAAATGCGTGCCGTCCAGAACCGGCGCGACGCCGAAGCCGCCAAGCTGCCGCCCGTCGTGCTGGCCGAGCCCTGGGGCCCGAGCCGCGCCATCAGCGAGCAGCTCTCCATGCTGTACGGCCATGGCGGCCCCTCGATGGCGGAAACCACGGAGCGCTGGCTCCCCGTCCGCGGCCGCCGCGTGCTCTGCCGCGTCCACAAGCCGCGCACCGACGCCAAACTGCCGGTGCTCGTGTGGTTCCACGGCGGCGGCTGGGTGTTCCAGTCCATCGACAGCCATGACCGCCTGGTGCGCGAACTCGCCGCCGGCGCCGATATCGCCACCGTCAGCGTCGACTACTCGCTCGCCCCCGAATCCCGCTTCCCGCAACCCCTGCTCGAATGCGCCGACGCCGTCCGCGCCCTCGCCGAAACCGACTGGGGCCTCGACACCAGCCGCATCGCCATCGGCGGCGACTCCGCCGGCGGCAACCTCGCCCTCGCCACCGCGATCCATTTGCGCGACGTGGGCGGCCCCACCCTGCGCGGCGTCTACACCCCCTACCCCGTCACCGACGCCGACTTCGCCTCCCCCAGCTACCGCGAATTCGCCGAGGGCTTCGGCCTCACCCGCGCCGGCATGATGGCCTATTGGGACCTCTACATGCGCGAGGCCTCCGACCGCCTCAACCCGCTCGCCGCCCCGCTGCGCGCCGAATGCGCCGGCCTGCCCCCCACCCTGATCCAACTCGCCGCGCTCGACGTGCTGCGCTCCGATGGCGAACGCATGGCCGCCAAACTGCAAGCCGCCGGGGTGGACGTCACGCTCAGCACCTATGAAGGCGTGCTGCACGGGTTCGTCCGGCTGACCGAGGCGGTGTCGCTGGCGCGGGATGCTATTGGCGAGGCTTCCGCGTGGTTGCGAGGGAAGCTTAAGTGAAGGAAGCGGTTCTTTTTTGAAAAAAAGAATCAAAAAACTTTTATCAATTTGGACGGAGACAGCGTCGTGAACGAGATCAAGATTGGGGATGTGACGATTACGTCGATCGTCGAGCGCGAGGGGCCGTGGCGCAAGCCGCAGGACATGTTCCTCAACTACGACGAGGCCACCGCCGCCGCCCATCTCGCCACCATGGACCCGGTGTCCTTCGATGCCGCCTCCGGCAAGATGTTCATCACCTACCAGACCTTCGTGGTGCGCACCCCGCATCACGTCATCCTCGTCGATACCTGCACCGGTGACGACAAGGGCTACCCGGCGCCGATGGATTTCGACAAATCACCCTGGGTGGAAGGGTTCAAGAAGGCCGGCCTCAAATATGAGGACGTCGACTACGTCTTCTGCACCCATCTCCACATCGATCATTGCGGCTGGAACACCGTCCTGCGCGACGGGCGCTGGGTGCCCACCTTCCCCAAGGCCAAATACGTCTTCGCCAAAAAGGAGTACCTCGCCTGGGAAGCCGCCGAAAAGGCCGGCGATCCGCGTCGCGCGGATGCGCGCAACTCACCAGCCAACGTGTTCCGCATGAACTGCCTGCCCATCGTCGAGGCCGGCCAGGCCCTGCTGGTGGATGACGACTACATGCTGGACGATCTGGTCTCGCTGACGCCGACCCCCGGCCATTCCCCGCACCATTGCTGCGTCAACATTTTTTCCCGCGGCCAACGCGCGGTGGTGACGGGTGATATGATGCACCACGCTTTGCAATGCCGGGAGCCGGAGTGGTCCACCATCTTCTGCACCGATCCCGTGCAGGCCGCCGCCTCGCGGCGCGGCTTCCTCGAAAGCGTGGCCGACACCGACACCATCATCCTGCCGATCCACTTCCCCTCACCCACCGCCGGGCACATCGAGGCGGACGGCACGCGGTTCCACTACCGCTACCGGCACAAATAACATGGCGCAGGACCGCTTCGGCCTCGCCCTCACCACCACCGAGGCCGCGGCCGCGCATTACGTGCGCGGCTGCGACCTGATGTTCTGCGTCCAGCCCGGCGCCCGCGCCGCCTTCGAGGCCGCCCTGGCGGAAGACCCCGGCTTCGCCCTCGCCTCTATCGGCGTTGCGCAGATGGCCGCCACCGCCGGCGACCTCCCGGCGCTGCGGGCGGCGATCGCAGCGGCCCAGGCGGCGCGGATGGATGCGCGCGAGGCCAGCCATGCCGGCTTCTTCGCCCTGCTGCTCACCGGCCAGCTCGCCGCGGCCGAGCGCGCGGCGGCGGCCCATATGGCGGCATGGCCGCGCGACGCGGTGGTGATGAACCACTACGCCACCAATTCCGGCGTGATGAACAATTGCGGCCGGGTGCGCTCGAAGCAGGAGCGCGCCGCGGTGATGGAGGCATACGCCCCGCATTTCGGCGATGACTGGTGGTACCTCTGCCACCTCGCCATGGCGATCTCCGAGACCGACCGGCCGGACCAGGCCCGCGCCATGGCCGAGCGCTCCCTCGCCCTCAACCCGCTGAACTGCCAGGCCGCGCATGGCCGCGCCCATATCGCCTATGAATCGGGCGAGGCCGATGGCTGGCGGCCCGGCCTCACCGCCTGGCTCGCCACCTGCCCCCGCGAGGCCGGGCTGCACGGCCATCTCTCCTGGCACGTCGCCCTCGCCGAACTCCACGCCGGCAACCCCGAAGCCGCCGAACGCCTATTCGCCGACGCGGTGGCGCCCGACAAGCACCAGGGCCCGACCCGCATCAAGCTGATCGATTCCGTGCAATATCTCTGGCGCATGGAACTCGCCGGCAACCCGCGCGACCCCGCGCGCTGGCGTGCGCTGGACGCCCTGGCCAACCGCCTCGTGCCGAAGCCCGCCGGCCCCTTCATCGACGTGCATTTGCTGCTCGCCGGCGCCGTCGCCGGTAATTCAACCGCCTTCGAGACCCGCCTCGCCGCCATCACCGAACAAGTGCGCGAAGACCGCTACATCGGCGGCGATTTCGGCCCCGAGGCGGCGCTCGGCCTCGCCGCCTACGCAAACGGCGACTACGCCGGCGCCATCGCCCGTCTCGCCCCCCTGATGGGCCAAACCGACCGCATGGGCGGCGGCAGCCGGGCGCAGCACGACATCGTCGAATTCACCTTCATCCGCGCCTGCATCGAAACCGGCCGGCACGATGAACTCCACCGCGCCCTCACCCTCCACCGCGCCGGCCCCGGCCCCATTCCCGTGGCCGGCCTGCATTGAGCGCGCACGATCCCGGCACCAAGCCGATCGCCTACCCCGCCGGCGTGGTGCCCGAGGCGGAGTATGGCGGCCCGAACAACTGCTACCGCTACCGCCTGCACCTCACCTGGGAGCCGGGGAAGCCCGCGATGATGGCGCTGATGATGAACCCCTCCGCCGCCGGCCACGAGGGCAGCGACCGCACGGTCAACCGCGCCATCGGCTTCGCCATGCGCTGGGGCTACGGCCGTCTCTACGTCGCCAACTCCGCCGCCTATCGCGCAACCTTCCAGGAAACCCTGGACACCGTCGAAGACCCGATCGGCCCCGGCAATGACGCGGCGCTCCGCGACATGGCGTCCCGCTCCGCCTTCATCCTCGCCGGCTACGGCAGCCCCAAGGCGAAATCCCTCCACGGCGCCGGCCTGCGCGCCGCGCGCATGCTGGCCGCCGAGGGGCACCGGCTCCATGTGCTGAAACTCAGCGCCGATGGGTCGCCCTGGCATCCGCTCTATGTGAAGGCGGATACGGTGCCGATGCTGTGGGAGCCTTGAAGAAAGGAAGGGGTTCTTTTTTGAAAAAAAGAACCAAAAAACTTTTATCCGTTTGCTTTGCGCTCTCCCCGGAGGGCGCGGAGCAAAACGAATAGAAAGTTTTTGCTTCTTTTTTCAAAAAGAAGCGCTTCCTTCCTTACTTAACAATCTGATCCAACCGATACCCCTGCGCGAACAACAACGCGCGCAAATTGCCGTAGCGCACCTGCGCCCGCGCCTCGGCCGCCACGATCGGCTTCGCGTGATAGGCCACGCCAAGCCCGGCCTCGCGCAGCATGGCCAGATCATTGGCGCCATCGCCCACCGCCAGCGTCGCGCTGAGCTGAATGCCGCGGGCTTCGGCGAGTTCAATCAGCGTCGCGAGCTTGGCATCCCGGTCAAGGATGGGTTCGCCCACCTCGCCGGTCAGCACCGCCCCGTCATGCAGCAGCTCGTTGGAGCGATGGATGTCGAAGCCCACCAGTTCCGCCACCCGCCCGGTGAAATAGGTGAAGCCGCCCGAGACCAACGCCGTGGTCGCATTATGCGCCTTCATGGTGGCGACCAGTTCGCGCGCGCCCGGCATCAGCTTGGTCGCCGCCCAGGTCTTCTCCAGCGCATCGAGCGGCAGGCCCTTCAGCATCGCCACGCGCTGGCGCAGCGCCTCGGAGAAATCGATCTCGCCGTTCATGCTCTGCCGCGTGATCGCCGCGATCTCGTCCTTCAACCCGGCATAGGCGGCGATCTCGTCGAGCGTCTCGGAGGTGACGATCGTGCTGTCCATATCGGCGATCAGCAGCGCCTTGCGCCGGTTGCGCGGCTTGGTGGTGATGGTGTCGATCGCCGCCCCCTCCAGCGCGACGTCGAGCACCGTCGCGAGCGGCACGTTGCGGCACGGGATATCGGCGGCCTCGCGCGGTGAGAGCACGCGGGGCGCCCCGCCATCGACGGCCTGGCGCACGCGTTCGATCACCGCGTCGCTCAGGGTGGTTTGGGTGCGGTCGGCGATCAGCGTAAGAATATAACTCATGCGCGCCGTATGGGACGGTCGCAGCCCCGCTGCAAGAGATTCAAGCAAGATATGGATGAGCTTCCGCGTGCCTTGATCCTCGCCGGGCCGACCTGCAGCGGCAAGTCAGCCCTCGCCCTGGGGCTGGCGCGCGCGCTCGGCGGCGTGGTGATCAACGCCGATTCCATGCAGGTCTACCGCGAACTCCGCATCGTCACCGCCCGCCCGAGTGAAGCGGAGGAGGCGATGGCGCCCCACGCGCTCTACGGCGTCCGCCCCGCCGCGGAAGCCGGCAGCGTCGCCTGGTGGCGCGATACCGCGCTGGCGGCGATGGAGGACGCCCGCGCCAAGGGCCTGCTGCCCATCCTCTGCGGCGGCACCGGCATGTATTTCGCCTCCCTCACCGACGGCATCGCCGACATCCCCGCCATCCCCGAGGAGGCCCGCGCCGAGGCCCGCTGGCTGCTCGCCGAACACGGCCCCAAAGGCCTGTATGACGCGCTCGCCAAGGTCGATCAGGCCACCGCCGCCCGCCTGCGCCCGTCGGACAGCCAGCGCGTCGCCCGCGCCTGGGAGGTCTGGCGCGGCACCGGGCGCGGCCTCGCCGCCTGGCAGCGCGAGGGCGCCACCCCCGCCCCCTGGCACTTCCAAGCGATCCTGCTGGACCCGCCGCGCGACGCGCTCCGCGCCGCGATCGCCGGCCGCTTCGCTGGCATGGTCGCCGAGGGCGCGCTGGACGAGGTCCGCGCCCTGCTCTCCCTCGGGCTCGGCCCCGCCTTGCCCGCCATGCGCGCCCATGGCGTGCCCCAACTCGGCGCCCATCTGCGCGGCGAGATCAGCCTCGCCGAGGCCTGCCGCCAGGCCGAGATCGTCACCGGCCAATACACGAAGCGCCAGACGACGTGGTTCCGACATCGCCGTTTGGCGCCGGACGGGCATGCGCATACGATCCATGCGCGAATTGCGGGTCTAGAGCAATTTTCGGAAAGTGAACGGGCCGATTTGTTTGCGTTTATTCAGATGGCGGGTTGACCCCAGCGGCGTCGCGGCGTAAGGGAGCGCCCATGAGCCAGACCCAGACTGCCCCCGATGCTGCCCAGCAACCCGAGCTTCAGGCCGGTGCCGAAGTCCTGCTTCGCGCGCTGAAGGAACAGAACGTCGAGGTTATCTTCGGCTATCCCGGCGGCGCGGTACTGCCGATCTATGACGCGATCTTCAATCAGAACGCGATCCGCCACGTGCTGGTGCGCCACGAGCAGGCCGCGGTGCATGCCGCCGAGGGCTATGCCCGCTCCACCGGCAAGGTCGGCTGCGTGCTCGTGACCTCCGGCCCCGGCGCCACCAACGCCGTCACCGGCCTGGTCGACGCGCTGATGGACAGCATCCCCATCGTCTGCCTCACCGGCCAGGTGCCCACCCACCTCATCGGCAATGACGCCTTCCAGGAGGCCGACACCACCGGCATCACCCGCCCGGCGACCAAGCACAACTACCTGGTGAAGCGCTCGGAAGACCTCGCCCGCGTGGTGCATGAGGCCTTCTACGTCGCCAAATCCGGCCGCCCCGGCCCGGTGGTGATCGACCTGCCGAAGGACATCCTGATCAACCCCGCGCCCTATAGCGCCGCGGTAACCACGGCCCATCGCAGCTACCGCCCGCAGACCGAGCCCGATGCCGGGCAGATCGCGAAAGCCGTCGCCGCGCTCAAGGGGGCCAAGCGCCCGGTGATCTACACCGGTGGCGGAGTGATCAATGCCGGCCCGGCCGCGTCCGCCGCGCTGATCGCGTTGACTCGGAAAACCGGCTTCCCCATCACCAACACGCTGATGGGCCTTGGCGCCTACCCCGCCAACGACACGCAGTTCCTCGGCATGCTCGGCATGCATGGCACCTACGAGGCCAACCTCGCCATGCACGGCTGCGACGTGCTGCTCAACATCGGCGCCCGCTTCGATGACCGCGTGACCGGCCGGCTCAACGCCTTCTCGCCCAATTCCCGCAAGATCCACATCGATATCGACCCCTCCTCGATCAACAAGAACGTCCCGGTCGAGATCCCCATCGTCGGTGACGCCGGCCGCGCCATCGCCGCCCTGATCGCCGCCTGGGACGCCGAGCCCGGCGATGTCGATCGCGCCGCACTCGCCAAGTGGTGGCAGCAGATCGACGCCTGGCGCGGCATCGATTGCCTGAAGTTCCACCAGGACATGACCAAGGGCGCCATCATCAAGCCGCAATACGCGGTGCAGCGCCTCTATGACCTCACCCGCGAATCCGGCCGCGAGACCTATATCTCCACCGAAGTCGGCCAGCACCAGATGTGGGCGGCGCAGTATTTCCGCTTCGACCAGCCCAACCGCTGGATGACCTCGGGCGGTCTCGGCACCATGGGCTACGGCCTGCCCGCCGCCATGGGCGTCCAGGTGGCGCACCCCGCCGCGCTGTGCATCGATATCGCCGGCGAAGCCTCCATCCTGATGAACATCCAGGAGATGTCCACCCTCGCGCAGTATCGCCTGCCGGTGAAGGTGTTCATCCTCAACAACCAATACATGGGCATGGTGCGCCAGTGGCAGGAACTGCTGCACGGCTCGCGCTACTCCGAGAGCTACACCGCCGCCCTGCCGGACTTCGTGAAGCTCGCCGACAGCTTCCACGGCGTCGGCCTGCGCGCCACCTCGGTCGATCAGCTTGATGACGTGATCCGCGAGATGATCGCGCTCGATCGTCCGGTGATCGCCGATATCTGCGTCGATCAGAAGGAAAACTGCTTCCCGATGATCCCCTCGGGCGCCGCCCACAACGAAATGATCCTCGGCGCCGGCCACGAAGCCCGCGCCCCGGGCGTCACCGACGCGGGCATGGCGCTGGTCTAACCGGCGCCGCCCACCTCTGGAAGAATTGAAGCATTCCCATGGCGATTGACACAACCTTGCGCACGGCCACGATTTCCGTGCTGGTGGAAAACGAGCCCGGCATCCTCGCCCGGGTCGTCGGCCTGTTCTCCGGCCGCGGCTACAACATCGACAGCCTCACCGTCGCCCCGGTCGAGGACGCTCGCCACCGCAGCCGCATCAACATCGTCACCTCCGGCACCGAGATGGTGATCGCCCAGATCAAGGCGCAGCTCGATCGCCTGGTGCCGGTGCACCGCGTGGCCGATCTCTCGCATGACGGACCGCACATCGCGCGCGAAATGGCGCTGATCAAGGTGATCGCCACCGGCGAGAAACGCGTCGAGGCGCTGCGCCTCGCCGAGGCCTTCCGCGCCCGCGTGGTGGATGCCACCACCGAGAGCTTCATCTTCGAGATGACCGGCAATACCGAAAAGCTCGACGCCTTCCTCGACCTCATGCGCCCGCTCGGGCTCGCCGAGGTCTCCCGCACCGGCGTCGCGGCCATCGCGCGCGGCACGCGGATCATCTAGAACCCCTTCCGCAGACGACGACACAGAGAAAAGACAAGGAGAGTACCCATGCGCGTGTATTACGATCGCGACGCCGACGTGAACCTGATCAAGTCCAAGAAGGTCGCGATCATCGGCTATGGCAGCCAGGGCCACGCCCATGCCAACAACCTCAAGGACAGCGGCTGCACGCAGCTCGTCGTCGGCCTGCGCGCGGGCTCCTCGGCCATCGCCAAGGCCGAAGCTGCCGGCCTCAAGGTGATGACCGCCGCTGAGGCCGCCAAGTGGGCGGATTTCGTGATGGTGCTCACCCCCGATGAGGGCCAGGGCGATCTCTACCGCGACGATCTCGGCCCGAACATGAAGCCGGGCGCCGCGCTCGCCTTCGCACACGGCCTCAACATCCACTTCAACCTGATCGAGCCGCGCGCCGATATCGACGTGCTGATGATCGCGCCGAAGGGCCCCGGCCACACCGTGCGCAGCGAATATCAGCGCGGCGGCGGCGTGCCCTGCCTGATCGCCATCTCCCAGAACCCCTCGGGCAACGCCCAGGAAGTCGGCCTCTCCTATGCGTCGGCCATCGGCGGCGGCCGCGCCGGCATCATCGAGACCACCTTCAAGGAAGAATGCGAGACCGACCTGTTCGGCGAGCAGGTCGTCCTCTGCGGCGGCCTCGTGGAGCTGATCCGCGGTGGCTACGAGACCCTCGTCGAGGCCGGCTACGCCCCGGAGATGGCCTATTTCGAGTGCCTCCACGAAGTGAAGCTGATCGTCGACCTCATCTATGAGGGCGGCATCGCCAACATGAACTACTCGATCTCCAACACCGCCGAATACGGCGAGTATGTCACCGGCCCGCGCATCATCACCGACGAGACCAAGAAGGAGATGCGCCGCGTTCTCGCCGACATCCAGACCGGCAAGTTCGCGCGCGACTGGATGCTCGAGAACAAGGTGAACCAGGCCAGCTTCAAGGCCATCCGCCGCCGCAACGCCGCCCATCCGATCGAGGAAGTCGGCGACAAGCTGCGCGCGATGATGCCGTGGATTGCCAAGAACAAGCTGGTCGACAAGACCAAGAACTAAGGGAAGCAAGCGCTTCTTTTTGAAAAAAGAAGCAAAAACTTTCTATCCGTTTGCTGTGCTGCCTCCTTGGAGGTTCCGCAGCAAACGGACAAAAGTTTTTTGGT
>CAIPLM010000390.1 GCA_903865895.1 uncultured Rhodospirillales bacterium | reverse complement strand
CCCGGAAGACTCCGGCGCCAAACGGAGAAAAGTTTTTTGGTTCTTTTTTTCAAAAAAGAACCGCTTGCTTGCTGCCTTCATCGCTCAGTCCGAATACCGTATCCGCGGATCAAGCGCCGCATACAGCATATCCACCAGAAAATTGATGGTGACGACGACGCAGGCGATCAGCATCACCAGGTTCTGCACGATCGGGTAGTCACGGTTGCGGATGCTCTCGACCAGGAAGCGGGCGAGGCCGGGGATGTTGAAGACGGTCTCGGTGACGATCAGCCCGCCGGCGAGGAAAGCGGCCTCGATGCCGATCACGGTGACCACCGGCAGCAGCGCGTTGCGCAGCGCGTGGCCGTAATTCACCGCATTGGCCGAGGCGCCCTTGGCGCGGGCGGTGCGCACGAAATCCTGACGGAGGATTTCCAGCATGGAGGAGCGGGTGAGGCGCATGATCAGCGCCGAGGAGCGGAAGCCCACGGTCGCCGCCGGCACCAGCACCAGCAGCACGGCATCGGTGAGGCTTTGCGGCGCCTGAGTGTAGATCGGCATCGAGCCGAAGGCGGCAACAAAGGCCATCAGCACGAGGAGGCCAAGCCAGAAAGAGGGCAGCGAGAGGCCGGAGAGGCTCAGCACTCGGAGCGCGTAGTCGATCCAGGTGTTCTGCCGCACCGCGCTGATTACGCCGAGCGGCACGCCGATCAGCACGGCGAACAGCAGCGCGGTGGCGGCGAGGCGGGCGGAGACGGGTATGCGGGGCGCGATTTCGTCCCAGGTGGATTTCTCGGAGACGTAGGAGAACCCAAGGTCGCCGCTCAGCATTCCGCCGATCCAGCGGCCGTACTGCACGGGGAGTGACTTATCGAGCCCGAGCTCCTGCTCGATGCGCACCTTGTCGGCCGGGTTCACCATCCCGGCGCTGTCGAACAGGATGTCGACGATATTGCCGGGCACCAGGCGCAGCAGGGCGAAGATGATGATGCTGATGCCGAACAGCGTCAGCACCATCAACCCGAGCCGGCGGATGAGGTAGAAGCCCAATGGTTAGTCCTTTGTCTGGTCGCGTGATTCACGCCGTCGTGTGATGCCACCTTTGGCGATCACGCTCAGCGATCCAGCCAGAGGTCTTCGAAGCGGTAGCCGTTGTAGGAGGAGTTCACCATCTGGGTGTAGCCCTTCACCTCCGGCTGCATGCAGGTGGCCATGCGGCCGTGGAAGATGATCGGGCGGGCCACGTCATTCTGGATCATGCGGTCGATCTCCCACACCATCGCGCGGCGCTTGGCGACGTCGAGTTCCTGGGACTGGATGTCGAACTGCTTTTCCAACGCCGGGTTGCAATAGCCGGTGACGTTGCGCTCCGAGCCGCAGGAGTAGTTCTCGTAGAACGCCTGGTCCGGGTCATCCACCGCGTTGCCGGTGAGGTTGAGGCCGACCGCGTAGTCCTTGCGGGCCATTTTGCCGAACCATACGGAGGTCTCCACCACGTCAAGCTCGCCGTCGATGTAGATCTCTTTGAGGTGGTCGATCAGGATCACAGCGGGGTCCCGGTAGGTGGCGGTGTTGCGGGTGCTGACCTTCACCTTCATCATTTTGTTGGGGCCGTAGCCGAGGCCTTCCATGATTTTGCGGGCCTCCGCGCGACGCTTGGCGACATCGGGGTCATAGCCCAGCATGGTCGCCACCATCTCCTTCGGCATGCCCCACACGCCCTCCGGCCCCGGCAGCATGGTGCCGCCCTGGTTGGCGGCGCCTTCGGAGAGGATGTCGATGAAGGCCTTGCGGTCGATGGTCAGCGCCATGGCGCGGCGCACATCGGCGTTGTCGAAGGGCGGCTTGTCGCGGTTGACGATGAGGTTGGTGGAGACGTTGGTGGGGGCGACCACGCATTGCAGCTTGGCCGACTGGCTCTTGAGATCACGCACCAGGGGGATCGGCACTTCGAGCGGGAAGGTCATGTCGAACTTGCCGGCGACCAGGCCGAGCAGCGCGGTGGAGCGGTTGGTGACGATGGTGAATTCGAGCCCGTCTAGATAGGGGCGGCCGGGCTTCCAGTAGTCCGGATTGCGGGCGAGGGTGATCGACTCGTTCTGCTTGAAGGAGACGAATTTATAGGGGCCGGTGCCGATCGGCGCGGTGCGCTGCACCTGGGCGGTGGTGTGGCAGGGGTAGATCGGCGAATAGCCGGAGGCGAGCATGGCGAGGATGGCGGGCTGCGGGCGGTTGAGGTGGAAGGTCACCTCGTCCGTGCCCAGCACGGTGATCTCGCGCACATTGGCGAACCAGGCCTTGCGGGGGTTCTTGCGGAATTTGTCCTGCGTGAGGTCGCGCACCTTGTCGAAGGTACATTTCACGTCATTGGCGGTGAAGGGCTTGCCGTCATGCCATTTCACCCCGCTGCGGGTCTTGAAGGTGAGGGCTTTGCTGTCGGCACTCCAGGTCCACGAGGCGGCGAGCTCGGGCACGATGCTCTCGGCCGAGTTCTGCGCCACGTCCTGCTTGTAGATGACGAGGTTGTTGAACACGGGCATGAAGGGGAAGTTGGTGGAGTAGGTCGCCTCCTCATGGATCGAGGCGCTGCCCGGGCTGTCGCGATGCCAGAAGCGCATCACGCCGCCCTGCTTGGGCGTTTGGGCGGCGGCAGCCACCGGCACCAACATCGCGGCGGCAAGCGCCAGCCTGATCCATGCGGACATCGCGTTTCTCCCGTTCCTTGTGCGCAACTTATTCTGCCGCGCGCGTCATCGCTCGGGCACTAGCATATCGGTGGGGGGGGAGGAAGGAAGGAAGTGGAACCACAGAGGCGGTAAGACGGTGAGAGAGTGTGGGCGGCATCGTGCCGCCGCTCCCTCATTGCCTTACTGCCTCTGTGGTGAAACTACCTTCACGGCAACGGCGATCGCGTCGGCGAGCACGGCAGGGTCGCCGATGTGGTTGGCGAGGAGGAGGACGAGGGCGGCATCGAGCGCGGGGCCGTGTTCGGGGTCGATCTTCCGATGCGCCTCCACCAGCAGCCGGTAGGCGGCGTCGGGATCGGCGAAGCGGCTTTCGGTTCGGAGTGTCATGCCGCCCCCCTGGCGCGGTGCAGCGCCGCCGGAATCGCGCCGGCGGCGGCGGCACGGAAGCGGCCGGCGACGTAGCCGTCGGGCCGCAGCAGATAGGCATCGCCGGGCCGCGTGCCGTAGCGGGCGGCGAAGAGCGGCGAGGCGGCGGCATCGATCACCGCCGCACCCGGCACCTCCGGCCCGGCGCCGTCGCGCAGCACGGTGAAGCGGCAGCCGGCGGCGCGGAAGGCGTCGGTGAGGAAGCCGTCGCCGAGCGGCACGTCGCGCAGATGGGCGCCCGGTGGCGGTCCGGCATCCCAGGCATCGTGATCGGGGGTCGAGAGGGGCGAGGCGTAGAGCGAGGGCTGCGAGAGGCGGCCGGCGTTGACCATCCGCTTCCCCACCTCGTGACCACGCGCGAGGCCGAGCGCGACGTTGCGTAGCATCCGCTCGTACTCCGAATGCGGCGCGATGAAATCGGTGGCGCGGGTGGAGTTGAGGATATTGTCATCCGCCGCCTGCACCCGCTCGGCATCGTAGCTCCCCAGCAGCGCGGCCGCGTTGCCGCCGGACAGCGTGAGATCGAGCTTCCAGGCGAGGTTCTCGGCATCCTCCACCCCCGAATTGGCGCCGCGCGCGCCGAAGGGGGAGACCTGGTGGGCGGAGTCGCCGGCGAAGATCACCCGGCCATGGACGAAGCGCTCCATGCGGCGGCACTGGAAGCGGTAGAGCGAAATCCACTCGAATTCGAAATCGCCATGGCCGAGCATGCGCTCGATGCGCGGACGCACCCGCTCCGGCCGGCGCTCCACCTCGGGATCGGCGTCGCGGCCCAATTGCAGGTCGATCCGCCAGACATCGTCGGGCTGCTTGTGGAGAAGCGCGGATTGGCCGGTGTGGAAGGGCGGGTCGAACCAGAACCAGCGCTCGGTGGGGAATTCGGCGCGCATCTTCACGTCGGCGATGAGGAACTGGTCCTCGAAAGTCTCGCCAATGAACGCGGCGCCGAGCATGGCGCGGATCGGCGAGCGGGCGCCGTCGCAGGCGACGAGGTGGCTGGCCTCCAATTCGTAGGGGCCGTCGGGGGTGTCGATGGTGACGGCGACGTGGCCGCCGCGATCGGCCACCGCGGTCACCTTATTCTTCCAGCGCAGGTCGATCCCCGGCAATTCGCCGGCCCGGGCGACCAGGAAGGCCTCGGCGTAGTATTGCTGGAGGTTGATGAAGGCCGGCATTTTGTGGCCGGGCTCCGCCAGCAGGTCGAACCGGTAGACCTGCTCGTCGCGCAGGAACACCTTGCCGACCTGCCATTGCACGCCCTTGGCGAGCATCGGCGCCGCCACCCCCAGCCGGTCCCACACTTCGAGCGCACGCTTGGAAAAGCAGATGGCGCGCGAGCCCTCGCCGATGCGGTCGGCGTCGTCGAGCAGCAGCACGCGGCGGCCACGCTGGGCGAGATCGATCGCTAGCGTCAGCCCGACCGGGCCGGCGCCGACCACCACCACGTCATGCCGCGGGGGCGAACTGCGGTCCTGGTCCGGCGATCGGCGATAGGCGAATTGGAACACCCCTCATCTCCTCCGCGATTCCGCCCGGATATTCCACAGGATGCCCGCCGCCGTCACCGCCGAGCCGAGCAGCACCATCGGGTCGAATGTCTCGCCGTAGAGCAGCACGCCGACCAGGGTGATCAGCGGGATGCGCATGAAGTCGATCGGCACCACCACGATGGCGTCGCCATGGCGGAAGGCGTTGGTGAGGCAGACATGGGCGAGCAGCCCGCCGGTGCACAGGCCGAGAATGCCGGGCCATTGCTCCAAGGCGAGGTAAGGCAGGATCAGCGGCGGCCGCCCGGTGAGTGCCTGGGCGAGGAGATACATCGGCAGCTGCATCACGTTCATCCAGAACATGATGTTGAGCACGGAGTTGGTGCCGGTCAGCCGTTTGGTGGTGGTGAGCTGCACGCCGAACATCGCCGCCGCCGCCAGCACGATGAGGCCCGCCGGGTCGAACGAACCCATGCCGGGCCGCAGGATCACCAGCACGCCGAGGAAGCCGAGCAGCACGGCGGCGACCCGCCCCGCGGTGAGCCGTTCGCCGAGGAAGGTGACGGCGAGCACCACCGTCCAGGCCGGCGCGGTGAATTCCAGCGCGAAGACGGTGGCGATCGGCAGCAGGGTGAGCCCGGTGGTCCAGCAGGCCTGGCCGCCGAAATGGAACACGTTGCGGGTGGTGTGCAGCCATAAGGGGCGCGGGGCACCGATGCCGTTGCGATCCCGCGCCAGCGCCCAGGCACCGAGGATGACGATGCCGCCGAAATTGCGCAGCGCCAGCAGCTCGAACACGCTAAGCGAGGCGGCCATCGAACGGATGGAGACGGCGAGCAGCACGAAGGAGGCGAGCGCCCCCATCATCCACAGCACGACCAGGCGGAGGTTGGTTTGCACGGATGTTCAGCCCAGGAGTTCGAGCACGGCTTCGGGCGGCCGGCCGATGCGGGCGCCCTTGGCGGTGACCACCACCGGGCGCTCCATCAGCACGGGGTGCGCCAGCATCGCCGCGAGGATGTCCTCCTCGGTCGTTTCAGGCCGGTCGAGCCCGAGTTCGGCCGCCTTGCCGCCCTTGCGGCGCAGCAGTTGGGAGGGGCGCATGCCGAGTCCGGCGAGGATCGCGGTCAGGGTGGCGCGATCGGGCGGGGTCTTGAGATATTCCACCACGCGGGGCGTGACGCCATGGGCGCGCAGCAGGTCGAGCGTCTTGCGCGAGGTGGAGCAGGCGGTGTTGTGGTAGATGGTGACATCGGTCATGGCGGCCCTCCCGGCGGCGGCACCTGACCGCAATCCCGCCGGTTTGTCACCCCGCGCGGCCGGTGGCGCCGCCATGCGGTCCGGGCTAGGATTCGCGCCACGCACGAGCGACTCGCTTGCGTGCGCTGGAAAGGCGCCGGGGGAGAACATGGGTTTCTGGCCGCAGATCGCCGCGGAATCGCTGGCGGTGAAGCTGCATCTGCTGACGGTGATCCCCGCTTTCGCGCTCGGGACCTGGCTGATCCTGCTCTCCCAGAAAGGCTCGCCGCGCCATCGCGTGCTCGGCGCCGTCTATCTGGTGCTGATGTGCGCCACCGCCGTCACCACGCTCGGCATTCGCAGCATCAACCCGCCGGGCCTCTCGGTGATCCATCTCTTCGTGCCGCTCACCCTCGGCAGCGCCTTCACCGCCCTCTACGCGGTGCGGCGGGGGAATATCGGGCTGCACCGGCGCGCCATGCACGGGCTGTATATCGGCGGGCTGCTGATCGCCGGCGCCTTCACCTTCACGCCGGGGCGGCTGATGTATCGGCTGTTGTTCGGCTGAACCGGAGCGGACCATGAGCAAGCGCATCCTCATCACCGGCGGCGGTGGCAATATCGGCCGCAAGCTCGATACCCATTTCAAAACCCTGGGCTGGACGACGACCAAGCTCGACGCCGCCGCCCAGGGCGATGCGGAGGTGATCGAGGCCGATCTCGCCGTGTGGGACGACGCATGGGCGCGGCATTTCACCAATGTGGATGCGGTGATCCACCTCGCCGGCGATCCACGCCCGCATGCCCCTTGGGCCTCCATCCAGGCGCTCAACATCGATCTCTGCCTCAACGTCTACGAGGCGGCCGCGCGGATGGGGGCGAAGCGGCTGGTGTTCGCCAGTTCCAACTGGACCATGGCAGGGCGGCGCTTCGGGACCGAGGTGCTGGAGACCGGGCTCGAGCCCTATCCGATCAACCCCTACGGCGTCTCCAAGCTGATCGGCGAGCGGCTTGGACGGTCCTACAGCGAACGCTGGGGGCTGTCCGCCATCTGCTTCCGCATCGGCTACAACCAGCGCGACCCCGGAAATCTGCCGGGAACCCACATGGGCTGGGGCGCCTGGGGCCAGGAGATGTGGCTATCCGACCGCGACATGTGCAACGGCTTCGCGCGTGCAGTGCTGGCGGGGCCGGAGGTGCGGTTCGCCGTGCTCAACCTGATGAGCGGCAATCCCGGCATGCGCTGGGATATCGAGACGACGAAGCGGGTGATCGGCTACGCCCCGCAGGATGGCGCCGCAGCCGTGCTCACCCCCGAGATCGCCGCCGCCACCAAGGCCGCGGAGGGTGCGCATGGGCTGGTGGAGCAGACCCAGGGCTATGTTCTCACCCAGCGCTGGTAGCGTGGCCTCAGGGTAAGACCAGCCCGACGCCGTCCCGCCGCTTATCGCCGCCGGCCAGCCAGGAATCGCCATCCCTCAGCACCATCTGGGTGCCGCCATCGAAGCGCCGGGTGACGACGAAATGGCCGCGCGCGGCGAGCGCCTGGGCGTGGTGGCCGATTGCGGGCTCGATCTCCGTGCTGCCACTCCAGTTCATCGCGTGGGGGGCGGCCAGGATGGCGGCGGGATCGCGCATGCCGCCGGCGAGGCGCAGCAGGGCGTTGGCGACGTAGCCGATGATGCGGAACCCGCCCCCGGCGCCGACCGCGGCGATCGGGCGGCCTTCGGCGTCCATCACGATGCAGGGCGCGATCGAGGTGCGGGGCCGCTTGCCCGGCGCCATCGCGTTGGCGACGCGGCGGCCATGGCTGATCGGCTGGAGGGCGAAGTTGGTCAGGGCATTATTCAGATAGAAGCCGCCGACCGCGATGCGGGCGCCGAAATTCTGATTGATGGTGGTGGTCATCGACACCACCTGCCCCATCGCGTCGGCGATGGAGACATGGCTGGTCATGCTGCCGCCGAGCCCGTCGGTATGGCCGGCGGGGATGCGGTCATTCCGTCTGAGGTGATCGACGTGACGGGCGCGGCGGGCGAGGTAGTCGGGCGAGAGCATGGTGGCGACATCGGCGGCGCGGGCGTTTCCGAGGTGGTCGGGGCCAGCGTGATCGGGGTCGGCGTAGTGCTCGCGGTCGGCGAAGGCGACGCGGCCGGATTCGGCGAGGAGGTGGATCTCCTGCTCGCTCGGCACGGCGCCGATGCCGGTGATACCGAGCCGGGCGGCGATGCCCACGAGCTGCCCGGCGGCGATGCCCCCATAAGCCGGCAGCGGCGCGGTGGCCACGCGCCAGGCACCGAGCGCAAATGCGGGGGCGGCACGTTCCTGCGCACGATAGCCGGCAAGGTCCGCCATCGTCATCCGCCCGTCGAACACGTCACCGCGCACGGCAGCGACGATGCGGGCGGCGATGTCGCCGAGATAGAAGGCATCGGCGCCGCCCTCGGCGATGGCAATGAGGGTCTCGGCGAGTTCGGGGTTGCGGATCACCGTGCCGGGGGCCAGCGGCGCATCCGCACCGCCGCAATAGAGCCGGCTGGCCATCGCCTCGTCCCGCATGGTGGGGTTTTCGAGCAACGTGCGCACCACGTAGGGCGCCAGCGCGAACCCCTCGGCGGCCAAAGCGATGGCGGGGGCGAACAGGTCTTTCCAGGGCAAGCGGCCGAAGCGGCGATGCGCCGCCTCGAGGGCGCGGAGCGCGCCGGGCACAGCGACGGTGCGGCCACCGAACATCGCGCGATCGGAGGGGACGGTGCGGCCGTTGAAGTCGGTCTCCAGCCGCTCCGGCACCTCGGCGGGTGCGGCGGAAATGCCGTCGAAGGCGCAGACGGCACCGGCTTCGTGCACCAGCAGGATCGCGCCGCCGCCGATGCCGGACGCGTTGGGTTCCACCACCGTCAGTGCCGCCTGGGCGGCGATCGCCGCATCGACCGCGCTGCCGCCCAAGCGCAAAATCGTCAACGCGGCTTCGGTGGCGAGCGGATTGGCGGCGGCAACGGCCGCGCGGCCGCGATCGGGCATCCCGGTCATGGCGTGCTCAGCCGGCGGCCGGGGGCGCGTGGTGCCAGACCTGGGCGGGCGATCCGAGCATGATCTGCTCGCCCGCCAGGGTGGCGCCGAGCTTCTGCAGCACCTTGACGGAGCCGGCATTGGCCCGGCGGACATAGGAGATCATCCGCGCGAAGCCCTGGGTGGCGAAGGCCCAGTCCCGCAGGGCAAGCGCCGCCTCGGTGGCGAGCCCCTGGCCCCAGAATGGCCGATCCAGCCCATAGGCAAGCTCGGGCTCGGGCCAGGCATAGGGATGCAGGATGCCGGCCCGCCCGGCAAAGCGGCCGCTCGCGGTTTCCTCCACCGCAAACATGCCGTAGCCGCGCAACGCCCATTGGCCGAGCATGCCGGCCATCGCCGTCCAGGTCTCCTCCCGCGTGCGGGTCTGCCCGGTGCCGAGATGGCGCACGACCTCGGGGTCCGCATGCATGGCGGCGAAGGCGTCGAGATCGCGCGCGGCGAGGGCGCGCAGGGTGAGCCGGGGTGTGCGCAGCACGGGAATGCGGAAATCGTCCATGGGCGCACTCCGGCCGCGGTGGCGGCGATTCGCAAGGGCGCACAGGGCGCGGGCCCGGCGCGGCGGGGGCGGTTTGGCCCGTCACACCGGCATTTTTTGCCACAGTGTGTGGCGGATTTACAACATCCCTCCGCTGAATTCGACCGCGTGCGGACAATGAGGGGTTTCGTCGCTGGCATCGGGCGGGTGGGCGGGCTAATTAGGATCAGCACATGGCATCGCGAGGATGCCACGTCATGCGTTGCGTCCTCGCGACGCGGATACGGAATTAAGGAGAGATGAAAATGCAGCTGCGGAAAATCCTGCTGGCCGCCACCCTGTTGGCACTGCCGGCCACCCTGCAGGCCCAGCCCGTCACCGGCGCCTATGTCGGCGCGGGCGTCGGCATCAACAAGCTTTTCGACATGAATGTCTCGCCGAGCGTCAACGGCAAGGTCACGTCGGATATCGGCCTGGCCGCTCTCGCCAGCGTTGGTTACGGCTTCGGCGGCGGTCTGCGCGCCGAACTCGAAGGCAACTTCCGCACCCAGTCGACCAAGCTGAAGGCCGGCAACGCGAACATCGGCTCGGGCACCGCCCGCTCCTTCGGCCCGATGGTCAACGTGCTGTATGACATGGACATCGGCGCGGGCGTCTACCCGTATGTCGGCGCCGGTGTCGGCGCGCAGTGGATGAACCTCTCCGGCACCGGCGGCGGCGCCGATGGCAAGGTGGCTCCGGCCGCCCAGGGCATCCTCGGCCTCGCTCTGCCGATCGACCAGAACCTCTCCGTGACCGCCGAAGCCCGCGTGCTCGGCTATCTCGGCGACGCGAAGTTCAGCGGCAACGGCAACTCGCTGCGCGACCCGCTGAACGCCTCGGCGCTCATCGGCCTGCGCTATGCCTTCGGCGCCGCCCCGGCCGCCGCCCCGGCGCCCGCCCCGGTTCCGGCCCCCGCCGCGAAGGCCGAGGAAGCCCGCACCTACCTCGTGTTCTTCGACTGGGACAAGGCTGACCTGACGGCGCGTGCCCGCCAGATCATCGCCGATGCCGCCGGCGCCTCGCAGCGTCTGGCCGTGACCCGCATCGAAGTCGCGGGCCATGCCGACAAGACCGGCACCGCCGCCTACAACCAGGCGCTCTCCATGAAGCGCGCCCAGGCCGTGTCGGCCGAACTGGTTCGTCTCGGCGTGAAGCAGAGCGCCATCTCGGTCTCCGCTTTCGGCGACTCCAAGCCGATGGTGCCGACCGCCGCCGGCGTGCGCGAGGCGCAGAACCGCCGCGTCGAGATCGTGCTGAAGTAAACCGCCCCTCACCGGACGGCGCTCACGGAAACCGGCCCGCAAGGGCCGGTTTCTTTTTGTGGGTCACCCCACAAATTTGATCACCGCGCCACAGGCGAAATCGGGCCCCACCACGATGGCATTGCCGCCCCGGGCATAGGGCACGCCGGACCGCTCCAGAAAGCGCCGCGTGGCATCCAAATCCCCAACCCGCAGGGCAACACCGGTGAGCCGCGGATCAGCCGCCCCCGCCCCGGGCGAAACGCCGGCGCCCCATGCGGTCACCAGATCCGCCGATCCCAGCAGCATCGGCCGATCACCAAGAATCACGGTATGGCCACGCACCCCGCCCTCCCCCACCAGCGGCGCATAGGCGGAAGCGGTGCTCGCGGGATCGGCGGCGAGCGCCACCACCGCGCCAAGCCCGGTGACCCCGTTGGGATGGCGCTGCCATTCCGGCCGCCACACCAACTCCCGCGTGAAATGCTGGCAGAAGAACATCGGCGCCACCGGCGTCACCTCGGCGGCCACATAGGCCGCAGCGAACCGCGCCTCCTCCATCCGCCCATCGATCTCCACCGGCCGGGAGAAATAGGAGACATCCGGCGCCGTCACCCCACGCGCCCGCAACTCAACGGTCGCCGCCTCGGCGTCATCCGTGGCGAGCGCAATCCCCGCCAGCCCCTCGCGATCCGCCAGCACATCCCGCCAGCGCTGATTCTCCGCCGTCGCCCGCTCCACCCCGACCAGCTCGAAATAATCCCGCCCGAACATGAACAGGTGATTCTGCGTCCCCAGCACCGGATGCCGGCCGCGATCGGTCGGCGTGAACCCCAACTGCCGATACGCCGCCACCGCACGATCGAGATCGCGCACGGCGACGATCACATGGTCGATCCCGGTAACAAGACTTTCACGCATGGGGCCCCTCCCGGCATTCATTCCGCCACCCAGCATGTCCCCGCCGCCCGCGAAGTCAACCACGGCCGAATTCCCGGACCATCCGCCGCAACGCCACCCAATGCTGCTCGACATACGAGCCGGTCGCCAACGCCTCCTCCGCCGTCGGATCCCCCGTCGCGGCGAAGCTGCGCGAAAAATCCGCCGTGCCGAATATCATGTCCCACCACGGCAGCAACGCCCCGTAATTCACGCTGACATACCCCGCCGCCGTCACCCCGTGATGCGCCCGATGAAACCGCGGCGACACCAGCAACCGCTCGCCCAGCCACCCAAAGGAGAGCCGAGCATTGGCATGGCTCACGCTCTCCACCAGCCGCAGCAACAACACCAGCAGCGGAAACTGCATCGGCGGAATCCCGATCAACAGCGCGATCACGGTGAACCACACGAAGGCGATCACATCATCCAGCAAATGGTTCCGATCATCCGACCAGAACGTCATCTGCCGTTGCGCATGATGCACCGCATGCAGCGCATACCACCAGTTGAACACATGGCTCAGCCGATGCCGCCAGTAATCGGTGAAATCGAGGATGATCACATACAGCAGGAACGTCACCACCTGGTGCCCCAGCAGTCCGGGAATCAGCCGCTCCAGCGTCGGCGGCACGAAGCCCTGGTCGGCCAGAAACCCGTTCAGCCCCACCTGCAACTTGTAGAACAGCACGAAGGTCACCAGCGGCAGCAGGCCGACGCGGGAGATGAAGGTGTAAAGCACATCCACCGCCACCGCCTTGCTGTCCGGCCAGTGCTCCACCGGCCGCCACCGCTCCAGCGGCACGCAGAGCGCGAAGGTCACCACCACCTGCGCCATCCCGTACACCGCGAACAGCGCCCAGCCGAAGGACACGTCCTCCCACTCCATCAGGCCGAGCCCGTACATCGCCGGCAGTAGCAGGCTCTCCTGCAACCACCCGGCCGCGGCGTCGAACCACCCGGTCATTTCGGGGTAGCCTTGGCGTTGAGGAAAATCCCGTGCGGCGAACGCCCCACGTCAATCGTGCTGAACTGCCCGGAAACCGGGTCCAGCACCGCCACCTTGTGCACAAAGCGCAGCGTGAACCACACCTTCCCGTCCGGCGCGAACTCGATGTCATCCGGCCCGCCCGGCAGCTTGTAGCTGCGCACCACGTTCAACGTGGCGGGATCCAGCGTCACCGTCGTGCTGTCGATCCGGTTGTTGACGTAGATCAGCTTGCCATCCGGCGAGGGAAACAACTGATGCGCCCCCTTCCCCGTGCGGATCTTGCGCTCGGTCTTCCCCGTCGCGGCATTCAGCACCCACACGTCGTCGCTGCCCATATTGGCCACCAGCAGCCGGCCATTATGCCACATCACCCCCGCCGGCGCCGGCCCGGTCTCGGCGATCCAGCGCACGGAGAGCGCCCGCAAATCGATCGCCGCCAGCTTCGCCGTGCCCTGCAAGGTGATGAACACGCTGGCACTATCCGGGCTGAACGCCATGTGGCTCGGCATGGATTTCAGCGGAAACCGCTTCACCAGCTTGAAGCTCACCGCGTCATGAATATCCACCTGCGCCCGCGCCAGGCCATTCACCACCAGATACTTACCGTCCGGCGAAAACCCGATCTGATACGGATCGGCGGCCGGAATGCGGCGGCGCAGCTCGAACGTGTTGGGGTCGAACGCCAGGATCTCGTTGGCGACCGTATCGCCCACCAGCAGCTCCCGCTTGTCCGGCGTCAGCATCACGTGATGCGGCTCGCGCAGAACCGGAATGCGTTTGAGCTCGCGCTGGCTCGCCATGTCGATCACCGACAGGCTGGCCTCGCCGGAATTCATCACCAGCACCGCGCCGGCATGGGCCTGGCCAGCAAGAAGGAGCAGCAAAATCGGCAGGATACGTCGCATAAGGGGCCTCGGCTGAAACAACTGACTCAACAATATCAATCCCGTCCCCCGCATCCTTATAGCACGGTGACAGCCGTCCGGGGAGGCGGGAAGCAAGCGCTTCTTTTTGAAAAAAGAAGCAAAAACTTTCTACCCGTTTTGGTTCCCACTCTCCCGGGGGAGCGCGCAGCAAGCGGATAAAAGTTTTTTGGTTCTTTTTTTCAAAAAAGAACCCCTTCCGTCCCTCTTCGCCACCACGCGGATGCTGATAGGCTACCACCCAACAAATAGGGAGGATTCCATGGCTGACCACCGCGTGCTGGCGACCGGACTGCGCTTTCCCGAGGGGCCGGTGTGGCTTGAGGACGGCTCGGTCGCCCTCGTCGAAATCGAGCGCGGCACCGTCACCATCGTCGCGCCCGATGGCGCCGTGCGGGTGCTGGCCGAAACCGGCGGCGGACCCAACGGCCTCGCGGTCGGGCCGGACGGCAACTACTACGTCTGCAACAATGGCGGCTTCACCTGGCTGAACCTCAACGGCCAGCTCCGCCCCGGCCCGCAGCCCCCCAACTACAGCGGCGGCCGCATCGAGCGGGTGGACGCGAAAACCGGCGCCGTCACCCGCCTCTACGACGAATGCAACGGCCACAAGCTGCGCGGCCCGAATGACATCGTGTTCGACACGCATGGCGGCTTCTACTTCACCGATCTCGGCAAGGGCCGCGCCCGCGATATGGATCTCGGCGGCGTCTACTACGCCAAGGCCGACGGCAGCAGCATCGTCGAACTCGCCTACCCCCTCCTCACCCCCAACGGCATCGGCCTCTCGCCGGACGGCAAGGTGGTCTACGTCGCCGAAACCCGCACCGCCCGCGTCTGGGCGTTTGACCTTGAGGCACCCGGCGTCGCGAAGAAACACCCCGCCCCTGCCCCGCATGGCGGCCGCATCATCGCCGGCCTCGGCGGCTTCCAGATGTTCGACAGCCTGAAAGTGGACGCCGCCGGCAATATCTGCGTCGCCACTTTGGTCACCGGCGCCATCACCGTGATCTCCCCCGAGGGACGCGTGCTGCGCCAGCACATGACCGGCGACCCGATGACCACCAACATCGCCTTCGGTGGCGCCGACCAGAAAACCGCCTACCTCACCCTCTCCGGCCCCGGCGAACTCGTGGCGATGGACTGGACCGGCCCGGACTGGGGCACCCCCGGCCTGCGCCTGAACTGCGTGATCTGAACAAATACTTCCCCCCTCCCGCCCTCGCGGGCTTGAGCCGCGAAGCGGATCAAGATGGGGGAGGGTCGTGCCGCCGCACCGCGGTTTGGAGGCTGCCTTCCCAACCACGCCACCTGAAACCGGCCCTGCGCCTGACGCCATTATCGAAGAACAACGCAGCGGGCGCGCGAAATCCCCCGCGCATCGTCCCATGACAATGCCGGTTCGCCAGTCTCCAAGATGTAAGAGCGCCAGAGGCGGCGCGCGCACCACCGCGCGCCGGATCGCCGCGAGATGCGGTTTAGCGGCACAACGGATCGCCACGCGCGCCCAGGGCTGCAACCGCCCATTGCGCCACGGCGCCGGCACCGCCACCCATTCCACCCAGGGCTCCAGCGTGAAATCGGCCTCCGCCTCGGCCTGCAGCACCCCCGCCAGCACCCCGTCATAGACGTCCCCGCCCGACACATCCCCGCGCGCCCGCAACCGGCGCAGCCCGAGCAGGGCGGCCAGCAACACGCACAGCATCCCGCCCAACAGGACGGCGATCACCGGCGGCAGGTCCGGAAGCGGGCGAGGCGGTCGGGTCATGCGGTCACGGTCACTCCTGGTTTCACTCCAGGAAAAATAGATAACTTATGCGTTATTGTCAAGGTGAATTTCTCACCCCAGCCAGATTTTTTTCCACCTGCCATCGTACGATCGAGCGGTTGGACTCATCGCGGAGACAGTCAGACTGTGAAGGGGGGACATATCCCGCGCGATCACAGAGGGCGACACACGTAAATCCTATGCACACATTCGATCGCCCGAGCCGTGACCTAAGCTGCGATGCAAGGACGGGAAAGCCAGCCCCGTTTACTCGGTCGCTGACCCGCGGCGGATAGGTGCATCTCGTGGCACAGGAGCAAGAGCAAGATTGCAGGGGAGGTGGAACTCCTAAGAAGGCAGGCCGAAATCTGGAGACGTTGGATCAGAAAACTTTCATGTTTGTAACTATATTCAAAAGCCACTATCGGGTAAGCAGGTGATGACGGATACGAAAAAGGACCCCGGCCAGGGTCCTTCTCGTAGAAATCCGCCGAGCGGGAGGCCGCAGGGTGGATCGTGGTGTCAACACCTTTGTCTACGGTGACCACTCTATTTCGTCAAGCGTTCTGCGCCTCCACAAACCTGCGCTCGTGCGCGAAGAATGGAACGAAATAATGAACGACCTCGTGTATTGGACCGGTGCAAGCGGATGCAATCGGGTAATGAATCTTTGTAGCTACGGGTTACCCTTCTACCCAACAGGTGGCGTATACATCTTCTGCAAGCCAACTCCTGGTCTCTCAGGACGGTGGCTTCCAATCTACGTTGGGGAAACCGAGAATTTTAATGACCGCCTCAACGCCAACCTCTTGAAGCACCATCGGTGGAACTGCATCCAGCGACACGGTGCCACCAAGGTGTGCGTGGTTGACATCGCAGGCGGCAAGGCTATCCGCGTGGCCGTCGAAACTGACCTGCGGAAGTCTCTCGATCCGATTTGTAATCGTCAGTAATTCGGACGGGCTGGCGTCAAGGGGCTTTCTTGCGCTTTGTTACGGTGATTGGAATGCAGTCAGACGCTCGGACATCCGCAACTCCGGACAGTCCGAGCGATCAACTCTGGAAAGTGACCTCTCCCGCTTAGCCGGGCACAACAGTTGCCCGGCCGCTACTCCGCCGCCGCCCCGCCACGGATCACCTGCAACTTCCGCCGGCCCAGCACCCGGATCACCCGCTCATCCAGCGCCGCCACGGTGAAGGGTTTCTCGATCACCCGGTCCACCGTCAACGCATTACCGGCCAGCAGCTCGATATGGCCGGTCATCAGCATGCTGCGCAGCGCCGGGAACAGCTCCTTCACCGTCTGAATCAGCCGCAGCCCGTTCATCCCGCCCATCACGAAATCGGTCAGCAACAGGTCGAACCCCTGGTCCTGGTGCAGGATGTCGAGCGCCTCCTCGGCGGAGGCGGCGAGGCTCACCGTGTAGCCGCGCTCGGCCAGCATATCGCCGGCCATCTGGCGCAGCGCCGGGTCATCGTCGCACACCAGAATGCGCGCCCGCCCGCGGCCGCGCGGCATCGGCGGCTCGGCCGGGCGCACCGGCTCCACCGGCGCCTCCCCGGCGCGCGGCAGCAATAGCGATACGGTGGTGCCCGCCCCCGGCGCGCTGCGCAGCCGCACATCGCCGCCCGATTGCGCCGCCAGCCCATGCACCTGCGACAAGCCGAGCCCGGCGCCCTGGCCGGGCTCCTTGGTGGTGAAAAACGGCTCGAACGCCAGGCTCACCACGTCATCGGACATGCCCGCACCGGTATCGGTCACCTGGATCGCCAGATAGTCGCCGGCCGCAAGCGGGCCGCGCGCGGGCGAGGAGACGTTGGAGGTGGTGATGGTCAGCGTGCCACCCTCCGGCATCGCCTCCCGAGCATTATGCGCGAGGTTCAGCAGCGCCGCCTCCACCTGGCTGGGGTCGACCATCACCGGCCAGGCATCCTCGGCCAGCTCGGTGTCGATGCGGATGGAGCGGCCCAGCGTCTCGCCCAGCAGGTCTGCCAGCGCGCGCACGGTCGCGTTCATGTCGGTCGCCGCCGGGGTGAGGCGCTGGCGGCGCGAGAAGGTGAGCAACTGCCCGGTCAACCGCGTCGCCGCTTCGGTCGCCTGCAAGGCGGTATCCACCAGCCGCACCGCGGTCTCCTGGCTCGCAAGCCGCCCGCGCAACAGATCCAGCGCCCCCATGATGGTCGTCAGCAAGTTGTTGAAATCATGCGCGATCCCGCCGGCAAGCTGACCCACCGCCTGCAGCTTTTGCGCCTGGCGCAGCGCCCGCTCCGCCTTGTCGCGCTCCGCCATTTCGCGCTTCAGCGACTGGTTGGCCGCGCTCAGCGCCTGGGTGCGATCGGCGACGCGGTCTTCCAACTCGCTGTTGATCGCATGCAGCGCCGCGCGCTGCACCCCGAGCGCCTCGGCCATGCGGTTGAATGTGGTGGCGATGCGGCCGAACTCGGTATTGGCCGAAGCCCCGACGTCAATCCGCACGTCGAAATGCCCCTCGGACCATTCCCGCCCGGCATGCAGCAGCGCCTCGGTCGGCCGGCGCAGGAACTGCTCGCCGACGGCGATGCCGAAGCCGAGCGACAGCAGCGCGCCGCCCAGCAGCAGCAACCCGCCGGTGAAGGCGAACACGTCATACCAGCCGGTATCGGCATCGGCGATCACCCGCTGATGCACCATATATTGCGAGAAGGCGAGCACGCCGAGCGCCGGCAGCGCCGCCACCGCCACCATCATCGCCAGCCGCACCCGAAGGCCGGCCCGCGCCATCATCGAGGAAACATCGGGGTCCTCGAGCCTGCGGCTGGTGGCGAAATCGGGCATCGTGGAGCTCATGGCGAATCCGTTGCGGCCAGTGACGAAAGCCGTCCTAGCGCGGCCTCTGTTAAGCGATCAGCAAGATGCCGGTTGCCTCGCCGCGCCGCCCTGACCACAATGTCGTGAAGACGGGAGGAGCCAGGGCATGAACAGCGCGTCCTACAAGGTTGAGGCCTACAACACGGCCAAGCAATCCGAGAACCGTATCCACGATGACAGCGTGGCGCAGCGCTTCGGCTTCACCGGCGGGCTGGTGCCGGGCGTCGATGTCTACGCCTACATGACCCATCTGCCGGTCGCCCGCTGGGGCCGCGCCTGGCTCGAACGCGGCACGCTGGAATGCCGCTTCGGCAAACCTGTTTATGACGGCATGATCGCCACCGTCTCCGCCACGCCCGATGGCGCGGGGATGCAGCTCGCGGTGGAAAGCGAAGGCGTCTCCTGCGCCACCGGCTCCGCCGCCCTCCCCGAGACCGCCGAGACGATCGATCTCGGCTACTGGCCGGTGCCGATCGCGCCCCCCGCCGAGCGCCCCAAGGCCAGCGCCCACTCCCTCGCGGAAGGCCGCTGGCTCGCCATCACCCCGGTGCACGTCACCCCCGATTTCGCCGCGCAATACTACGCCGACGTGCGCGAAACCCTGCCGCACTACGCGGCCGAGGGGCTGATGCATCCGGGCACCATCCTGCGCACCTGCAACTGGGTGCTCGGCAACAACGTGGTGCTCGGCCCCTGGATCCATGTCGGCAGCAAGGTCACCAACATCGCCGCCGGCCGCATCGGCGAGACGTTGACGGTGCGCGCCCGCGTCGCCCGCAACTACGCCCATAAGGGCCATCTCTTCGTCGATCTCGACGCGCTGGTGCTCGGCGACAACCGCCCCCTCGCCCGCGTCGCCCATACCGCCATCTACCTCCCGCGCCAGGTCGCGGAAGCCTGAAGCAACGTAAAGACTGAGGAAACACCATGTCCGTCGTCGTCGTCGAAGACCAGGGTCCGGTCCGGATCATCCGCATCAACCGGCCGGACCGGCTGAACGCCGTCAGCAAGGGCGTCGCCGAGGAAATCCAGGCCGCCTTCCTCGCGTTTGACGCCTCGGAGCAGCGCGTCGCCGTGCTGTCCGCCGCCGGCGAAAAGGCCTTCTCCTCCGGCGCCGATATCTCGGACCTGCCGGAGCTATGGCGCGCCATCCCCACCGTCGGCTTCAAGACCATGAAGCCGGTCATCGCCGCCACCTCCGGCTGGTGCGTCGGCGGCGCCATCGTGATGGTGATGATGGCCGACCTGCTGGTCTCCGCCGAAAGCACCGTCTTCTACTACCCCGAGGCCAAAATGGGCATCACCGCGGGGATGATCTCCTCCCTGGTCACCCGCATGCCGCACCATCTCGCGATGGAGATCATGCTGCTCGGCACCAAGGTCTCCGCCCAGCGCGGCTACGATGTTGGCTTCGTCAACAAGGTCGTCGCCAACGGCACGCATGAAAGCGAGGCGGTGGCGATGGGCATGCAGCTCGCGCAAATGGCCCCGCTGGTGCTGCACACGCTGAAGAAATTCGTCGTCGAGGAGATCATGCCGCGCGGCCCGGTGGAGCGCATGGTCTACGCCTCGGTGCCGCTCACCGCGGTGCGCCAGAGCGAGGACATCAAGGAAGGCGTCGCCGCCTTCCGCGAGAAGCGGGCGCCGCAGTTCAAGGGGAAATAACATGGCCCGCAGCAAGGTCTACCCGGGATTCGCCGAGGCGATCCACGGCATCGAGGACGGCTCCACCATCGGCTTCGGCGGCTTCGCCATGCCCGGCGTGCCGTTCAACCTGATGAAGGCGCTGCAATCGAGCGGCGCGAAGGGCCTCACCTGCGTCGCCAACACCACCGGCGGCGCCGGCCAGCCGCGCATGCCCGATATCGGGCATCTGGTGGAACTCGGCATGGTCAGCAAGGTGATCTGCGCCTTCACCGCCGCCACCCGCGCCTCTGACCAGCTGCCCTTCACCAAATACTACGAATCCGGCGAGGTCGAGGCCGAGCTGGTGCCGCAAGGCACGCTGGCCGAACGCATGCGCGCCGCCGGCGCCGGCATCCCCGCCTTCTACACCCCCACCGCCGTCGGCACCGAGCTCGCCGCCGGGCGCGAAACCCGCGTCTTCGCCGGGCGCGAATATCTGCTCGAGCCCGCCCTCCCGCTCGACTACGCCTTCATCCGCGCCCATCGCGCCGATGCGTCCGGCAACCTCCGCTTCCGCCGCTCCCAGCGCAATTTCAACCCGATCATGGCCATGGCCGCCCGCGTGGTGATTGCCGAGGTCGAAAACGACATCGAGCCGGCCGGCGCGTTTGACCCCGACGACATCCACCTCGCCGGCATTTTCGTCCACCGCATGGTCGTCATCCCCCCCGCCCCGGACGGGTTATGGCCGCAGCTGAGGGAGCCCAGGGCATGAGCGGTCTCACACGCCAACAAATGGCCGACGCCATCGCGCGGCGCTTCGAGGATGACTGGATCGTCAATCTCGGCGTCGGCATCCCCACCATGTGCTCCAACACCGCGATCACGGCGGACATCATCTACCACTCCGAAAACGGCGTGATCGGCTACGGCCCGATGGCCGCGCCGGGCCACGAGGACATGCACCTCGTCAACGCCGGCGGCCAGCACGTCACCCTGAAGCCCGAGGCGGCCGTGGTGCACCACGCCGACAGTTTCGCCATCATCCGCTCCGGCAAGATCGACGTCACCGTGATGGGCGCCTACGAAGTCGCGTCCAACGGCGACTTCGCCAACTGGAAAATCGCCGGCGCCAAGGGCGGCGGCATCGGCGGCGCGATGGACCTCGCCGCCTGCGCCAAGCGGGTCTTCATCATCCTCGAACACACGCAGCGCAACGGCGCCCCCCGCCTGCTCCGCCAATGCGCACTCCCCGTCACCGCGCGCGGCGTGGTGAAGCTGATCGCCACCAATCTCGGCCTGTTCGAACCCGCCGGCGACCACTTCAACCTGGTCGCCATCGCCCCCGGGGTAACGCTCGATGAGGTGCGCGCCGCCACCGGCGCCCCGGTGGAACCCGCCCCCGGCATGACGGAGATCGTGCCGTGACCATGCCGGGATTTGCCGATATTGCTTCCGCCAAGGACCACGACCAATGACCTCACATGACGTCACCACCGGAGCGGTCACCTGGCCGGATCAGCTCTATGACCTGCTCAAGCGCGCCAACATCACCCAGTTCGCCTATGTGCCGGATGCCGGCCACCGCGTGCTGATCGACCGCTCCCTCGCCGACCCTGACGTGCACTCGGTGGCGCTGACCACCGAGGAGGAGGGGGTGGCGCTGCTCGCCGGCGCCGATCTCGGCGGCGCCCGCGGCGTGCTGCTGATTCAGTCCTCCGGCGCCGGCAACTGCATCAACATGCTGTCCCTCAACAAGGGCGGCAAATTCCCCCTGCTGATGCTGATTTCCATGCGCGGCGAATTCGGCGAGGGCAATCCCTGGCAGTTCCCCATGGGCCAGGCGACCCAACCGGTGCTGGAGGCCATGGGCACCATCGTGCTCCGCGCCGAAGCCCCCGCCGAGGTCATCCCCACCGTGGAAGCGGCGCTGACGATGGTGTTCCAATCCGGCGAGACGGTCGCCGTCCTGCTGACCCAGCGCCTGATCGGCGCGAAGAAGTTCGCGTGAGCGCGATCGTCGGAGGCGGCAACGCCGGAGACGTGAATCGCCCTCACCAAACATAGTCGGAGCAATCACATGGCCCGCCCGAAGAAGCTGCAAGTCAACCCGATGCCCGAGACGGTGCTTGACCGCCGGGACGTCATCCCCCTGCTGATCGAGAACCCGCATGACTTCCTGGTGGTCGCCGGCCTCGCCGGCTCGGCGCAGGAGCTCACCGCCATCACCAATGACGGCCCCAACGTCTACGCCCTCGCCGGTGCCATGGGCGCCGCCGTCAGCATGGGGATCGGCCTCGCCCTCGCCCAGCCGAAACGCCGCGTGCTGTGCGTCACCGGCGATGGCGAACTGCTGATGAACCTCGGCGCGCTCGCCACCGCCGCGCTGATGAACCCGCCCAACCTCACCATCATCTGTGTCGATAACGGCCATTACGGCGAGACCGGCAACCAGGACAGCCACACCGGCTTCGGCGTCAACCTCGCCAAAATCGCCGAGGGCTCCGGCATCCCCGCCGTGCTCACCATCAACACCATGGATGACCTGCCGGAGGGAAGCCGCCTCGTCCGCCAAGGCAACGGGCTCGCCTTCATCCTGCTGCGTGTGAAGGAGGGCAAGCCGCTCAACACCGGCCGCCTGATGAACCCGGCCGTGGGGCGCACCCGCTTTCGCCAGCACGCACTGGGGCATGTGTGATGCTGATCGGTATCGACCCGCTGCTGACCCCAGACCTCCTCCACGCCCTCGCCGATATGGGCCATGGCGACCGCATCGTGCTGGTGGACGCCAACTACCCCGCCAGCCGAGGCCGCCGCCTGATCCGCCTGCCCGGCGCCACCATCACCCGCGCCCTCTCGGCCATCCTCGGCCTGCTCCCCTGCGACACCTATGTCGATGATCCCGCGCAAATCATGCAGGATGTCGGCGACCCGGATGCCGTGCCCGAAGTGGTCGGCGAGATGAACGCCGTCCTCGCCGCCGCCGGCTGGCCGAAAGCCGTCGGCGTCGAGCGCCACGCCTTCTACGAGGGCGCCGAGACCGCCTACGCCATCGTGCAGACCGGCGAGCGCCGCTTCTACGGCAACGTCCTGCTCACCAAGGGCGTCATCGCGCCCGACGTCACCATGCCAGGAGACAAAGCATGATCCCCGGCCCCCTCGGCATGGGCGGCGCGCCGCTCGGCAATCTCTTCGCCCGCATCGACGAGGACACCGCCGCCGCCACCACCCAGGCCGGCTGGGACGCCGGCATCCGCCACTACGACACCGCGCCCCATTACGGCGCCGGCCTGTCGGAACTCCGCATGGGCGCCATCCTCCGCAAGCAGAACCGCGCCGATTTCTGGCTCTCCAGCAAAATCGGCCGCCTGCTACGCCCGGTGCCCTCCGTGCCCGAGGTCGATGAAGGCTTCACCGGCGCCCTGCCCTTCGCCCGCAGCTTCGACTACTCGGCCGGCGGCACCGTGCGCTCCATCGAGGATTCCTGCGCCCGCATGGGCCTCTCCAGCATCGACATCGTCTACATCCATGACTGCTCGGAGGACTGGCACGGCCCCGACTGGAAGAAGCGCTTCCGCGAGGCCATGTCCGGCGCCGCCAAGGTGCTCTCCGCGATGCGCAAGCGCGGTGAAATCCGGGCCTGGGGCATGGGCCTCAACATGGTCGAACCCGCGCTCGCCTGCCTCGAACAATCCGACCCCGACGTCTTCCTCATCGCCGGGCGCTACACCCTGCTGGACCACACCGCACTCACCAAACTCTTCCCCGCCTGCGCCGCGAAAGGCGCCAAAGTCGTGCTCGGCGGCCCCTTCAATTCCGGCCTGCTGGCGGGCGGCACCACCTTCAACTACGAAACCGCGCCCCTCGACCTCGCCGCCCGCGCCCAGGCGATGCACGCTCTCTGCGCCCGCCACGGCGTCGATCTCAAAGCCGCCGCCCTGCAATTCTGCGCCGCTCATCCGGTGGTCGCCACCGTCATCCCCGGCGCGCGCAATCCGGACGAGGTGCGTGAGAATGCGCGGTTGATGGCCGCGCCGATTCCTGGGGCGCTATGGGATGAGCTGAAATCGAGTGGGTTGCTGCCTACGGAAGTGCCTACGCCGTAAGAGAAAGCAGTTCTTTTTGTGAACAAAAAGAACCAAAAAAACTTTTTATCTGTTCGATGCCGTTGGCTTGGCTCCGCGGGTACTTGGGAGCGGAACCAAGCAAGCGGATAAAAGTTTTTTGCTTCTTTTTTTCAAAAAAGAAGCCCTT
>CAIPLM010000389.1 GCA_903865895.1 uncultured Rhodospirillales bacterium | reverse complement strand
CCGACGCGGCGCTTGAGGAGAAGTTCCTCGGGCTGGCCGAGCCGGTGCTGGGGCCGACGCGGGCGCGGGCGGCGTTGGATGCGCTGTGGAAGATCGACAGCGCTGCCAATGTCTCGGAGGTGGCGGCGTTGCTGGCGCCTTGACAGACGGCGTCCGCGCCGTACGGTCGCCATTACGCAACAACACGGCGGGCACGTCCGCCAGGGAGAGCATATGATCGGGAAGAAATTCGCGCGCCGCGCATTGGCCGGCCTTATGATGGCCGGCAGTCTCGGCGCCGCCGCGCAGGCTGGCGATGTTACGTTCTGGACCTGGCGGCAGGAGGACAAGGCGGTCTACCAGGACCTCTTCGCCGAGTTCACCAAGGCCAATCCCGGCGTGACCGTGAAGTTCGAGGCATTCCCGAACGAGAACTACAATACCATCGTCACCACTGCGCTCGCCGGCGGCAAGGGCGGCGACGTGCTGCATGCGCGCGCCTATGGCGGGCTCGAGGCGATGGCGAAGTCGGGCTATTATCTGCCGCTCGACAAGACCAACGTGCCGGAGCTGGCGAACCTGCCGGATGACGCCAATGCCTCGGAATCGCTGCGGGCGGATGGCAAGGTCTATGCCGTGTCGCTGGCCGGGCAGACGCTCGGGCTGATCGTCAACAAGGACATCTTCGCCACCGCCGGCGTGGCGGTGCCTGGCACCTGGGCCGAGCTGCTCTCGGCCTGCACGGCGCTCAAGGCCAAGGGGATCACGCCGATCGCCAACGGCACGGCGACGCCGTGGATGGATGCGATTTTTGCCACCGTGTTCACCAACCCCTTCCTCGGGCCGGACTGGGTGAAGGACATGCTTGCCGGCAAGACGAATTTCTCTGACGCGAAATTCACCGGCGCGCTGGCCAAGCTGCTGGAGTTGAAGCCCTGCCTGCCCGATGGCTTCACCGGGGTGGATTACGCCACCTCGCAGCAGCTGTTCAGCGCCGGGCGCGCGGCGATTTTCGTTGGCGGCAGCTTTGAGATCGCGCCGTTCCGGCGTGGCAACCCCAAGCTGAACCTTGATTTCGTGCCGCCGCCGGCGCCGGCCGCGGGGCAGCCGACCTATGTGTCGCGCTTCTTCGATAGCGGCTTCGCGGTCAACGCCAAGTCGGCCAATCAGGCGGACGCGCTGAAGCTGGTGCGCTGGATGGCGACCAAGGCGTTTGCCGAACCGGCGGCTGCCAAGCTCGGCAACATCTCCTCACTGAAGGATGTCGCGGCGGCCGATCCGCTGCTGGGCAAGATCGCCAAGCTGAACGAGACGGCGATGCCCTATATCGGCCTGGTGTATTTCCGCTACGAGGCGCCGACCGGCACCGACCTGCTGCAGGACGGGGTGCAGAAGATGATGGGCGGGGTGGAGCAGCCGGAGGGCGTCGGGAAGGCGATCACCGCCGGGCTCGCCAAGTGGTACAAGCCGTTCCAGAAGTAATGAGGTGAGCATGCCCCGCCGCCCCCGCCGGTGGCGGCGGGGCATGTGGATTGCCGTTCTGCTGGCGCCGGGGCTGGCGGTGATGACGCTGTTCGTCGCCGTGCCCCTGCTGTCCTCGTTCCGCTACGCCTTCTACAATTTCAAGGGCGTGCTGCCGGACGCGTTTATTGGCCTCGCCAATTTCGGGGATGTGCTGTTCGAGGCGCCCTTCGCGGCGCAGACGTGGCGGGCGCTGTGGCATAATTGCGTGGTGTTCGTATCGCTGATGGTGGTGCAGAACGGGCTGGCCTACCTCATCGCCTTCGCGCTGCTGAAGACGCTGCCGGGCCATCGCATTCACCAGACCATCATCTTTCTCCCCGTGGTGCTCTCGGCGGTGATCGTCGGCTTTCTGTGGAAGCTGTTCCTGCATCCGTTGTTCGGGCTGGTGAATGCCGCGCTTGCCTTGGTGGGCATTAACGGGCCGCCTTGGCTCGGCAATGAGAGCACGGCGCTGGGGTCCATCATCTTCACCAACGCCTGGCATTGGGTGGGCTTCCCCGCCCTGATTTTCCTTGCGGGCATGCAGCGTATCTCCAAGGAGACGCTGGAGGCGGCGCGGATCGATGGCGCCGATGACCGGGTGCTGATGACCCGCATCATCTGGCCGCTGGTGGCGCCTTCCACCACCATCGTCGCCACGCTGACCTTCATTGGCAGCTTCAACTGGTTCGAGCTGCCCTATGTGATGGCCGGGGCCACCGGCTCGCCGGGCGGGGCGACGGATGTGCTGGGGCTGCTGTTCTATCGCACGGCCTTCGGCACCGCCTCCTCCGGGTTGCAGGATTTCGGCCATGGCAGCGCGCTGGCGGTGCTGATGTTCGCCTTCATCGCCATCACCTCCGGCATTGGGCTGCATTTCCTGCGGCGCCGCGAGATCGAGGCGTGAGTATGCAGCACGGCGAGCGGGGCAAGAACGCGCTGATCCAGGCGCTGCTGATCGCCAATGCCTTCCTGATGCTCTACCCGCTGCTGGTGATGCTGCTCTCGGCGTTTAAATCCAACGCCGAGTTGTTCGCATCGCCCTTCGCGCTGCCGGAGAGTTTCGGCGGTGCCAATTTCGCGCGGATGTGGAGCGAGACGAGTTTTCTGCGCTATCTCGGCAATTCCATCGGCGTGACCGCCGTTTCGGTCGGGCTGATCGTGGTGTTCGGCACCATGGCCGCCTATGCGATTGCGCGGTACCCGTTCCGGCTCAGCGCCGCGGTGTTTCTGTTTTTCCTCTCCGGGCTGATGGTGCCGCTGAAGCTGGCGATCATCCCGCTGTTCATTCAGCTCAATGCGCTCGGCCTGATCGACACCCGTCTCGGCCTGGTGTTGGTCTATGTCGCGATGGGGCTGCCGTCGGCGGTGTTCATCATGACCGGGTTTTTGCGCACGCTGCCTGGCGAGCTGGAGGAGAGTGCGCGGATCGAGGGGGCGAGCGAGTTGCGGACGATGTTGCAGGTGATGCTGCCGTTGGCGCGGCCGGCGATGGTGATCGCGGCGATCCAGAACGCGGTGCCGATCTGGAACGACTTTTTTTTCCCGCTGGTGTTCATCTCGTCGGACGCGTTGAAAACCCTGCCGCAGGGGCTGACGGTGTTCATGGGCGAATACAACACGGATTGGGGCGTGCTGTTCGCCGGGCTGACGCTTTCGGCGCTGCCGATCACCCTGGTTTACATCGCGCTGTCCCGCCAATTCATCGCCGGTTTGACCCAGGGCGCCATCAAATGAAACTCGGCCATTGAGTTTGTGGCCGAGCCGGGGCATGTAGCCCTCCTCGCGCGCGGAGCTGCCGTGCGCCAACAGGGAGACTGCTCAATGAAGTTCTCGACCTCTTTCGGGGCCGGGGTGCTGGTTGCGGCCGGGCTGTTCGCCGGCTCCGCCATGGCCCAGGGCACCGGCTCCGCCACCATCGACGCCATCAACAAGCGCGGCGAGTTGCTGTGCGGCACCTCCGGCCAGTCCGCCGGCTTCTCGCTGCCTGACAGCCAGGGCGTGATGCGCGGCATCGACGCCGACCATTGCCGCGCGGTTGCCGCCGCCGTGCTGGGCGACGCCAAGAAGGTGAAGTTCGTGCCGCTGACCGCGCAGGCCCGCTTCACGGCGCTGCAGTCGGGCGAAGTGGACCTGCTGTATCGCTCCACCACCTGGACGCTCGGCCGCGAAGGCAATCTTGGCGCGCTGTTCGCCTCGATCAATTTCTATGACGGCACCGGCTTCCTGGTGAAGAAGGCTTCGGGCGTGAAGTCCGCCAAGGAGATGGATGGCGCGACCATCTGCGTGGCGCCGGGCACCTCGACCGAGCTCGCGATCGCCGACTATTTCCGCGTGAACAAGCTGAAGTTCACCCCGATCCTGATCCAGGATGCCTCCGAGATCACCGCGGCCTATGAGTCCGGCCGCTGCGATGCCTACTCGACCGACGCTTCGGGCCTCGCCGCCTATCGCGCGACGCAGGGCCCCAAGGCGACCGACCACGTGCTGCTGCCCGAAATCATCTCCAAGGAGCCGCTCGGCGCCATGGTGCGCAAGGGTGACGACAAGTGGTTCGATCTGGTGCGCTGGACCTATTTCGCCGGCCTGATCGCCGAGGAATATGGCATCACCGCCGCCAACATCGACACCATGACCACCAGCACGGTGCCGGAAGTGCGCCGTCTGCTCGGCCTTGAGGGCGATATGGGCAAGGCGCTCGGCGTGGACAACAAGTTCGCCTTCAATGCCGTCAAGCAGGTCGGCAATTTCGGCGAAATCTGGGACCGCAACATCACCCCGCTCGGTATTCCCCGCGGGATCAACAACCTGTGGAACAAGGGCGGCCTGCACTACGCGCCGCCGATGCGCTGAGCATCACGCCTAGCTTGAACTGAGCCTGCGTGCCGCCGGCCCCGTAAAGGGGCCGGCGGTTTGCGTTTGGAGGGTGAGCCCGATGTCGGGCGCGAGGGCCAGAATTTCGGCCGCCGTGGTATCGCGGGCGATGATCACCAGGCCGGGCTCGGCGGCGCCCATGAAGCGGCGTGGTGGGTCGAAGGTGCTGCCGACGGCCTGTATCAGCATGCGCTCCGCCATGTCGGCCGGCTGGACCACGCCTTTCAGCCTTAGGAGGCGCGCGCCGAGCAGGCCGGAGAGGTTTTCCAGCCATTCCAGCAGCGTCTCGACGCCGACGGCGCCGGGCTGGCCCAGCATGACGGAGATGCGGGGATGGCCGGAGACATCGCCGGCGGGGGGGATGGCGGGGGCGGCGGCCTCGGTGGTGAAGGCCAGCAGCGCGCGGCGGGAGGGGGTGGCTTCCTGCACCAGGGTGGCCAGGGGATTGGCGGCCGTGAGGGTGGCCGCCACGCCTGGATCGGTGGCGCGATCGAGCTTGGTCAGCACGATGATGCCGGCGGCGGCGACCTGGGCGGCGGCGGTTTCGAAGCCCTCGCGGGCGAAGCCGTCATTGGTTAGGGCGGGGGCGGCGGCGTCACAGGCGGTGACGACGCGGACGCGCATGCCGAGCGGGCCGAGTTCGCCGAGCGAGCGGATGATAGGGCCGGGCATGGCCAGGCCGCTGGTTTCAAGCACGATGCGGCGGAACGGGGTCTCGCGCGAGGCGACCAGGGCCTCGATGGTGTAGAGCAGGTCATTCGCGATGGAGCAGCAGACGCAGCCATTGGCGAGCATGGCCATGGGCAGGCCGGTTTTGTCTGCCGCGACGACGGCGCCATCGATGTCGATGGCGCCGGCCTCGTTCATGATCACCGCGGTATCGGCGGACTCTGGCTGGGCCAGGAAGTCGCGCAGCAGGGTGGTTTTGCCGGCGCCGAGGAAGCCGGTCAGCAGGATAAAGTCCGTCAAGTCTCAGGCCTTGCTGGCTTGCACCATTGCTTCGACGTCGGCCAGCAACTCCCGCGTGTCGAACACCATGCCGTCCTTGATGGTGGTGCTGAGGCAATGGGTCCAATCGACGCCGCCGGTGGTCTCGTTCATGCGCATGGCGCCGGTGCCGTAGAGCATTTTGAAATCGCCCAGCGGGTTTTCGTCGTGGATGAGGATATCGGCGCGCTTGCCGACTTCGAGCGTGCCGGTGATGTCACCGACGCCGAGCAGTTCGGCGCCGTGCGAGGTGGCGGCGCGGATGACTTCGAGCGGGTTGAAGCCGGCCTCCTGCAGCAGCTCGAATTCGCGCATGAGGCCGAAGCCGTAGAGCTGGAAGATGAAGCCGGAATCGGAGCCGGTGCAGACGCGGCCGCCGCGGTTCTTGTAGTCGTTGATGAAGTGCATCCACAGCTGGTAGTGGCGCTTCCAGTCCAGCTCGTTCTGGGTGGTCCATTTGGTGAGGTAGGAGCCGTGGGCGCCGCGCGAGGGCTGGTAGAATTTCCACACCGTGTCGTGGGTGTAGCGGTCATGCCAATCAGCGCGGCGGGCGCGCATGGCGTCGCGGCTGGCCTCGTAGATATTGAAGGTGGGCACGAAGGTGAAGCCGGTCTCGAGGAAGGCATCCAGCGTGTCGTTCCATTTCTGGCTGCCGGGTTGGGCGGCCTGTTGGAACATCTGCCCGGCAACGGAGAAGCGGTGATACTCGTCGCCGTAGTTGTAGTGGTCGGGGAAGGCCTGGATGGTGGTTTTCTCGAACAAAGCCTCGGGCAGGCCGTAGTAATGCTCGGCGCTGCTGAGGCCCCAGCGGGCGGAGGTGAGCGCGTTCATGCGGCTGACCGCGAGCTGGGCGTGATGGCAGCAGGAGCGCAGGCCCTGCGCGCGGGCTTCGTCGAGCGCTGCCTCCATGATGTTGGGGGGGGCGCCGAAGAATTTGATGCCGTCGGCGCCCTTGGCCTTGATGGCGCGCACCCAGGCGCGGGCCTGCTCGGGCGTGTGCAGGGTCTTCATGATGTCCGGCACGGTCGGGAAGAAGGCGTAGGCCAGCAGATTGGGGGCGGCGATGGCGCCCT
>CAIPLM010000388.1 GCA_903865895.1 uncultured Rhodospirillales bacterium | reverse complement strand
ACCCCCGCGAAATTCGCCGAACTCGGCCTCGATCTCGTCCCCGGCACCGGCCTGCTGCCCGCCGTCGTCCCCGGCGCGTTTGACGCCTGGGCGCTGATGCTCCGCGATTTCGGCACCTGGGAACTGGCGGACGTGCTGTCCTACGCGATCGGCTACGCCCGCAAGGGCATCCACCTCGTGCCCCGCATCCCCGCCGCCATCGAAAGCGTGCGCCCGCTGTTCGAACAGGAATGGACGACCTCGGCCGCGGTGTTCCTGCGCAACGGGCAAGTGCCGGAGGCCGGCAGCCTGTTCGCCCGCCCCGCGCTGGCCGACACTTGGCAGCGCCTGTGCGGCGAGGCCACCGGCAGCACCCGCGAGGCCCGCATCGACAGCGCCCGCAACGCCTTCTATCGCGGCTTCGTGGCCGAGGCGATCGGCAACTTCTACCAGAACAACGAGATCCTCGACTCCTCCGGCCGCCGCCACCGTGGCCTGCTGACCGCCGATGACATGGCCCGCTGGGCCGCCTCAGTGGAAGACCCGATCGGCATCGACTACCACGACACCCGCGTGCTCAAGGTCGGCGCCTGGAGCCAGGGCCCGGCCCTGCTGCAACAACTCGCGCTGCTCAAGGGCTTCGACCTCGCTTCGATGGACCCGCTGGGCACGGACTACGCCCACACGCTGATCGAAAGCATGAAGCTCGCCTTCGCCGATCGCGAGGCCTATTACGGCGACCCCGAGCACGTGCAGGTCCCGCTCGATACCCTGCTCTCCGCCGCCTATAACGACGAGCGCCGCAAGCTGATCGGCGCCGAGGCGAACCACGATCTCCGCCCCGGCCATATCCCCGGCTTCGCGCCCGACGTCGATCACCACGCCAGCGACCGCATCGCCCTGCTCACCCGCGCCCCCGGCATCGGCGAGCCCACCGTGGCCCGCCTCGGCGCCATGGGTGGCGATACCTGCCATGTCGACGTGATCGACCGCTGGGGCAACATGGTCAGCGCCACCCCCTCCGGCGGCTGGCTGCAATCCTCCCCGGTGATCCCGGAGCTGGGCTTCCCGCTCTCCACCCGCGGCCAGATGTTCTGGACCAAGGCGGGCCACCCCAACTCGGTGGCGCCGCGCAAGCGCCCGCGCACCACGCTCTCGCCCAGCATGGCGCTGCGCGACGGCAAGGCCTGGATGTCCTTCGGGACCCCCGGCGGCGAGCAGCAGGACCAGTGGCAGGCCATCATGTTCACCCGCATGGTCCATCACAACATGACCATCCAGCAGGCGATCGACGCACCCTCCTTCCACACCGAGCACTGGCCCTCGAGCTTCTGGCCGCGCGTCGCCCGGCCCGGCAAGGTGGTGCTGGAGGGCCGCTACGACCCGAAGGTGCTGGAAGAACTGAAGCGCCGCGGCCACAAGGCCGAGATGGGCGAGCCCTGGAGCGAGGGCCGCCTCTCCGCCGCCCGCCTGGAGGCTGACGGACAGATGTTCGCTGGCGCCAACCCCAGGGGCATGCAGGGCTACGCGGTCGGCCGCTGAACAGAAACCTCCCTCTCCCGCGTTCGCGGGAGAGGGTCGGGGTGAGGGTGTTGCCACAGCTCAACTCTCACCAATTTGGTCGGCCGCGGGTCGGCGTTCCCGTGGCAACTGCTACCAGTAGCTTCAAGCCACAAACAAAAAGCCCGCCGTAAGGCGGGCTTTCTTGTGACCGGATAGAACGGGCCAGAAAAGCGCCGGCCTATCCCCCCGCGATTTTAGGGATCAGCACGATGTCGCTGCCAGCCTTGAGCTGCAGCGAATAGGCGTCCTGAAAGATCTCCCCATCGACCGCGATCGCCATGCTTTCCTCGACCTGGTTGCCCAGGCCGGGAAAGCGGCGTTCGAGTTCGAGGATCAGCCGACGAAACGTCGTGGCCTCCACCTCGAGCTGCGTCATGCCGCCAGTGAACTGGCGACGCAACGAGCTCGGGATGGAGATCGTCGGCATGTTAGGCTCAGCCCTTGGCCGCGTCGAACGCGGCGCGGACCTTCGGCGGCGACATCGGCAGGCTCACCAGGCGCATGCCGGTGGCCGCCTTGATCGCGTTGCCAATGGCAGCCATCGGCGGGATGATCGGCACTTCGCCGACACCACGGACACCGAAGGGATGGCGCGGGTTCGGCACTTCGACCAGCACGGCCTCGATCATCGGAAGGTCCGATGCGACGGGGACGCGATAGTCAAGGAAGCCCGCGTTATCCATGCGGCCGTTCTTGTCGTAGATGTACTCCTCGTTCAGCGCCCAGCCGATACCCTGGGTGGCGCCGCCCTGGATCTGCCCCTCGACGTAGGACGGATGGATCGCACGACCCACGTCCTGCACCGCGGTGTAGCGGAGGATCTTCACGAAGCCGGTCTCGGGATCAACCTCGACGTCCGCGATATGGGCGCCGAAAGCGGCACCCGCACCCTGGGCGTTGATCGACACTTCCGCGTTGATCGGACCGCCGGTCTTGGCCGCCTTGAGGGCGATCGCCGCGAGCGGCAGCGGGTCAAACCCACCAGCGTTGGCGCCGGCGGGAACGGCTTCGCCGTCCTTCCAGTCCACCGCGTCAGGCGAGATGTCCCAGATCATGGCGGCGCGCTTCTTCAGCTCGTCCACCGCGCGCTCGGCGGCCTGCGTGGTCGCCATGCCGGTCGCGAAGGTCACGCGGCTGCCGCCGGTGACGCCGGTGATGCCGATCTGCGCGGTGTCACCAATGATCGGGCGAACCTTCTCATAGGGGATGCCGAGCACTTCAGCGGCCATCATCGCCATCGACGCACGCGAGCCGCCGATATCCGGGCTGCCCGAGACAACGCTGACCGAGCCGTCTTCGTTGACGAACACCGAGGCGGAGCTCTCGCCACCGATGTTGAACCAGAAGCCGGTGGCCACGCCACGGCCCTGGTTCGGGCCGAGCGGCGCCGTCCAATGCGGGTGGGCCTTCGCCGCTTCGAGCACTTCCTCGAAGCCGATCACCGGGAACACCGGGCCATAGGAGGCCTTGGTGCCCTGCTTCGCGGCGTTCTTCATGCGCAGGTCGATCGGGTCCATGCCGAGCTTGATGGCCAGCTCGTCCATCACGCTCTCAACCGCGAAGGTCGAGATCGGCGCACCCGGCGCGCGGTAGGCGGCAACCTTGGCGCGGTTGCTGACCACGTCGTAGCCTTCGGCCATGACGTTCTTGAGGTCATACATCGCGAAGGCGCACATGCAGGCGGGAGCCACGGGCGAACCCGGGAACGCGCCGGCCTGGAGCTTCACCATGGCATAGGCACCGGTGATGGTGCCGTCCTTCTTGGCGCCGATCTTGACCTCGATGGTGCCGCCCGAGGTCGGGCCCGAGGCGCGGAACACCTCGTCGCGGGTCATCACGATCTTCACCGGACGGCCGGCCTGGCGCGACATCGCAACAGCGAGCGGCTCGATATAGACGATCGTCTTGCCGCCAAAGCCGCCACCGATTTCGGCGGGGGTGACGCGGATATCGGCGATGTCCATGCCGAGGATCTTCGCGGTGTACTGCCGGATCATGAACTGACCCTGGCTGGACGCGAAAATCGTGGTCTGCCCGTCGGGGTTCACCGAGGCGATGCAGGCATGCGGCTCGATATAGGCCTGGTGCACCGCGGCAGTGTCGTACTTGCCCTCGACGACCACATCGGCCTCAGCCATGCCGGCCTGCCAATCGCCGTGTCCGAAGGCGACCTTCTTGACGATGTTGGAGGCCTTGGTCGGCTTGGGGTCGACGCCCTGGGTGATCATGCCCTCGAACAGGATCGGAGCGTCCTCGGCCATGGCGGCCTCGACGTCGATCACGTGCGGCAGCACTTCGTAGGTCACTTCGATCGCGGCGAGCGCGGCATCGGCGATCGCCGAGCTGGTCGCGGCAACGGCGGCGACGGCATGGCCCTCGTAGAGCACCTTGTCACGCGCGATGCAGTTCAGCGACTGGTCGCGGAAGTTCGTCGGGCCTTCGCCGACGAAAGCCTCCTCGCTGGGGATATCGGGGATGTCGGCGGCGGTGATCACCGACTTCACGCCCGGGATCGCCAGCGCCTTGGAGGTGTCGATCGCGACGATGCGCGCATGGGCATGCGGGCTGCGCTTGATCTTGCCGACCAGCGTGCCAGCAAGGGTGAGGTCGGCGCCGAACTGCGCCTTCCCCGTCACCTTGTCCATGCCGTCCGGACGAACCGGACGCGTGCCGACGACTTTCAGGTCGGATTTGTTGGCAACGAAATTCATGCTGCTACTTCCCCTCGGAGTTCGGCCGCGGCGTCCATGATGGCGCGCAGGATTTTGTCATAGCCCGTGCAGCGGCACAGGTTGCCGGCGATCCAGAAGCGGGCTTCCGTCTCGGTCGGGTTCGGGTTCTTCTCGAGCAGCGCCTTGACGGCCACGATCAGGCCCGGCGTGCAGAAGCCGCATTGCAGCGCGGCATGCTCAAGGAACTTGCGCTGGATCGGGTGCAGCTCGTCACCGCGGGCAACGCCCTCGATGGTGCCGATGCTGTGGCCTTCGGCCTCAACGCCCAGCATCAGGCAGGAGCAGACCAGACGGCCATCGAGCGTGATGGAGCAGGCGCCGCAGTCGCCGGAGCCGCAGCCTTCCTTGGAACCGGTCAGCTTCAGCGTGTCGCGCAGAACGTCGAGCATGCTCTCCTGCGGTTCGCACAGGAACTCGGCGGGCTCGCCGTTGACGGTGGTGGTAACGTGGATCTTGCTCATATCAGCGGGCTCCCGCGCGTTCGAAGGCGATTGCGGCGGTGCGGCGCGCCATCACGCCGGCAACCTTGACACGGAAATCAATCGTGCCGCGCTTGTCGTTGATCGGATTGCAGGCGGCGCGGGCGGCGGCGTCGAGCGCGGCAAGGGCCGCCTCGTCGAGCTTGCTGCCGATCAGCGCCTTGGCGCCGGCTTCCACCACCACCTGGGTCGGCGCAACCGCGCCAAGCACCACGCGGGCATCGATGCAGACGCCGTTGTCGTCGAGCGTCACGCTCACGCCACAACCGACCACCGCGATGTCCATCTCGGTGCGCGGGATGAAGCGCAGATAGGCGTCAGACTGATGCGCCTTCGGCTTCGGCAGGTGGAATTCAAGGATGAACTCCCCCTTGGCGAGCGAGGTGCGGCCCGGGGCGGTGACGATCTGCTCGACCGGCACGCTGCGCTGGCCGTTCGGGCCAACGACGATGGCGACGCCGCGCGAGGCGATCACCGCCGGCACGCTGTCAGCCGCCGGCGAGGCGTTGCAGAGGTTGCCGGCCAGCGAGGCGCGGCCCTGCACCTGGGTGGAGCCGATCAGGTTGGTCGCTTCCACAATGCCAGGATAGGCAGCGCACAGGCCGGCATGCTCGCCGATCTCGGCGCCGGAGGTCGCGGCGCCGATGACGAACCCGCTCTCGGTCTCGCGGATACCGACGATCCCGGGGATCTTCTTGGTATCGACGATCAGTTCCGGGCTGGTGCGGCCCGAGCGGAGCTGCACCAGCAGATCCGTCCCACCCGACATGACTTTTGCCAGCCCGGCCGCCCCGGCCAGCAACTTGATGGCATCCGGCACACTGGTCGGTGCCGCGTAACTCAATCTGGGCATGTTTGCTCCCGCTTTGCGATCAATCGATAATTGCAAGCACGCTCGGTAGATAGGCGCGAGCGTGTTGATGGCAAGGTTAGGCCGGTATTGGCCGGTGGTCGAGACCCCTTCTGCGCCGCCGCTGGCGCCCCCCCTCAGTCCGCAATGCTGCCATAGACCAGGCCACGGAAGCTATTGCCGGCATTGCGCGATTGCAGCGGCGCCTGGATCAGCAGAATCGGCACCAGCCGCTCCTTCGGGTCGATCCAGAATTTGGTGCCGGCATAGCCGCCCCAGTTATACTCCCCCACGCTGCCCGGCACGCTGGATTGCCCGGCCTCGGTGCGCACCGCAACCGTGAGGCCGAAGCCATAGCCGGGGCCGGGAAGATAATTCGGCCCGCCGCCGACTCCGGGCGGCAGATGATTGGCCGACATCAGCGCCACCGAGGCATGCGAGAGCAGCCGCACGCCTTCAAGCTGCCCGCCATTGGCCAGCATAAGCGCAAATTTCATATAATCGGATGCGGTGGAGAGCAGCCCCTCGCCGCCGCCGAGGAACAGCCGCGTCTTGGTCACGTCGGTCAGCGGCTGCGGTCGGCCGGTATCGGGATCGACGCCCGACTCCGCCATGCGGCCGAGCTTCTCCGCCGGCAGATTGAACGAGGTATCGACCATGCCGAGCGGCTTGAAAATGCGCTCTTCATAGAAGGCATCGCCACGCTGGCCGCTTACCGCCTCCACCACCGCGAGCAGCACGTCGGTCGCGCGGCTATACTGCCATTGGGTGCCGGGCTGGTAGAGCAGCGGCAGCTTGCCGAGTTCCTCCACCACTTTCTGGTCGGTCCAACGCAGCCGCATGTCGGGCTCGTTGAGTCCGGCGGTCTTCATCGCCTGATCGACCAGGGAATTGCCGAACACCCCGTAGGTGAGCCCGGCGGTGTGGCGCAGCAGGTCGAGAATCGTGATCTCGCGATCGGCGGGCACCGTGGTGGAACGGTGCTGGCCCTGGGCGTCCACCGTCTCGGTGATCACCTTCGGGGCCTTCAGCGCCGGCAGGAAGCGCGAAACCGGATCGGCCAGCCGCAGCTTGCCCTCCTCCATCAGCATCAGGATGGCCACCGCCGTCACCGGCTTGGTCATCGAATACATCCGGAAGATGCTGTCCTTCTGCATCGGCGCCCCGGTCGCCGGATCACGCACCCCGAAGGCCTCGTGATAGGCGACCTTGCCGTTGCGCGCGATCATCACCACCGAACCCGGCAGTCGCTTCGCCTCGGCCTCGGCACGCAGCCATGTCGCGATGCGCTCAAGCCGCCCAAGACCGACCGCGGCAGGTGCGGCGGTGGGCAGATCGACAGCGGCCGCGGGGTGAACAGCCAGCAAAACCGCGGCAAGCGCCGCCGCACAGGTCCAACGCGTTAATTTCATCAACCCCTCCCCGTTCTCGTTCCAATATTCTGGGCACGCTCGAGGGACAGCCGCAAGCCTGCGGTGGGGTGCCCCCCGGGGACTGGCCGGCCGGCGACACATCGCTGCGCGCCAAGCCAATCCCCGGGGAGTACCGGATCAATCGAACGAAGCGCTCGTGGTGTCCGTGCTCTTGTTGTAGCGGATGGTGATCTTCTCAACCTTGCACAGGTTGATGTCATGCCAGACGGCATTGGAGCCATCGATGGTATATACCACCTTGAGATCCCACTGGCAGGTCTTGTTGGCGCGATGGAACTTGATGTCCACCGCCTCGTTATTGCCCAGCGTGTCCTGCCCGAGCACGTCATCGTCCCAGTCGTCGGAATGGCTCGGGGCGACAAAGACCTTGCCGAGTTCGTAGCCGGTCTTGTTCACCAGGCTGAAATCCTGCTTCGCGTCCTGCCCCCAGGCAGTCGGCGGCAGGGCTGAGATCACGGCACCCATGAGAAAGGTGGTCAGCAGCAGACGCTTCATTCGGTCGATTCCTGAAATTTAGGGTAGCGCGCAGTCTGTAACACGCCAGATACGTTCAACACTAAAAATCACGCCTGCCGGAAAAACTTCACCCCTCTGCCATGTGGCGTGCAAAAGTCGGCATGTCGGTGTTGGCGCCGCACAGCAGCACCCCCACGCGCTTGCCGGCAATACGCTCACGCAGCGGGAACATCGCCGCCGCGGTGGCTGCGGCGCAGGCCGGCTCGGTGGCCAGCTTCAGCTCGGCGAACAGCACCCGCATCGCCGAACGCAGCTCAGAGTCGCTCACCGTCACCAGCCCGTCGATAGTGGCGCGGCAGATACCGTAGCTAAAGGCCTCGGTATGCGGCGCCATCAGGCTATCGGCGATGCCCTGCATTGCGCCGCTCGGGCCGGGGCCGCCACGCGCGAAGCTCTGCGCCATGCCGGTCGCCCCTTCCGGCTCCACGCCATAAATCGCGATTTCCGGCATCGCCTGGCGGAAGGCCAGCGCCACCCCGGCCGCCAGCCCGCCGCCGCCGATCGGCAGGATCAGCGCATCAAGCCCACCGGATTGCCCGGCCCATTCCGCACCCAGCGTCGCCGTGCCCATGACGGTGCGCAGCCCATTGAAGGGATGCACGAAATACCGCCCCTCCTGCGCCTCGATTTCGCGCACCATGGCAAAGCCGGTCGGCCCGTCCTCGGCCATCAGCACCTCGGCCCCACAGGCCTTGGCCATGGCGAGTCGGGCGGGATTGGCGGTCTTGAGCATCACCACCTTGGCGGAGATACCGAGCTTCATCGCCGCATAGGCCACCGCCACCGCGTGATTCCCCGCCGAAATCCCGGTCACCCCGCGGGCCTTCTGCGCCGCATCCAGCGCCAGCATGTTGGAGAAGGCACCGCGCGCCTTGAAAGTGCCGCTCGCCTGCAGCAGCTCGAACTTGAATTCCAGCGTCGTGCCCACGAGCGGCGCGATGTCATCGCGCGCCAGCAACGGGGTGACGCGGGTATAGGGCCGCAGCGTCTCGCGCAGGGCGGCGATATCGGCCGGATTGGGGACGGCGATGCCGTCGATCACGCTGGGCAGGTCAGGCATACGGCGTTCCTCGTTCGAATGCGGCCAGGGGTTGACGGACCCGGCGTGGCGGCAGGCAAATGCTGCGGTGAACATGAAGGGACGAACAATGCAGATCGACGTCAAGGGCCAGCGGGTGGTGATCGCCGGCGGCAGCAAGGGAATCGGCCGCTCCATCGCGCTCGCCTTCGCAGAAGGCGGTGCCGCGGTGTCGATTTGCGCGCGGGGCGCCGAGGCGCTGGAGACCACGCGCGCCGAACTCGCGGCTTTCGGCGGCACGGTGCACGCCCAGAGCTGCGACCTCTCGAGCGAGGCCGATATCGCCGCTTACGTCCCGGCCGCGGCCGCGGCACTCGGCGGGATCGACGTGCTGGTGAACAACGCCACCGGCTATGGCTGGGGCGATGACGAGGCGAGCTGGGACCAGAGCATCGCCGTCGATCTCCTCGCCGCCGTGCGCGCCTCGCGCGTGGCGCTGCCGTGGATCGAGCAGAGCCCGGCTGGTGGCATCATCAACATCTCCTCGGGTTCGGGCCTCAACCCCTCCGTGCGCACCCCCGCCTACGGCGCGGCCAAGGCGGCAATCATCCACTACACCCGCACCCAGGCGGCGGCGCTGATTGGCAAGGGCATCCGCGTGAACTGCGTCGCCCCCGGCTCGATCGAATTCCCCGGCGGCATTTGGGACAACCGCAAGAAGGCCCAGCCGGCAGTCTACAACGCCGCGCTGTCCGCCTGCCCGGCCGGGCGGATGGGCTATCCGGAGGAAGTGGCGAATGTGGTCGTCTTCCTCGCCTCCCCATTGGCGAGCTGGGTGACGGCGCAGATCATCAGCGTCAACGGCGGTCAGGGCCTGCCGCGCTAGCCACCCCCAGCACACCAATCCCGCCACGCCGCGCGATAGACATCCTCCATCGCGCGGCCGAGGCCGGCGGCATCGCAAAGCGGGGAGGCCGCGATACGCGCTCGCAGCGTCGCGCGCAGTGCGGCCAGCCGGGTAAGATCTCGGGCGGCCGAACAGGCGCGGGCGATATAGTCGTCCTCGTCCCGCGCCACGAAGTCATCGAGGCCCGCCGCGCACAGCAGGCTCGCCCCGATTCGCCCGACGCCCGGCCGATCGGCAAGGGTGAGCACGGGAACCCCCAGCCACAACGCCTCCATCGTGGTGGTGCCGGCATTATGGGGAAAGGGATCGAGTGCGATGTCTATCCCGCCATACGCCTCCCAGGTGCGTGGCTGGGGTGAAGTGAAGATGAGTTCCAAGCGCTCCGAAGGCAGCCCGCAGGCGACGAAGCGCTCCATCATTTGCGCCCTGCCCGCCGCCTCCGCGAAGGGCGCGCTGTTGAGCACCAGCCGCGCACCGGGAACAGCAGAAAGCAGCCGTGCCCAGGTCCGCAGCACACGATCATTGAGCCTTACGGTACGGCCGAAATACCCGAACGTCACACGCCCCTCGCGCAGCGCCGGCAGCGGACCGGCCTCCGGCATCCCCGCCGGCGGCGCATAGGCAAGCGGCACCCGTCCAAGGCGCAGCACTTTCTCGCTGAACAGCGCCTCGCTGCCCGGCGGCGCCAATTCGGCATCGGCGATGAACCCGGCCATCGCCGAAAGCCCCGAGGTCGTGCCGCTCCCCAGCATGCTCGCGAGCATCACCGGCGCCGGGCGGCGCGCGAAGGCCAACAGGCGGTTGCCCGCGGTATGACCAGCGAGATCGACCAGAACATCGATGCCATCCGCCGCAATGCGTGCGGCCACATCGGCATCGCGCATGCCGACGGTTGAAACCCAGCGATCGGCGAGCGCCTGGAACCGGGCGGTGGTAGCGTCCGGCACCGGCACCTCGGCGTAGCACGTCACCTCCACGGCCCCGCGATCATGGGCGCGGAGTAGCGGCTCGGCAAAGAAGGCGACGGCGTGGTGGCGGAAATCCGGCGAGACATAGCCGACGCGCAGCCGGCGCTCCGGGTCCCGATCGGTCACGCGATGGCAGGGAACAGCGCCCAGCGGGGCGGCGTGCGCCCGGTCCCATCGCCGGTATTCGGCAGCGATCTCAGGTGCGGTGAGATCGTCGCGGTAATTGAGGCAGAACAGCACATTGCTATGCGCCTGCGCAAAATCCGGCCGCAGTGCCAGCGCACCCCGCAGTGTTGCCTCGGCCTCCACCAGGCGGCCCTGGCGCATCAAAGCGAGGCCCAGATTATTCGCGGCATTGGCGTTCTTGGGGTCGGCGACCAGCGACCGCCGCGCCGCCTCCTCCGCCGCGTGTGCCTCGCCGGCGAGCGACAGCACCCAGGCGAGATTGGCCCAGGCATCGGCGAAATCCGGCGCGATGGCGAGCGCCTGCCGATAGGCCGCCGCGCTCTCCGCCCAGCGCCCGGCATCCCGCAGGATATTGCCGAGATTGTTCATCGCCTGGATGGAGCCCGGCTGCATCGCCAGCGCCGCCCGCGCCGCCGCCTCCGCCGCCCCGAGATCACCCCTTACGCGCAGGATCGCCGCCTGGTTGGCACGCATCTCGGCGTCGCCGGGGCTGAGCGCGATCGCCCTTCCGATCGCCGCCGCCGCATCCTCGGCGCGGCCATCGGCATGGGCGAGCAGTGCCAGCACGTGCTCCGCGGTGGCGGCGTCCGAATCCCGCGCAATCATCCGCCGCGCCAGCCGGGCGGCCGCTTCGGATTGCCCCTCCCCGTAATAGCCGCGCAGCCGCGCCGCATCGCCGCCCGCCCAGCGCTCCCACAGCGCCCGATACGCCTGCTCGGTGCGGCGCGCGAGCCCGGCGGCATCGCAGAGCGGCGAGGCACGCAGCCGTGGGCGCAGCTCTTGGCGTAGCCGGGCCAGCGCCTCGCTGTTGGAGGCCGCCGCCACCGCGCGGGCCACGTAGTCATCGACATCCGCCGCTACCCAGTCCGCCAAGCCCGCGGCGGTCAAGATCCCCGCCCCCAGCGTCCCCACACTCGGCCGCGATGCCAGCGTCACAACCGGTACGCCAAGCCACAGCGCCTCCACCGTGGTGGTGCCGGCATTATGGGGAAAGGGATCGAGGGCGATATCAACGTCGCCATAAGCCTCCCATGTGCGGGTCTGCGGGTGGGTGAACACCAGGTCCAGCCGCTCCGCCGGAATGCCGCGGGCCGCAAAGCGCGCCGCGATCAGCGTGCGGAATTCGGCTTCCTGCATCGCGCGGGTGTTCAGCATCAGCCGCGCCCCCGGCACCGCCAACAGGATGCGCGCCCAGGTAGCGATCACCGCCTCATTCAGCCGCTCCGGCCGACCGAAATGGCCGAACGTGACATAGCCCTTGCGCAGCACTGGCGCCGGCGCGACCTCCGGCATGCCCTCCGGCGGCCGGTAGACGAATGGCAAGCGGCCAATGCGCACCATCGTCTCGCTGAACAGCCCCTCGGTGCCCAGCGGCACCGTCACGTCATCAACCAGAATACCGTCCATCGCCGCGAGGCCAGAGGTGTAGCCGTGGCCCAGCAGCGAGGCGACCTGCACCGGCGCCGCGCGGCGGGCGAACACCAGCAGCCGGTTGGCCGAGGTATGCCCGGCGAGATCGACCAGCACATCAATCCCGTCCGCCTGGATCAGCTCCACCATCGCCGCATCGCTCATCCCAAGCGTCGGCCGCCAGTGGTCGGCGAGCGCCCGGAAGCGGGTGGTGGCGGCATCCTCATTGCCCAACTCGGAGTAGCAGAACAGCTCAATCGCCACTCGGTCATGCGCGGCGAGCAGCGGTTCGGAGAAAAAGGCTACCGCGTGGTGACGGAAATCCGGGGAAACATAGCCAACCCGGAGCCGCCGGCCCGGCGTGCGATCATTGGCGAAGCGCGGCGCCGCGGGGGCCAGAGGGGCGGCGTGCCGGGCGTTCCATTCCGCATATTCGGCAAATATCTGCTGCGGCGTCAGGTCGTCGCGATAATTCATCGCGAAGAGCAGATTGCCATGCGCCGCCGCATAGCCCGGCCGCATCGCCAGCACCTCGCGGCAGCACTGCTCAGTCTCGGCATGCCGCCCCTGCATCTGCAACGCAACCGCAAGGTTCGAGCGCCACCGCGTCTCCCGCGGATCGAGCGCGACGGCCTGACGCAGGCAGGTCTCCGCGCGAAGCGGCAGGCCGGCGCGGAGATAGACGGCGCCGAGATTGCCATGCGCCGCGGCGTTGACCGGCGCCAAGCCGATCGCGTCGCGCAGCACCTCCATAGCCTCCTGCCCAAGGTCGCAATTCAGCAGCGCCACCCCGAGATTGACCTTCGCCTCCACCCAGCCCGGCGCATGCCGCACCGACGCCGCGAAGGCATCCGCCGCCTCGCGCAGCGCGCCACGGCGTTGCAGTTGGCCGCCGAGTGCGTTCCATGCCTGGGCGTAGCCAGGCAAGCAGGAGAGCGCAGCACGCTGCGCCGCCTCGGCCGCCTCCACGCGTCCGGTCGCGGCCAGGAGATTGCCGAGGTTGTGATGCGCCGCCGCGCAACCGGGGTCGAGGGCGATCGCCGCGCGATAGGCCGCCTCCGCGTCTTCGTCCTTGCCACCGGCCCGGAGCGCGGCGCCCAGATTGGCGAGATCACCCGCGCGCTGCCCGTTCGAAGGCACCGGCCGTTCCACCAGCCTGCGAAACGCGTCGATCGCGGCCTCGTAGCGGCGCTCACGATGCGCCGCCACCCCAGCCAGGCGCAGCGCCGCGCCGTCGTCTTCCTCTTTATCCGTTCCGTCTAGACCTGCTGGAAGGCGGATACGCTGTACACCCATGGCGTCGTCCCATTCGTGGTGATCACCCCGATCAGCGTGCCGCCGCCCGCGAATGCACCACTGCCGTTGTAGTACAGCTCGCCGGTATCTTGTTCGTAAACGAACCCGCCACTGCCGCCAGTCGGCAAGGTTGTCCCCAACCGTGTCGCCGCATCGGCAACCGACTTGATGTTGGTGAGATCGGTCAAAGCGGCACCGCCAAGGTTGTAGGTGTTGGTGCCGAGCGTCGCACTCAGCGTGGTGTCGAGCCCGATCTTGTCGCCCTTGCTCGTGCTGAAGTTGAGGATAGTGCTGACATTGCCGGCGCTCGCCTGGTCCAGCACGAAGGTATCTCCAGCCGAATTGCCCGTGATGAAGTTGAGCCCGCCGGCCGCCACCACCATGCTGCTGCCGCTGCCGGTCAAGATGATGGTATCGCCAGCCGATCCGCCGCTCACCGTCTCGACATTGGCGACCGACACGCGGTTGGAAAGCGCGGCCAGCTTCAGCGTGTCAGAGCCCGCGCCGAGATCGACCGAGCCATTCACCAGGGACATCGCCAGCGTGATGGTATCCGCAGCACTTCCCCCAGTGACTGTCTCAACATTTGCGACGCTGCCGGTGTTGGCGACGCCGGCGAGGGTGAGCGCGTCACTGCCGGCACCGGTATCAATGGTCATGCTGGTGGTAAGTGCGCTGCTGAGCGTCAGCGTATCGGCGCCCGTGCCGCCTGTGATGGTTTCGGTGTTGGCGATGGTCGCCGAATTGGTGAAGTTACCGAAGGTCAGCACATCGCTGCCGGTGCCGAGATCAAGACTTGCCCCCGAAGCCGCCGCGCCGAGCGTGATGGTGTCAGCCGCGGTGCCGCCGATGGTGGTTTCGATGTTTTTCAACGTGCCGGTATTGGCGACGTTGGCCAGTGTCAACTTGTCGCTGCCGGCGGCGAGATCAACCGACATCGCGGTCGTCAGCGCGGTCCCGAGCGTGACCGTATCGGCGCCGGAATTGCCGGTAATGGTCTCGATGTTGCTGGCACTCAGCGCGTTGGCGAAATTGCCGAGGGTCAGCACGTCATTGCCGGTGCCGAGGTCGATGGTGGCGTTGGCGCTGGCGGCCGAGAGCGTCAACGTATCGGCGCCGGTGCCACCGGTGATGGTCTCGATGTTGCCGAGCGAGGCGGTGTTGGTGCCGTTGGCGAAGGTGAGCGTGTCGGCGCCGGTGCCGAGATCGACGGAGCCGTTGGAGAGGGTGGTGGAGAGCGTGATGGT
>CAIPLM010000387.1 GCA_903865895.1 uncultured Rhodospirillales bacterium | reverse complement strand
GTGGCGATGTTGGTGAGGGGGTGGGACATGATGACGCCGGGAGCGCCGGTGAGGAAGAGGTGCCAGAGGTCGCGGTTGCGGAGGCGTTGGCCGGTGGTGCCCCAGTCGCCCCAGAGCATCTCCACGTTGAAGCCGGCGCGTTTGAGGGCGTCGAAGGCGACTTCGGACATTTGGCGCAGGGTGGGGATTTCGGTGGTGGCGACGAAGGTGAGTTTTTCGCCTTTATAGCCGGCCTCGGCGGCGAGTTGGCGGGCTTTGGCGAAATCCTGTTTGAAGGCTTCGCCGCCGGCCGGGGTGCCGAAGGGGGCGCCGCAGATGAAGTAGCTGGCACAGGTTTTCCAGTATTCGGGCTCGCCCCAGCCGGCGGCCATTTCGTCTTCCTGGTTGATGGCGTAGGCGAGGGCGCGGCGCATTCGCGGGTCATTGAAGGGCGGGACGGTGGCGTTGGGGCGCAGCATGTTCTGCGACATGATGGGCGCGAGTTTGACGATGCGGATGGCTTTGTTGCGGGCGAGGACGGGCACCTGGTCCAGCACCGGGCGTTCCAGCATGTCCACCTCGCCCGCCGTGAGCGCGGCGGCGGCGGTCGCGGCGTCGGGGATGACGTGCCATTCGACGCGATCGACTTTGACGAGGCGGGCGCCGGCGAGGCCGTCGGGCGGTTCGGCGCGGGGGGTGTAATCGGGGTTGCGGGTCCAGACGGCGCGGTGGCCGACGACGCGTTCGTTGGCGGCGAAGCGGAAGGGGCCGGAGCCGATGGCGTTGTCGATGCGGGTGGTGACGGGGGCGCCGTCGGGGCCGAGTGCGTCTTTCGCGCGCATGACGGCGGGGAAGCGGGCGGGGGCGGCGGCGAGGGCGAAGATGAGGGCGGGGAATGGGCGAGAGAGGCGCCATTCGATGGTGTCGGGCGCAATGACGGTGACGGACTGGGTTTGGGTGGCGATGCGGGCGCCGACGCTGTCCATGATGAGCCAGCGGCGGGTGGAGGCGGCGACGTCATCGGCCGTGACCGGTTCGCCGCTGTGGAAGCGAAGGTTGGGGCGGAGGGTGAAGCGCCAGGTCAGGCCGTCCGGGGTGACGGACCAGCGCTCGGCCATCATGGGCTTGGGTTCGAGCTTGGAATCCCAGGCGAAGAGGCTCTCATAGACCATCTCGCCGGCGATGAGGGAGATCCAGGCGGTGCCGAACATCGGGTCGATGACGGTGAGGTCGGACTGGGGGACGACGCGGAGGGTTTTGGGTTGGGCGGTGGCTTGGTGGGGCGTGGCGAGGAGGGCGAGGAGGAGGAGGGCGCGCAGCATGGTACGGGCTCCGGGATTGGGTGGGGGGATTGAGGCATGGGTGGGGGTGGGGTGGCAATTGGGGATGTTGGGGGTTTGGGCTCGACGCCCCTCACCCCGGCCCGCTCCCCGGAACCGGGGAGAGGGAGGGGTGCGCGGTTTGGTGTTTCGGGGGGGGAGTGGTCGCATGGGCTCGACACCCTCACCCCTACCCTCTCCCGCGAGAGCGGGAGAGGGAGAAGATTTTTGGTGATGGGGCGTTTTTATGATTGACTGTTTGATGGATTTTTACTAACTTATCGGGGTGAATTTTTGACGAGGAGATTTGGTCCGTGCCTGAGCCGCTTTCCCCTGTTGCGCTGGCGATCGTGGAGGCCCTGTTGGGGCTTCTGCGGCGGATCTGCGCGCTTGTGGGGCGGAAGGTGGCGGGGGTGCTCACCGCCCAAGCACCCTCCCCCTGCCCCCTCCCGCAAACGCGGGAGGGGGTTCACTTGAACGGCGTCAGACCGGCCAGGTGGCTGGGAGGGTGGTGAGGCCGCGCAGGGTGAAGCTACGGCGCCATTGGGGGGTGTCTTTTTCCGGCAGAGTGAGGCCGGGGAGGCGGCGGAGGAGGCCGGCGAAGGCTTCTTGCGCCTCGATGCGGGTGAGCTGGGCGCCGAGGCAGTGATGGATGCCGCCGCCGAAGGACATCGGCCAGATTTCCTTGCGGGTGATGTCGAGGCGGTCGGGCTCGGGGTAGACGGCGGGGTCCCGGTTGGCGGCGCCGAGGAAGCAGACAACGGATTGGCCGGCGGGGATTTTAACGCCGGAGAGTTCGACGTCCGCGTTGGTGGTGCGGCCGGTGAGTTGGACTGAGCTGTCGTAGCGGAGGAGCTCTTCCATGGCGTTGGGGATCAGCGAGGGGTCGGCCTTCATGGCGTCCCACTGGTCCGGATTGCGATGGAGGGCGAGGAGGCCGTTGCCGATGAGGTTGGCGGTGGTTTCGTGGCCGGCGGCGAAGAGGAGGCCGACATTGGCGGTGAGCTCCTCAGTGGTGAGGCGGTCTCCCTGTTCCTCGGCCTGGACGAGCTTGGTGATGAGGTCGTCCTGGGGGTCGCGGCGGCGGCGGTCGAACAGGGCCTCGAAATAGGCGTTGGTGGCCAGCGTGTTGGCGTTGGCGATATCGAGCTCCTCGCGGGTCATCGGCACGGGATCGATGAGGCGGCCGTTGACGCGGGACTGGGCGAAGAATTGCTCGTGGTCTTCCTCGGGGATGCCGAGCATGTCGCAGATGACGATGATGGGGAGGCGGTGGGCGAAGTCCTTGATGACGTCCATGTGGCCGTGAGGGGCGACGCGGTCGATCAGCTGGTCGACGATGGCGGCAATGCGGGGGCGCATTTCCTCGACGCGGCGCGCGGTGAAGGCCTTGGTGACCAGGCCGCGGAGGCGGGTGTGGTCGGGCGGGTCGAGCACCAGCATGGTGCGGCCGAGGGAGGCGCGGGCGGGCTCGTTGATGGCGTCGGGCCCGTAGGAGCGGGTGATGTTGCCGACGTAGTCCTTGCCGAAGCGCTTGTCCTTCAGCACGAGGGCGGCATCGGCGTTGCGGGTGACGATCCAAATGCCCAAGGGCGACTGCCAGACCGGGATCATCGCGCGGAGCTTGTGGTAGAAGGGGTAGGGGTCGGCGATGAAGGCGGGGTCAAGCGGGTTGAAGGCGAGGGAGGCGGACATGGTGTTCCTCGGGAAACGGTTGGTGCGGTTGTAGTGCAAAGCGGGTGGATTGCGCCAAGGAGTTTCCGCGGGCAGGCTGCGCGGAAGGATCAGGAGGACACAAATGCCCATTATCCAGAATACGTCGCTCGCCCGGCTGCGTGCCGGCAAGCTTTCGCTCGGGTTCGGCGCCGGGGCACTGCGCACGGTGGCGACGCCGATGTTCGCCAAAGCGGCCGGCTTCGACTGGCTGTTCATCGACATGGAGCACGGGGCGTTCTCGGTGAACGAGGCGACGCAGCTGTGCATCGCGGCGCTGCCGACCGGGGTGACGCCGATTGTGCGGGTGTGCTTCGGGGCGCTCGATGAGGCGACGCGGGCGCTGGATAATGGGGCGCTGGGGATCGTGATCCCGCATGTGGATACGCCGGCGCAGGCGAAGATGGTGGCGGATGCGCTGCGGTTTCCGCCGCGGGGGACGCGCTCCTGGGGGGGCGGTGTGGCCGTGTATGGATACGCGCCGCCGGGGGTGGCGGAGGCGCAGGAGGAGATCAACAACGAGATCCTCGTGGTGGCGATGATCGAGACGGCGGAGGCGGTGGCCAATGCGGACGCGATCGCGGCGACGCCGGGGATCGACGTGCTGCTGATCGGCACGTCCGATCTCAGCGCGGATATGGGGATTTCCGGGCAAATCGGGCACGAGCGCGTGCAGGCGGCGTATCGGGCGGTGATCGATGCCTGCAAGAAGCATGGGAAGTTCGCGGGGATGGGCGGGATCTACGACGATATCTGGGCCAAGACCTATATCGGCTGGGGCGCGCAGTTCGTGCTGGGCGGGGCGGATCAGATGTTCATCATGCAGGCGGCGACGGCGCGGGCGAAGTTTTTGAGCAGCCTCGCAGGGTAGCCGCACCGACGGTCACGGCAAGTTCAACGCTGCCCATCGCCCGGGCGATGCAGGTTCGCCTTGAAGTGGGGCAGGCCAGCTTGGTACACCTTGCCCGCCTCCCTATTCCGGGACCGTCCCGCGTGGCATTCGCGCGGGATTGGTAAGGCGATTGATGCGGGCAAGGATTTGCAGTCGTGAATTTGAGAATGACACTGCCGAAAATGGCGATCGACGGGCCTGGCATTTCGCAGGCTTTTGAGGACGCGACCGCTCCGGTACAGACGGTGCTCTACTCCGCCGATGACGAGGGCGCCCGTGCGATCGCGGGCGGGCCGGGTGGTGGCAGTTCGGGCGTCGTCACCACCTCCTCGACCACGTCGCCTTTCGTGATCAACATCGCTTGGGACAGCAGCGTCGCCGCGGCGCCGGCGGGCTTCCAGGCGGGCGTGCTGGCCGCGGCACAGTATCTGGAGAGCCAGTTCACCGACGCGGTGACCGTGAACATCTCCGTCGGTTTCGGGGAGGTGAACGGCACGCCGCTTGGGGGCGGCGCTCTCGGCTCGAGTGCCAGCTACCTCGTCTCCACGACATATAGCACCCTGCGCTCGGCGGTGATCGCCGATGCCAGGTCCCCCGACGACCGCTCGGCCATCGCCTCGCTGCCGACCAGCGCACCGGTGGCGGGTTCGCTGTGGACCACCACGGCGAATGCCAAGGCGCTGGGGATGATGACCGCGACCAACGCCTCAACGGACGGATATGTGGGGTTTTCGAACACCCTGCCCTTCACCTATAGCGACGACATCGCCGGTGGAACCTATGATTTCACAGGCGTGGTGCTGCACGAACTCACGGAGGTGATGGGCCGTGGTCTGATCACCGGAGCGACCATCGGCGCATCGACCCCGAGCTACGAGCTGATGGACCTGTTCCATTATGCGGCCTCCGGGGTGCGGGATTTTTCGGCGGGCACCCCAGGCTACCTCTCGGCGGATGGCGGGGTGACCCAGATCGGCAACGTCAACACCGCCTGGGGCGGCGATGCCGGGGACTGGTCTTCGGCGATGGGCAACGATTCATTCAATGCCTTCTCCAACGCGGGCGTAGTCAACCCGGTATCCGCCGCAGACCTGCGAACGATGGACATAATCGGCTGGAACCGCGCCCTGTTGAGCGGCATCAAGGCGGATGCGGCAACTGCGGCGCTTGGCACGGCGCTGTCGTCCAGCAAGATCGCGGCCAATACGGCACTTGCGACGATCAGCGAAATCGGCGGGCCGGCGAACGACAGTTACCGCTTCGCCCTCGGCGGTCCGGCCGCGGCGAACTTCGCGCTGACGACAAACGGTGGCTCCACCACACTCAGTACCATAAAGGCGATCAGCGGGGCAGCGGGGGGAAAGCTATACGCCCTCAACATCACCGCCACCGATACCACGCCGAGCCCCAGCGTGAGCGTCACGTCGCCGCTCCTGGTGATAACCGGCAGTTCGGGCGCGGATACCGTCAGCGTCGCCACACTTGCCGCCACACTTGGCACCGGGGCCGCATGTTTCGTCTACGGGCTCGCCGGCAACGATACCATCGATGCAACGGGCATGACGGGGCGAGCGGCCATCGCCGGGGATGGTGGGGCCGACCGGATGACGGGCGGTTCGGGAGGCAATACATACCTTTATGGCGCGGCTTCAGACTCCACCAATACGGCGATGGACGTGATCACCAATTTCCGCGCAGCGGCCGACCTGATCGACCTGACCGGCCTCGGCCAGCCCCTCGCCTATACCGGGCGCCTCCTAGCCGGCAGCAAGCTCGCGGCCCACTCGGTCGGCTATCAGATCGCCGGCGGCAATACCTTCGTGCTCGTGAACACCTCCGGCGTCGCGGAGGGGCTGAACGGGACAAACATGAAGATCGAACTGCTCGGCTCAATGACGCTCGGGAGCAGCAATATCGCGCATCTTTGAGGGCGGTCAGGCCCGGAAGCGCAGCAGCCCCACTATCGCGACCGCAAGGACCGTGAGGCCGCAGAGCGCGAGGGTGGAAGCGACGCCGAGGCTGGCGATGATGCTCGGGGCAGCCAGCATGGCGGCGATCGAGCCGGTCTGGTTAAGCACCATATAGGCACGCACTGCCGCGCCGAGGTCCCGCCTGGGCAGATGGAGCTGCCGCAGGGTCGCGGTGGTCACATCCTGCAATGGGCCGCCCAGCGCGCTGACGGCGGCGCCGGCGAGAAGAACGGGGAACAGCCAAGCACCGGCAAGGGTCATGCCAGCGATTCCCATCACGATGATGCCGATGCCGAGAATGCCGATGCCGCGAAAGGCCAGGCGTGGGGTCAGTGCCGCGATGCCGAGACTGCCGACCCACAAAGTCGCCAGCAGGTTCGCCCCGCCATAGGCCGCCATGATCAGTCCATAGGCCGCCAGCCCGCCAGCGCCGCCGGGGATATGCACGCCGGCGCGTTCCACCAGCAACGGCAGCGCCACGTAGAACGCCACGAACCAGCCGCCATTCACCGCGAGATTGGCCCACATGATGAACCACAGCAGCGGATGCGGCCGCAGCGCGCGAAACCCGGTGGCCAGCGCCACCAGCACGCCCTGCCGCCCCGCCGTCGCCGGCAGGCGCGGCCCGCGTCGCGCCAGCAGCAAGTTGCAGCAGCCCGAGACCACGAACCCGCAGGCCGCCAGCCCCACCAACCCCGCCAACGGCAAGGTGGCGACGCCGACCAGTGCCGGGCCCAGCATGCGGGCCAGGCGATCGGAGATATCGGCCAGCGCGTTGGTCGCCGGCAGGTCCTCCGCCGCACGCACGATGCCGGGCAGCACGGTCTGCATCGCCGGCCGGTAGAGCGCCATCGCCGCCATCATCAGGAAGGCCGCGATGAACAGGCTCCACCCCACCGGCCCACCCGCGGCGAACCACAAGGCCGCGGTGGACCCGAGGGTAACCACCCGCAGGAGATCGGCGATCACCATCATCCGGCGATGCTCCACCGCCTCGATCCAGCCGCCGAGCAGCAGCGCGACCGACAGCATCCCCGCCGCCTGCACCGCCGCCAGGTAGCCCGCCCGCTCGCCCAGCACGGCC
>CAIPLM010000386.1 GCA_903865895.1 uncultured Rhodospirillales bacterium | reverse complement strand
GGTACTGAGCGCCGCCCCAATCCTCGTTACCGGCGGCAGCGGCCAACTCGCGACCGCGCTGATGGCCCGTGCCGGGTCGCGCAACTTGGTGCTGGCCGGGCGGCCTGATTTCGATTTCGACCGGCTGGAGGCGATCCCCGCCTTCCTGCGCGCCACCGCCCCGTCGCTCATCATCAACGCCGCCGCCTATACCGCGGTCGACAAGTCCGAGACCGACGCCGACGCGGCGTATCGCGCCAATCGCGACGGGCCACGGATTTTGGCGGAGTACTGCGCCGAAGCCGGCATCCCGCTGATCCATGTCTCGACCGACTACGTCTATGACGGCGACAAGGGCGCGCCCTATGTCGAGACTGACACCACCAACCCCACCGGCGTCTACGGTGCGAGCAAGCTTGCCGGCGAGGCGGCGGTGCTCGCCACCGGGGCGCGGGCGGTGATCTTGCGCACCTCCTGGGTCTACAGCGCCACCGGCAAGAACTTCGTGCTCACGATGCTGAATGCGGCTACGAAAACCAGCACCCTTCGCGTGGTGGCCGACCAGCACGGCTGCCCCACCGCGGCGGGCGATCTCGCGGCGGCGATCCTGCGCATCGTCAACCGCTTCATCGCCAGTGGCTGGCAGGACTATTACCGCGGAGTCTACCACGCCGCCGGTAGCGGGGCGACGACCTGGCACGGGCTCGCCAGCACCGTGTTCGACGAAGCCGCCAAATACGGCCGGCCGCTGCCCAGCGTCACCCCGATCGCCACCGCGGATTGGCCCACCCCGGTGCGCCGCCCGCCCGACAGCCGGCTCGATTGCATGAAGCTCGGCCGCGTGTTCGGCGTTGCGTTGCCGGATTGGCGCATCTCGGTGGCGCGCACCGTCGACGAGATTTTCGTTACACGCAAATAGGGCGACGAAGGTGGGGAATCGTTGTAGTCTCCCCATCCATGTTGCAGCTTCTCCCCGAAACGCGCGTGGCGATCCTGCTCTCGACGTTCAATGGCGAGCGGTATCTGCCGGCCCAGCTCGAAAGTCTGCTCGCGCAGACCTTCGAGGAATGGACGCTGTATTGGCGGGATGACGGCTCAAGCGACGGCAGCGTCGCGATCGTCGAGGAGTTCAGCCGCACCGCCGGACAGGGCCGCTGCGTGCGCATCCAGATCACCGAGGAGCGGCTGCACGCCACCGGCAGCTATCTCGCCTTGCTTGGCGTCGTGCGGGACCGCATGGCGCAGGGTGATCTCGTCGCCTTCGTCGATCAGGACGACGTCTGGCTGCCCGAGAAGCTGCGCCGCGGGGTGGATGCGCTGCGCGCCCGGGCCAATGCCATTCCGGCCATGTACTGCGCCCGGCAGATGCTGGTGGATGAGGACCTCCGCCAGATCGGCGTCTCCCAGCCGGTGATGGCATCGACCGCGTTTCCCGCCGCGCTGACCCAGAACGTCACCACCGGCTGCACCATCCTGCTCAACCAGCGCGCCGTCGGCCTGATCGCGGCGAGCAATCCGCCGCCTGGCAGCGTGCATGACTGGTGGTGCTATCTCGTCGTCACCGCCGCCGGGGGCGTGCTAATCGCCGATGACACGCCAACGGTGCTGTACCGCCAGCACGGCACCAACACCATCGGCGCCCATCACACCATGCGGCGTCGCGCCATCGCGGCCTTCAAGCGCGGCCGCTCGATCTACATGTCGGTGATGCGCCAACACGTCGCCGCCCTGCTCGCCCAGCCGCATCTGCTGAGTGAGGCCGCGCGCGCGCAGGTGCAGGGCATCCAGCGCGCGCTCGATGGCAACGTGCTGCAACGCCTCGCCGTGCTGTTCACGCCGGGGTTGCGGCGCCAGACTTTGCCGGAGCGGCTGGGCTTCTGGGCCTGGTTCCTCGCCGGCTGATTTCAGCCGGATTTGGCAAAGGCGGCCAAGGCTTCCAGCATCTGTGCCGGGCTCGGCGGGCAGCCGCGGATGGCGAGATCGACCGGCACCACGCTGCCGGCCCCGCCAGCCACCGCGTAGCTGCCCTTGAACACCCCGCCATCCACGGCGCAATCACCGAGTGCCACGACCCGGCGCGGATCGGGCATCGCATCCCAGGCGGAACCCAGCGCGCCCTCGCTATTGCGGCTGACCGGCCCGGTGACCAACAGCGCGTCGGCGTGCTGCGGGGTATCGACGAACACCAGCCCCTGCGCGGCGGCACCATGTGCGGCCGAGGCGAGCAGGCGGAGTTCGATCTCGCAGCCGTTGCAACTGCCGCAGTCTCGATGGAGCAGCGCGATCCGGCGCGGCGCTGGCGCCTTGGCGGCAGGACGACGCAGGTTACGCCAGATTTCCCGCCACACTGCGTTCATAGCTCCATCCCCGAGGCGGCGACGCCGAGCGCCGCGGCGATGAGGGCGCGGTCCTGCGGTTCCGCCGCGGCGATAGCGGCAGCGGCGGCGGGGCGGCGCTGCCAGCCGGGGTCGCACAGAAAGGCGCCGGCGATCTGGCCGTCCTCCAGCCGCAACCAGTGACGAATGGAACCATCCGGCCCCTCGGCGGTGCCGAGTCCCTCGCCGCTGATTGGCTCGAGGGCGAACAGGGTGGGGCCGGGCATCAGCACGTCCAATCGCGGCACCAGCATCTCCGTCTGAGTGAGCGCCTCGCCGAGCGCGGCCTCGCAGGCGCGCGCGGCATCGGGCAGCGTGGCGAGGCGGCCGGCGAGGCTGGCATGGGCGAGTTCGGCGAGATGCCGCCGCGGCAGGTCCCGCGCCAGGCGGATCAGCGCTTCGGGGCCGGGCACCCCGATATCGGCGGCGACTCCGCCGGGCACCACGGCATCCATCATAAGGCGGTGCCCGAAGGCGATCGCGGCGGCGGTGGAAACCGCCTCGCGCTGGCGGGCGCAGGCGGCCTCCAGCAGCACGGCCTCTGCCGCCGCGGCGATGGCGCCGAGCCGCATCAGCCCGGCGGCGAGGCGCTCAATGCCGGCCATCAGGTCCCGCAACCCCTCGGCGCGGCTTGGCACCATGGCGCGGCCGGCGGCCTCGGCGGCACGGGCGAAGGCGATGGAATGCGCCACCGTCGCCTCCCCGGCCACCCGCGCGGCGAAGCGGGCGGCGGCGCGGGGGGATTTACCGCGCAGCAGGGCCAGCGTGCCCTTATGGGCGAGGCCGGATTCCGGCGGCTCCGGCGCGCCGTAGGGGGCGGAGGGGCGGCCGAGCGGGGCGGTGACGGGCCAATGACCGAAATCCAGCAGCGGCCGTGGGTCGGTGCCCCCCACCGCGACATAGCCCCACACGTCGCGCACCATGCGCTCGAACGGCGCGGCGGGCGGATGGAACGGCGACAAAGCGGGATAGAACCCCTGCTCGACCGCCACGCTGCACAGTATCGGCCCATCGGCGCCCTGCAGCAGCGCGACCACCATCCCGCCATCCGCCCAGAGCGCCTCGCAGGTGAAGCCAGCGGCGGCCGCGATCTCGCGCCAGGCCTCGGCGTGCAGGTGATAGCGGGTCGTGGGCGGGCACGGCGTCGCCGCGGCAGTGCGCAGCGCGGGGAGCAGCGTCATGGCGCCGCCCCCCGCTGGTTGCTCAGCATGACCCCGGCCAGCGGCAGCAGCCCGATCAGCAAAGGCGCCAGCAGCCAGGGCCCGCGCAACGCCAGTGCGGCGGCGACTGGTAGCAGGCAGGCGAGTGCTGGAATAAAGCAGGCGTGGCGGATCGCTGGGGCATGGCGTCCACCTATCCACGCCGCGATGCCGCCGCCGGACCCGATCAGCGTGGCGGCTGCGAGCCCCGGATATTCCAGCTCCACTCCCCCGGCGATGGCGGCGACACCGAGGGCAGCGAGGCTTTGCCAGGATGCCGCGCGCGGCCCAAGCAACCCGGCCGCCGGCACGGCGGCAAGGCCGAGCCATAGCGCGGAGGGGCTGGTGGCGAGCGCGACGGCGGCGAGCGGCATTGCGATCAGGCTGATGGCGGCGGCAATCCGTGCGCGCGCCTGCCCTTGCGCGATTGGCACCACCGCCGCGGCGGTGGCGATTCCGGCGAGGTGGCAACTCTCAGCGGTCAACGGATCTGTACCGGCCAGCACCCAGCCGAGGATGGTCAGCGCCGCGCCGGTCAGCACCGGGAGGACAAGCGGCAGCGCGGCGGCGATCCCACCGGTGGCGAGCAGGGCGAGCGCCAGTAGGGAGGCGAGTACCGCCGTCATGACGCCGCCTCCGCGAGGCCGACCAGCGTGGCGAGCACCGCCAGCAGCAGCCCCGCCGCCAGCGCCTCGCGCCGCCGCGCGGGCAGCCGGGCGGGCAGCACGGCTTCGGCCAGCGCGCTCAGGGCGGTAATCGCCAGCACCGTGCCGAGCCAGATGGCGAACCCTAGCGGCCAGTCATCGGGCCCCGGCGGCAATGGCGGGCGCAGCAGGTCGGCAATGAGGGAGAGGAACACGAGCCGCCGCAGCGCGGCCGCCAGCATCAGCATCGCAAGATCGCGCCCCGAGACGGCACCCGCCACCGGCGGCCCGGCGCTCAGCGCGATGCCGGCGATGGCCAGGGCGGCGAGGGCGATCGGCGTGGCGGCTGCGGCCGGCAGCGCGTGGCTGAACAGCGCAAGCAGGATGGCGGGCTCGGCCAGCAGCGCGCCGCCATCCTCCGCCGCGCCGTCGAGCAGCAAAGCGAGCAGTCGTGCGAAGGTCAGCAGCCCGGCGACGGTGAGCAGGTCACCGGCGCCGGAGAGCGCGGAGTCCCGCGTGAAGGAGGGCACCAGGCAGGCGGCGGCCATTGTGGCGGCCAGCACGCTGGCGGGGCCGATCACCGTGACCAGCGAGGCATCCGGCCCGCGCAGGATCTGCCGGGCGAGGGCGGCGGCGAGCGCACGGAATGGCATCAGCAGGCCCGGCCCGCGCGTGCCGCGCAGCCTGGCGCGCAGGGTCGCGGCCAGGCCCTCGGCGAGTAGCGCGGCGGGCACCATCAGCAGCACATGCAGGATCGCGGCGCCCCAGGTGAGCAGCAGCGTCATGGCAGCGCCTGCCCGATCAGCCCGAGTACCAGCAGCAGGAGTGCGAGCCCGATCGCCGCCCCCGCCGGCCGTGCCGTGGGGCGGTGAGGGAGACGGCGCCGTAGCCCGACGATGCGGCGGAGTGCGGCGCGCAGCCGGCGCGGCAGCAGCGCCGCGGGCGCGGCGGGCGTCGCCATCGGCGCGGATGGCGCCAGGATGCCGCGATGCCCCTCGACGCCGTGGCGGCGCAGCAGCAGGGCGGCGAGCGCGGCCATCAGCGCGATCAGTGCCGCGACCTGCCACGGCACATATCCCGCCGCTCCCGCCGGATGGACCGGGCCGGCGAGCAGGATCGCGGCGGGGGCGCCGAGCGCGAAAATCACGGCGGGGAACAGCCCGGCGAGAACCGCGAGCAGGCCAAAGACGGCGAAGCGGATCCGAGCCCAGCGCCCCTCCGTCACCGGCGGCGCCTCGCCCCCCCGCAATCCCGTGGCGAGCAGCCGCAGCGCCGCCTGTGCCAGCAACGCCGCGGTCACCGCGAGGGAAACGGTCGCGATTGCGGCAAGCAGCGGACCATCCGGCAAAGCCTGCAACCCGGCGAAACCCTGCCACAGCAGCATGAACCCGGCCCCCGGCGGCACCAGCGCCAAGGTCAGCGCAGCGATCACGGCCGCAAGCCCGCCCACCGGTAGCATCCGCAATACCCCGCCATTCGCCGACATGGCCGCCCGCCCGCTGGTAGCGGCGACGATCCGCCACATCGGCAGTACGCCGGCCGCCATGATCCCGGCGAGGAAGGTGACAGCCAGCCCCGCCGCGGCCGGTGCCGCGACGTCGTTCAGCGTGCCGGCCAGTGTCAACCCCGCGCCGCCGACGGCGAATCCGGCGAGGCTGCGGCTGATCGCCGCGAGCAGGCGCGGCAGATGGCGGGCGCGGCTGGCGGCGGCGGCGGCGGCGAGCGCCATCCCGGCGCCGGCGAGGATCACGGCGCCGCCGGCCCAGCCCGGCATCGGGTTCGCGACATCCAGCAGCAGACGGAGCACAAGATAGGGCGCGGCCTGCCCGCCGAGGAGTAGGGCGGCGCCGGTCACCAGGGCCATCAGTCCCGTGTCGCTGGCGGCCTCGGCCAGCCGCATCGCCTCGAAGGAGCCGCCGCCGAGCAAGGCAAGCGCGCCGAGCAGCAGCAGCGCCGGCAGCGCTTGCGTCCGGCGCGGCCCGCCCATCAGCGCGACGCCGGCCAGCAATGTGATCCCGTCGCCGGCCAGCAGCATCAATACTGCGCCGGCCAGCCGCCCGCGCCGCTCCGGCGGTCCGGCGGCGCGTTCGAGCAGGACCAGCAGGAGGTAGAACCCGGAGAGCCCATCGAGCGCCAGCACCAGCCCCCCGCCAGGCAGCGTCACCTCAATCGCGGGCGCGCCGGCGAGCAGCCAGATCGCCAGCGCGACGCAGGCGGCCAAAGGCAGCAGGACGCGCGGCCCGTCACCAGCGGCCAGTTGGGCGATCTGCGGGGGAAGGAGGCTGCGCACACCGCCATGCCTCGCACGAGGACCCCGATTCACCCAAGCGTCACGCACCATCGGGCGAAGTGTGGTTAAGTAGCGGGTATGAACAGCTTTCTGCTCGTCGTTTTCGACGGTCTGCGGCCCGACATGGTGCGGCCCGACACCACCCCCAACCTGGTGCGCTTCGCGGCACTGGGCACCAGCTTCTCCCGCGCCCGCTCGGTGTTTCCCTCGGAAACCCGGGTCTGCTCGGCCAGCATCGCTACCGGCTGCCTGCCGCGCCGGCATGGGCTGGTGGCCAACCGCATCGCCCACCCGCTCGATCGGCGCCGCAGCGTCGATACCGGGCATATGAGGCTGCTCCAGGCGCTGGAGCAGGAGACCGGCGCCCCGCTGCTGGCGGCGCCGACACTGGCGCGGTTACTGGCTGGTGCCGGGCGGGATTTCTGTCTGTTCAGCAGCGGCACCACCGGGCAGACCTTCGTGCTGAACCCCGAGGCGGCGGCGCTCGGGCAGGTCACCCTCTCCGCCCACGGGGCGGAATTCTGCTCGCCCGCCGGGGCCAAGCTGCTGGCACGGCTCGGCGCAATTCCGGCCGCGCCGGCGGATCGGGCGGTGTGGCTGGCCGATGCCTGGCGCACCCATGTGCTCCCCGCGCCCCCCGCCGCCTCCATCCTGTGGCTGTGCGAACCTGATACCTCCGGGCATTACGACGGTCTCGGCAGCCCGGGCCAGCACGCCGCCCTGCGCGCCGCCGATGCCGCTTTCGGGCGGCTACTCGATGATTGGCAAGCTGGGCCGCAGCGCGACCGGCTGGTGATCGCCGTGGCCTCCGACCACGGCCACGCCACCATCACCGGCAAGCACGCCACCGCCCCGCTGCTCGCGGGCAGCCCGGCCGAGGGCGCCACGTTGATGGCGGGCTCGAGCTGCGGCCTCGCGCTGCCCGATCCCACGCCGGAACGCATCGCCGCGATCGCGGAATGGCTGGTGCGGCAGGACTGGGCGGGCTCGGTGTTCGCCGCCGATGGGATCGACATGCCGGACGGCGTGCTGCCGCGCAGCGTGCTGCTGGCGGACCATGCCCGCGCCGCGCCGGTGCTGTTCACGCTCCGCGCTTCGGACGCGCGCGCGCCGGGCGGGCTGCCCGGCGTGACACTCTATGATGGCGGTCTGGAGATCGGTGGCGGCACCCATGGCGGCCTGCTCGCTGCTGAAATGCGCACCGTCCTGATGCTGGCTGGCGGCGCGGTGCGCGAAGCGGCGGTGAGCGAGGTACCGGCGGGCTTGTGCGATATCGTCCCCACCGTGCTCGCCCTGCTCGGCCTGCCCGGCGCGCCCGCGATGGATGGGCGGGTGCTGGAGGAGGCGCTGCGCGCGGACGCCGATTTCCCGGCGCCGGCGGCGGAAACCTGGGAGGCCGCGGCGCCCGGCTACCGCCAGCGCGTGGCGCGCACCCGGCTCGGCCGGCATCTCTATATTGACGCGGGGCAGCGGGACTGATTCTCTGTCGAGACGCTGCGCGGCACTCGCCGCCGGCGCCGGAAGGGAACAGGCCGGAACGCATGTCGGGAGCCGCCCCACCGTTCATCGAACGCCGCTCGCCGCGCGATCCGCGCATCGACATCATGCGCGGTGCCGCGCTGATCATGATCTACGTCGACCACATCCCGCTCAACACGCTGAGCCGGCTGACCATGCGGCAGTACGGCTTCGCCGACGCGGCCGAGCTCTTCGTGCTGCTCGCCGGGTTTTCCGCCATGATCGCCTTCGGCCGTGCCTTCGAGCGTGGCGGGCCGCGCCACGGCATATGGCAGACCACCTACCGCGCCTCGGTGATCTACCTCACCCAGGCCGGGCTGCTGCTGGCGACGCTGGGCGTGGTCACGGTGTGGCGTTTCTATCTGCCGATCGGCCATCCGCTGTTCAGCCCGGTGATCCCCGAAGCGTATGCCGACGTCACGCGCGGGCTCGCGCTGATGGCGCTGCCGGATTACCTCGATATCCTGCCGCTCTACGTGGTGCTGCTGACCTGCTTTCCGCTGGTCTATTACGGCATGCGGCGCCGCCCGGTGGTGACGCTGACGGTCTCTGGCCTGCTGTGGCTGCTGGCCTGGACGCAGCCGTGGCTGAATCTGCCCAATATGATGGACGTCACCGGGCGCGGCTGGAGTTTCGCGCCGCTCTCCTGGCAGTTCCTGTTCGTGATCGGCGCGGCGCTGGCGGTCACGCTGGGGCCGGCGGGCAGCCTGCTGCCGCAGCCGCGCTGGGCGGCGGTGTTGTGCTGGGTCTATCTCGCCTGGGCCTACGTGCTGCATCGCTGGGCCGATGTGCTGCAAAGCTGGGACGACATCATCGACGCCGGGCTGCTCGACAAGACGCATCTCGCGCCGCTGCGCCTGCTTGATGTGCTGGCGCTGGTCTACTTGCTGCTCGGCTCGCGCCGGGTACTCGCCTGGTCCCGCCACGCCATTCTGCGCCCGCTTGAGGCCTGCGGGCGGCATTCCCTGGCGATCTACGCGCTCGGCTCAATGATGGCGCTGTTCGGACGACTCGAATTCGGCAGTTTCGGGCCAACCGCCCCGATGCAGGTCGGCGTCAACCTCGCGGGTTTGGCGGTGATGCCGCTGGTGGCGCTGGCGCTGGACCGGCGCAAGGAGCGGCGGCGCGCGCGTTAGCGTCTGGCGAGCACGCGCGGCGCAGTATAAACCGGCGTTCTGCACCCCTCACGCAACGGAGCCATGGGCGACATCACCCTCCTCACCGGCGCGACCGGCTTCGTCGGCTCGGCCGTCGCTCGCGCCCTGATCGCGCGTGGCCATCGGCTGCGCGTGCTGGTGCGCGCGGCGAGTGACCGGCGGAACCTTGCCGGGCTCGATTGCGAGGAGGTGATTGGTGACCTCGCCGATTCTGCCTCGCTGGCGCGTGCCGTCGCCGGGTGCCGGTTCCTGGTGCATGTCGCGGCGGATTACCGCATCTGGGTGCCCGATCCCGCCGCCATGCTGCTTGCCAATGTGGCGGGCACCGAGGCGCTGATGCGCGCCGCCGCGGCGGCGGGGGTGGAGCGTATCGTCTATTGCAGCTCGGTCGCGGCCCTCGGGCTCACCGGCGATGGCAGCCCGGCCGATGAGATGACGCCCGTGGCTCCGGCGGCGATCGTCGGCGTTTACAAGCGCTCCAAATACGAAGCCGAGCAGGCGGTGCGGCGGATGGTGCGCACGGAGGGGCTGCAAGCGGTGATCGTCAACCCCGCCGCCCCCATCGGCCCGCGCGACATCAAGCCGACGCCGACCGGGCGGATGATCGCCGATGCAGCGGCCGGGCGGATGCCGGCCTATATCGAGACCGGGCTGTGTGTCGTGCATGTTGATGACGTCGCCGAGGGGCATGTGCTGGCGCTGGAGCGCGGGCGAATCGGCGAGGGCTATATTCTGGGCGGCGAGAACCTCACGCTCGGCGCCCTGCTCGGCCTGGTCGCCGAGGTCACCGGGCGGCGGGCGCCCAAGGTGAAATTACCGATCGCCGCCCTATGGCCGGTGGCGCTGGCCTGCGAGGGGCTGGCGCGCGTGGCCGGCATCGAGCCGCTGGTGACGCGGGACCATCTGCGCATGGCGCGCAAGCTGATGTTCTTCTCCTCGGCCAAGGCGATCGCCGAACTCGGCTTCCGGCCGCGCCCGGCGCGGGACGCGGTGGCGGATGCGGTGGCGTGGTTTCGCGGGCAGGCGGCGGCATGACCTGGCTCGTCATCGCCGCCACCCTGGCCTGGGTGTGGCTCACCTTCTGCCATGGTGACTTCTTCGTCGCCGGGCCGGAGCTGTCGCGGGTTCGCCCCACCGCCACGCCGCCGGTGTGCATCGTGGTGCCCGCCCGCGATGAGGCCGGCACCATCGAGCCGGTGATCGCCTCACTCCTGGCGCAGGATTATGCCGGCCCCTCCCGCGTTGTGCTGGTGGACGACAACAGCACCGACGGCACCGGCGCCCTGGCCCGCGCGCTGCCCGACCCCGCTTGCCGCCTCACCGTGCTGACCGGCGTCGCCCGCCCGCCGGGCTGGGCAGGCAAGCTCTGGGCGGTGCATCAGGGCGTCGCGGCCGGGACGGAGGAGCTGGTGCTGCTGACCGATGCCGATATCGTGCACGAGCCCTCCCATCTCGCCACGCTGGTCGCCGGGATGGAGCGCACGGGGGCGGCGATGGTGAGCGAGATGGTGCGCCTCAATTGCTCCAGCCTCGCCGAGCGGGCGCTGGTGCCGGCCTTCGTGTATTTCTTCTGCATGCTCTACCCCTTCGCCTGGGTGAACGACCCGCGCCGCAGCACCGCAGCCGCCGCCGGCGGCACCGTGCTGATCCGCCGTCAGGCCTTGGCCCGGATCGGCGGCATCGCGGCAATCAAGGGCGCGCTGATCGATGACGTCACGCTGGCGCGCGCGGTGAAGCGCACGGCGCCGATCTGGCTTGGCCATACCAGCGAGGCACGCTCCATCCGGCCCTATCCGGATTTCGCCGATATCTGGCGCATGATCGCCCGCTCCGCCTATGTGCAACTCGGCTACTCGCCGCTGCTGCTGCTCGGCACGGTGCTCGGGATGGGGTTCCTGTTCCTCGTGCCGGTGCTCGGCATTGCCACTACGGGTGCAGAGGGCTTCGCCGGGATGGTGCTGCGCGGCAGCGGGTTTCTGCTGATGGTATCGAGTTTCGCCCCTGCGGCCAAGCGCTACGGGTTCGGCCCGCGGATTGGCCTGCTCGCCGGCCTGTGCCTCCCCCTCGTCGCCCTGTTCTACCTCGCCGCCACCATAGGTGCTGCGATCGACCATTACCGCGGGCGCGGCGTGGTGTGGAAGAACCGTGCCTACACGGAGGGCGCGGCATGAGCGAGGCCTCGGTCGAAACCTGGTCCGGCAAGGATCGCGGGGACGAGAATTTCCCGGTCGGCTCGGCGCTGATCGCCGCAAGGCTGCGTCCGCATGTGCACGCCTATTACGCCTTTGCCCGCAACGCCGATGATATCGCCGACAGCGACGTGCTGGAGGCCGAGGACAAGGTGGCGCGGCTCGACGTTATGGTGGACGTGCTGCTGGGCCGCCGGCAGGAGGGGGCGCCGAGTGCGGCGCGGCTGCGGGCGAGCCTGGCGCAGACCGGCGTTTCGGCCTTGCATGCCACCGAACTGCTGATCGCCTTCCGCCAGGATGCCACCAAGCTGCGCTACGCCACCTGGGACGAACTGGCGGATTACTGCCGCTACTCCGCCGCCCCGGTCGGCCGCTACATGCTGGAACTCCACGGCGAATCGCGTGACACCTGGGCGCCGTCGGACGCGCTGTGCACCGCGCTTCAAGTGCTGAACCACTTGCAGGACGGCGCCAAGGACCTACAAGAACTCAACCGCTGCTACGTGCCGGCCGATATGATGTCGGCAACCGGTTCGGGCGTGGATGATCTGCACAAGCACGCGCTGACGCCGGGGATGCGCCGCGTGCTCGATCAGTTGCTCGACCGCTGTGACGCGCTCAACGCCGAGGCCGGGTTGCTGCCACGCCGCACCCGGGACCGCCGGCTGCGGCTGGAGACGGCGGTGATCCTCGGGCTGGCCAAGCGCCTAGCCGCGCGGTTGCGGCGGGAGGACCCGCTGGCCGCGCGGGTGAAACTGAGAAAGGGGGATGCCGTGCTGGCCATGCTCGCCGCGATGAGGTTCCTGTGACAGTACAAGCGCCCGACAAGGCCGATCTCCGGGCGGTGGAAACCATCGTCCGCGCCGCCGGCACCAGCTTCTATCGCGGGATGGCGGTGCTGCCGAAGGATCGGCGGCAGGCGATGTATGCGATCTACGCCTTCTGCCGCATCGTCGATGACATCGTGGACGAGCCGGGTGAACCCGCGGAGAAGCGGGCGGCGCTCGATGAGTGGCGGCGGCGCATCGCGCTGCTCTATGTCGGCCGGGCGGAGGACGCGGTGACCCGCGAATTGCTGCGGGCGGTGCGCGCCTATGATCTCCGCCACGAGGATTTCAGCGCCGTGATCGACGGCATGCAGACCGATGGCGAGACGGCGATGGTGGCGCCGAGCCTCGATGAGCTTGACCTCTATTGCGACCGGGTGGCCGCCGCGGTGGGCCGCCTCTCCGTGCGGGCCTTCGGTGATACCTCGGTGGCGGCCGACGTGGTGGCGCATCACCTTGGCCGCGCGCTGCAACTCACCAATGTCCTGCGCGATGTGCTGGAGGATGCCGGACGCGGGCGTTGCTACCTGCCCGCCGACTTCTTCGCCGCCCCGCCACCCCGCACCGCCGAAGCGGCTTTGGCGCGGCCGGAACTGCCGGAGGTCTGCGCCCGGGTCGCCGATTTGGCGCGCGGGCATTTCGACGACGCGGCGACCGCGATGATGCTGTGCGGGCGCGATGCCATGCGGCCGGCCCGCCTGATGGGCGCCACCTATGCCGAGGTGCTACGGGCGCTGGAGCGGCGCGGCTGGCAGGCGCTCGACCGGCCGGTGAAGCTCGCCAAGTGGCGCAAGATCTGGCTGGCGCTGCGCTACGGATTGGCATGAGCCGCGTCCATATCATCGGCGCCGGGCTGGCCGGGCTGTCGGCCGCGGTTGCGCTGACGGGCGCCGGGCGAGAGGTGACGCTGTACGAGGCCGGGCCGGCGGCCGGCGGGCGCTGCCGCTCCTATTTCGACCGCGGGCTCGGCTGCCGGATCGACAACGGTAATCACCTCATCCTGTCCGGTAACCGCGCCACAACGGGGTTTCTCGATACCATTGGCGGGCGGCATCTCCTTGGCGGGCCCGGCCGGGCGATGTTTCCCTTCCTCGACGTCGCCAGCGGTGAGCGCTGGACAATTGAGCCCGATCCGGGGCCGATCCCCTGGTGGGTGTTCCGCCGCGATAGGCGGGTGCCGGGCACTCGGCTGACCGAATATGCCCAGTTGCTGCGCCTGCGCGGCGCCGGGGACGAGACCACCGTCAGCCAGTCGCTCGATCCGCGCAGCGCGCTGTATCGCCGTCTGCTGGAGCCGCTCGCGGTGGCCGCGCTCAACACCGCGCCCGACGCGGCGCTCGCACGGCTGCTCGACAGCGTGGTGCGCGAGACACTGATGCGGGGCGGGCGGGCCTGCATTCCGCTCTATCCCAAAATCGGCCTGTCCGAGACCTTCATCGATCCGGCGCTTGCCTGGCTCACCGCTCGCGGCGCCGTGCTGCATACCGGGCGGCGGGTGAGTGGGCTCGCCACCGAAGCCGGGCGGATCGCCGGGTTCGATACCGCGGAGGGCAGGGTGATGCTCGGCACCGGGGATGCCGCGGTTCTGGCGGTGCCGCCCTGGGTGGCGCGGGACCTGCTGCCCTGGCTGCGGGCGCCCGATGCGTTCGAGGCGATCGTCAACCTGCATTATCGCGTGGATGCGGCGCCGGTTGATGCGGTGGGGGAGGCCGGGTTCCTAGGCCTGATCGGCGGCACGGCGGAGTGGATTTTCATCAAACCCGGTATCGTCTCCATCACCATCTCGGCCGCCAACCGCCTGGTTGATCGCAGCGCGGAGGATCTTGCCGCCGCCATCTGGCCGGAAGTCTGCGCGGCGCTCGGGCTCGCGGGTGAGATGCCGCACGTGCGGGTGGTGAAGGAGCGCCGCGCCACCTTCGCCGCCACCGCCGCGCAGCAGGCGCTCCGCCCGCCGGCGCGCACGCAATTCGCCAATCTCGCCCTCGCCGGGGACTGGACCGATACCGGCTTGCCGGCAACGATCGAAGGTGCCATCAGGTCCGGCCGCACGGCGGCCGAGGTTCTCGCCGCCTGATCCGATGGACCCTGCGATGAACGACATGTTGGACGTTACCGCCCTTGATGACGCGGTGCTGCGCGCCCGCGACGCCCTCAAGCGCCTCCAGAAGCCCGACGGGCACTGGGTGTTCGAGCTCGAGGCCGATGCCACCATCCCCGCCGAGTTCGTGCTGCTGTGCCATTTTCTCGACCGGCCCGACCTCGAGCTAGAGCGCAAGATCGGCAATTACCTGCGCGGCATTCAGGGCGCCCATGCCGGCTGGCCGCTGTTCCATGATGGCGCTTTCGACATATCGGCCTCGGTGAAGGCCTATTTCGCGCTGAAGATGATCGGCGATGATCCGGAGGCGCCGCATATGGCGCGCGCCCGGGCGGCGATCCTGGCGGCCGGCGGGGCGGCGCGCACCAACGTGTTCACCCGCTGCCAGCTCGCACTGTTCGGCGAGGTACCGTGGCGCGCGGTGCCGGTGATGCCGGTGGAACTGGTACTGCTGCCGAAGTGGTTCCCCTTCCATCTCGACAAGGTCAGCTACTGGTCCCGCACCGTCATCACGCCGCTGCTGGTGCTGATGGCGCTGAAGCCGAAAGCGCGCAATCCCAGGGGAATCGGGGTGCGCGAGCTGTTCGTCACGCCGCCCGAGCAGGTAGTCGATTGGATCCGCGGCCCATACCGGTCCGCCTGGGGCCGCGTATTCAAGCAGCTGGACCGCGCGCTGCACCTGGCCGAACCGCTATTTCCCCAGGGGATCCGCAAGCGGGCGATCGCCTGGGCGGTGCGCTTCGTCACCGAGCGGCTGAATGGCGAGGATGGGCTGGGCGCGATCTATCCCGCGATGGCCAATAGCGTGATGATGTTCGACACGCTCGGCTATTCGCCCGATCACCCCGACGCCGCGATCGCATGGGCGTCAGTGCGCAAGCTTCTGGTGGTGGAGGAGGAGCGCGCTTTTTGCCAGCCCTGCCTCTCCCCGGTGTGGGATACCGGGCTCGCCGGCCACGCCATCGCCGAGGCCGACAGCCCCGCTATCCCCGAAATCGCGGCGGCCAATCAGTGGCTGCGCGGCAAGCAGATCCTGGATGTCGCCGGCGATTGGAAAGAGAACCGGCCGGATGCGGTGCCGGGCGGCTGGGCCTTCCAGTATGAGAACCCGCACTACCCCGACGTTGATGACACCGCGGTCGTCGGCATGCTGCTGCACCGCGAGAACAACCCGGAGCATGCCGATGCGATCGCCCGGGCGCGGGACTGGATCATCGCCATGCAATCGAGGGATGGCGGCTGGGGCGCCTTCGATGCCGATAATAACCACATGTATCTCAATCACATCCCCTTCGCCGATCACGGCGCGCTGCTCGATCCCTCCACCGCCGACGTCACCGCGCGCTGCGTGAGCTTCCTGGCGCAGATCGGGATGTCGGCGGAGACGCCGGTGATGGCGCGCGCGCTGGACTGGCTCAGGCGCGAGCAGGAGATGGACGGCTCGTGGTTCGGCCGCTGGGGCACCAACTACATCTACGGCACCTGGTCCGTGCTGTGCGCGCTGAACGCCGCCGGGCTCGCGCATGACGACCCCGCGATCCGCCGCGCGGTGGGCTTCCTGCTCGATACGCAGCGGGAGGATGGCGGCTGGGGCGAGGATAACGAGACCTACGCGACCGCCGCGCCCGGCCGCTACCATTGCTCCAACCCGAGCCAGACTGCTTGGGCGGTGCTCGGCCTGATGGCGGCGGGCGAAGCGAAGCATCCGGCAGTAGCCCGGGGGATCGCCTGGCTGTCTGCCGTGCAGAAGGCGGATGGCGGGTGGGACGAGGAGCCCTACACGGCGGTGGGTTTCCCGCGCGTGTTCTACCTGCGCTACCACGGCTACAAGCTGTTTTTCCCGCTGATGGCGATGGCGCGGTTCCGCAACCTCAGCCGGGGGAATGACGCGCGGGTGGCCTGGGGATTCTGAGCCTCGGCACCCGTCGTATCAGCTGGCGCGGGGCAGTTGGGCCTTGATGGCGGCCAGCAAGCGGTCGTCCTCCTCGGGGAGATCGATGTGGTCGGTTCCGCGGTCGGTCGCTTCGGGGTCGCGATACCAGTCCTGTGGGAAGAGAGCGACGGTCGTTTCCTTGAAGGGCTTCTGTGGCTGGCTGGGGGCGTTGGTCACGGCCCCATAGAGGGCGGCGCATAGGTCGCCCCCGGCGAGGTGGCCGAGATGGGCCAGCGGGGTGGGCCGGGCGTTGAAGCGCAGGAACCAGAGCTGCCCCGTGGTGTCGTCACGCATGAAATCGAGTCCGCCAAGGCCAGTGAAGCCGAGGCGGCCGACCAGTTTCTGCCCGGCATCGGCCATCGTGGGGTCATCGATGATGTGCACCGCGCTGGCCGATCCGCTGCCGGGCGGATGGACGCGCTCGGCGAGGGCGGACAGGCCGCCGAGCCAGCGTCCATCATACGCGGCAACGGTATAGGAGGCCGGTCGCCCGGGGATCACCGCCTCAATTGCCATTTGCGGCCCGTCGCCCAATGGGCGGGCGATGTCGCCGGCAAGATGGAAACCGGTCCGCAGTGACCAGAAGGCGTAGCGCGCGGCACGCCGCATCCCGCCGGCCTGGGGCGGCTCCTGGGTCAGGGCGGCATAGCCGGCGTAGAGTTCGGCACTGTTGGTGCACGTGCGTACCTGGTCACCGCCCGTGCGGCCGTTGCGCGTTAGCACCACCGGCCAGCCATGCTCGCGCGCGAACCCCTCGGCGGCCTGGAGATAGGGTACCGGTGCGCTGGGGGGCGCGGGAATGCCGAGCAGTCCGGCCATCTTGCGCGCGAGTGGCCGGCTGGTGCGTACCGCGAAGGTGCGTGCCTCGCCGAGCGAGCGCAGCACGATCTCACGCACCATCGGCGGGATCATCACCTTCAACTGCCCGCCCGGTCCGCGGGCGCCATCCCAGGACATCGCGATGTTTTGCAGTAGATGAACGGCGGTCTCGTCGCACGGCACCAACAGGCGCGGGGCGAATTGCATGATGGCGCGCAGCACGGGCTCAAGCACCCCGAGGCGGACGAGATCGGGCCAGAGGTCGAAGCGGTAGTCGACATGGCGGGACTTGGCCAGCAGCCCGGCGGGATCGGCGAGGATACCGACCTCGAACCCCACCTTGCGCAATTCGCGCGGCAGGCGCGTCGGGCCGAACCAGTCGGCCATCGAGATCAGGAGAATGCGAGGTCGCATGCGGGTGCGTAATCCCCAATGGTGCGCTCGGCCGGATCGGGGTGCCGGCCGGTTGCTGGAAGCATGGAATGTGTTTCAGTGTCGATGCAAGCGGTTGCGGCACGAAATGAACATAGTGCGCGACTGCCGACAAATTCATACTACAGCAATCACACGGAGTTTTGCATCGCACAATCCGTGTGCGCCGCTAGGGTAGAACGGCAATGTGGAGGCGTGCATGACCGGCTCATTTCCAATCGACCCGCTTTACAGCCTCTCAGGCTTCCTGGTCGGTGTTCTGGTCGGGCAGACCGGAGTTGGCGGCGGTTCGCTGATGACGCCGCTGCTGGTGCTGATGTTTGGTATCCACCCTGCCACCGCCGTTGGAACTGACCTGTTATACGCGGCCGCCACCAAGACCGTCGGCACCCTCACTCATGGGCTGCATGGAACGGTGAACTGGCGGATCACTGGGCTATTGGCCAGTGGCAGCGTGCCAGCGACGCTGCTGACCCTGCTGGTGATGTCACAGTTCGAAACGCTGGGGCCAAGCAGCGCACGGCTGCTGTCAACCGGCCTCGGCGTTGCCCTGGTGGTAACGTCGATGGCGCTGCTTTCGCGGCGGCATATCCTCGCCTATACCGCGCGGAACATGCCGTGGCTCGACGGGCCGCATGTTGCCACCGCCACCGTGGTGCTGGGTGTGGTGATGGGGGTGCTTGTCACGCTCTCATCGGTCGGCGCGGGTGCGATCGGCATGACGGTGCTGGTGATACTCTACCGCCGCACCCCCCTGCCGCAGCTCATCGGTTCTGACATAGCGCATGCCGTGCCGCTGACCTTGATCGCGGGGATCGGGCATTGGTTCGTCGGCTCGGTGGATTGGATGCTGCTGCTGTCGCTGCTCACCGGCTCGATCCCCGGCATCATCATCGGCACGCTGATGTCGGTGCGGCTGCCCGACTATATCCTGCGTCCGACTTTGGCGATCACGTTGCTGATGGTCGGTGGCAAGCTGTTGCTGTAGAGGCGTTTTGACCGGGGGCGACCCTGGTGTTACCCAGGGCGCCCATGCAAACAAAGGGGCGTCCGCTCATGAATCCGTTCGATCTCACCGGTAAGGTTGCCATCGTCACCGGCGGCAATGGCGGCATTGGCCTCGGCATGGCGGGCGGGCTCGCCGCCGCCGGCGCCAAGGTGGTGCTCTCCGGCCGCAATCAGGCCAAGGGCGACAAGGCGGCGGCCGGGCTTGGCCATGGCGCGATCTTCATCGCCGCCGACGTGACCAAGAAGGCCGAGTGCGAGAAGCTGGTGGCCGAGACCGTCGCGCGCTGCGGCCGGCTCGACATCCTCGTGAACAACGCCGGCATCGCCATCCGCAAGTTCCCGCACCAGTACGAGGAGGCGGAGTGGCACCGGGTGATGGACACCAACATGACCAGCGCCTTCCTGATGAGCCAGGCGGCCTATCCGCACATGGTGACGGCCGGTGGCGGCAAGGTGATCAATATCGGCTCGGTGATGACCTGGTTCGGCGCCCCGCATGCCGCGCCCTACGCGGCGAGCAAGGGCGCGATTTCGCAGTTCACCAAGGCGACCGCAGCGGCCTGGGCCAAGGACGGCATCCAGTGCAACTGCGTGATGCCGGGCTGGATCGACACCGAGCTCACCGAGGCCGCCCGCACACAGGTGCCCGGGCTTAACGAGATGGTGCTGGCCCGCACCCCCGCCGCGCGCTGGGGCGTGCCGGCGGATCTCGCGGGGATCGCGGTGTTCCTTGCCGCGCCGGCTTCCAACTTTGTCACCGGCGCCGACATCCCCTGCGACGGCGGGTACATGTCGCGCGGCTGAACCGGTCTGCGAATTGCTGAACGCGGCGCGGTCATGGAGATGGCCGCGCCGTTTTCATGTCCGCCGCTTGGCCGGGTGATTTTAAAGATCGCGATGCCGACATCTCCGGCGAGATGATCTGCTGCGTCCTGGTACCGCATGAATCCCGCCGTTGTGCGCATCCAATGACGATTTTGCGCGTAACGGAAGGCAAGGCCGCATGTCTTCCCGATGTGCAGCACTTGCAGCGCCCGGCGACGAAGCGGCCGGACCTGACGAGGGACGCAAAGGATCGACCGCCCGCAACCCGCGCCCATGAAAGGGCGCAGCCAAACAAGGAATTTCGCTATGCGTATCAAGGAACTTCTCGCCGGCACCGCCCTGGTTCTCGCCCTCTCGACCGGCGCTTTCGCGCAGACCGCGCAGATGAACCCCGCCTGCACCAAGGCCCCGACCCTGGCCGGCGCCTCGGGCAGCGAGGCCCCCAAGCTGGCTGGCGCGTCCGGCAGCGAGGCTCCGAAGCTGGCTGGCGCGTCCGGCAGCGAAGCCCCGAAGCTGGCCGGTGCGTCGGGCAGTGAGGCTCCGAAGCTGGCTGGTGCGTCGGGCAGCGAAGCTCCGAAGCTGGCTGGCGCTTCCGGCAGCGAGGCTCCGAAGCTGGCCGGTGCGTCGGGCACTGAGGCTCCGAAGCGGGCTGGCGCTTCCGGCAGCGAGGCTCCGAAGCTGGCTGGCGCGTCGGGCAGCGAGGCTCCGAAGCTTGCCGGCGCGTCGGGCAGCGAGGCCCCTAAGCGTGCCGGTGCGGCT
>CAIPLM010000385.1 GCA_903865895.1 uncultured Rhodospirillales bacterium | reverse complement strand
CTCCCTCACGTCTCACCCGCTTAAACGAATGCGGGTCTGGGGGCTCGGAGCCCCCAGCGGGGTCGAGGGGCAGAGCCCCTCGCCTTGCTTCCTTCCCCGCGTCTCGACGGTTGCGTCGGTGGATTGGGGCTGGTAGGGAGGGAGTATGTTCGTCGTCATGACCAAGCGCACGCTGAAGTCGAAGACGCCCTGTGGCGGGGCGTCCTCGTGTGTGTGTGCGCGGATGCCGATGGCATAGCGTTCCCCCCGAGGCCCCGCCGGAAACGGACGGGGCCTGAGGAAGATGGCGCCCGTCTCCGGCTTTTTGGAGACTGATGATGCCGAATGATGATTCACCTGTTTTGCTACCGGCGGCTGCTCGCCGGGCGATGCCTGCGTTTCCGAGCGTTGCCGTGGTTGGCGCGAGCGGGGCGGTGGGCGTGGAGTTGGTTGCGTGTTTGGAGGCGCGGGGGTTTCCGCTGTCATCGTTGCGGTTGTTTGCGTCGGCTCGCTCGGCTGGGCGGCAGATCGCGTTTCGCGGCGAGATGCTGACGGTGGAGGCGATTGGCGAGGATAGTCTGGAGGGGGTTGATATCGCGCTGTTTTCGGCGGGTTCGACGGCGTCCAAGGCCTATGCGCCGCGGGCGGCGGCGCGGGGGACGGTGGTGATCGATAATGGCTCGGCGTTCCGCATGGAGCCGGAGGTGCCGCTGGTGGTGCCGGAGGTGAATGCCGGGACGATTGAGGGGCATCACGGGATTATCGCCAACCCCAATTGCGTGGCGATCATCGCCGCGGTGCCGCTGGCGCCGTTGCATCGGGTCAACCCGATCCGGCGGGTGATCGCGGCGACGTATCAGTCGGCCTCGGGTGCCGGGGCGGCGGCGATGGAGGAGTTGCGGGCGTCGACGGTGGCGTATCTGGCGGGCGAGGCGTTTGCGCCTGTCGTGATGGCGCATCCCTATGCGTTCAATTTGTTCAGCCATGACGCGGCGGTGGATGGCGAGACGGGGGAGAATGGCGAGGAGATCAAGGCGGTGCGCGAACTGCGGAAGATCCTCGATGCGCCGGATCTGCGGATCGGTATTACCTGCGTCCGGGTGCCGGTGCTGCGGGCGCATACCATCGCGATGACGGTGGAGTTCGACCGGCCGATGACGGTGGCGGCGGCGCGGGTGGTGCTGGCGGCGGCGCCTGGGGTGCGGATCGTGGATGACCGGGCGAGCAATCACTTTCCGATGCCGAACGAGGCGAGCGGGCAGGGGGATGTGCTGGTGGGGCGGCTGCGGGAGGATGCGTCTGACCCGTCGGGCCGCTCGATCGCCATGCTGGTGGCGGGCGATCAGTTGCTGAAGGGGGCGGCGCTGAACGCGGTGCAGATCGCCGAGCGGCTGCTGGGGTAAAAGGTGGCGGCGCGGCGCGGGGGAATGTACTGGGGGGCATGGCCCTCGCATCCCCCGCGCCGCGTCTTAGTCTGCCCGCGGCGCCGGCCGTGGTGGCTGGGGTGGGGCGCGCCTGCATCGTGACGGAGGATGGCGAGGTGCTCGACCTCACCTCCGCCGAGGCGGCGCGGCATTTGCGGTCGGGGCCGCCGCCGCTGCTGGTGCATGCGCCGGCGACGTTGAAGCGGCTCGGGCTGCAATCCATGCCGGCGCTCGATCTACTGGAGCTTTTTGCCTTCGCCATGCCCGGCCGCAGCGCGGCGCCGACTCCGCGTGGCTTGGCGCTGGCGCTCGATTTGCCGCCGCCCGCCCATGGCAATGAGGCGGCGGCGCTGATGCTCGGCGATATCGCGCTGGCTCTGCTGTCGCATCTTGCGGCGGGGCGGGATCTCGCGGTGAACCGGGATGCCGCGGGATTGGCGGCGCGGATGGGGCAGATCGGCTGGGATTGGGCGGAATTCGTGATGGCGGCGCTGGGGCGGCCGGGGGCGGCGCCCTCGGCGGCGGCGTTGCAGGTGTGGAAGCGGCTGCCGGAATGGGAGGAGGAGGCGCCGCCCCCGCCGCCCGCCGCCTTCCCGGTGCCGCCGGCCGACGCGCGAGCCCGGCTGGCGACGATCCTGGGGCCGGGCGCCGAGCAACGGCCCGGTCAGGCGGATTACGCCGCCGCGGTTTCCGCCGCCTTCGCGCCGCGCGAGGTGGTGGGCGAGCCGCATGTGGTGCTGGCGGAAGCTGGCACCGGCACCGGCAAGACGCTCGGCTACATCGCCCCGGCCAGCCTGTGGGCGGAGCGCAACAAGGGGCCGGTGTGGGTGTCAACCTTCACGCGGCATTTGCAGCGGCAGGTGGAGAGCGAACTGGCTCGCCTGGTGCCGGAGCCCGCCGAGCGGCGCCGCCGCGTGGTGGTGCGCAAGGGGCGCGAGAATTATCTGTGCCTGCTCAATCTTGAGGACGCCGTCGGCGCGGCCTCGGCCGGTGCGCCGCAGTCGCTGATCCCGGTGGCGCTGATCGCCCGCTGGGCGGCGGTGACCTCGGATGGCGACATCCAGGGCGGCGATCTGCCCGGCTGGTTCGCCGAGCTGTTTGGGGGCGCCCTGCTGTGGAGCCTGGCGGACCGGCGGGGCGAGTGCATCCATGCGGGCTGCCCGCATTGGCGACGCTGCTTCATCGAGCATACCATCCGCCGGGCCCGCACTGCGGACGTAGTGGTCGCCAACCATGCGCTGGTGATGGCGCAGGCGGCCCACAGTTCAAGCTGGGGGGGCGGCATCGACGACGCCACCGTGCCGACGCGCTACGTGTTCGATGAAGGGCATCACGTATTCGATGCCGCCGATGGCGCCTTCTCGGCCGAATTATCGGGCATCGAGACGGCGGAGCTGCGGCGCTGGCTGCTCGGCGCGGAAGGCGGCCGCTCCCGCGCACGTGGATTGCGCCGGCGGCTGGAGGAGGTGGTGGCCGGCAACGACAAGCTGGAGGCGCCACTCGAGGCCGGCTTGCAGGCCGCCCGCGCGCTGCCGTCCGGCGGCTGGGCGGCGCGGCTTTCCGAGGATTTGCCGGCGCTCGCGGGCGAGCGGCCCAACCCCACCGAGGCCTTCCTCCACGCCGCCCGCCAGCAGATCCTGGCCCGCACCGCCGATGAGACCGGCTATGCCGGCTCGCGGGAATGCGATCTCTACCCCGCCGGCCCCGGCCTGCCCGAAACGGCGGAGGACCTGTATCGCGCCCTCGGCCGCATCGCCGTGCCGCTGAAGACGCTCGCCGAACGGCTGGAGGCGCGGCTGGAGGATGAGGCGGAGGAGTTGGAGGCCACGATGCGCAACCGCATCGAGGCCGCCGCCCGCACGCTGCGCCGCCGCGCGCTCGATCCGCTCTCGGCCTGGCAGGCGATGCTTCAGGCGGTCGGCGCGCCGCCGCCCGAGCCTGGCGAGCGGCCGGAGCACGTGCAATTCCTCCGGCTCGATCGCCGCGAGCGGGGAGGGGACGTCAATGTCGGCCTGCACCGCCACTGGCTCGACCCGACGATCCCCTTCGTGATGACGCTGGCCCGCCCCGCCCATGGCGTGCTGGTCACCTCGGCAACGCTGCGCGACGGCGGTGCCGGCGATGCCGAGGCGGCGTGGGACGTGGCGGAGGCGCGGGTGGGTGCGACGCATCTACCGGCCCCGGCGATCCGCGTCTCGGTGGCGAGCCCGTTTGACTATGCGGCGCAAACCCGGGTGCTGGTGGTGAATGATCTCAACGCCCGCGATATCGGCCAACTCGCCAGCGCCTACCGGGCGCTGTTCCTCGCTGCCGGCGGCGGCGGGCTCGGCCTGTTCACCGCCATCTCCCGCCTGCGCGCCGTGCATGAGCGCATCGCCCCCGACCTCGAGGCCGCCGGTATTCCGCTCCTCGCCCAACATGTTGACGCGATGGACAACGCGACGCTGGTCGACGTGTTCCGCACCGAGGAGGAAAGCTGCCTGCTCGGCACGGACGCGATGCGGGACGGGGTGGACGTGCCGGGCCGCGCGCTCCGGCTGGTGGTGTTTGAGCGCGTGCCCTGGCCGCGGCCGGATATCCTGCACCGCGAGCGCCGCCTGCATCTCGGCGAGGGCGATACCGCCGGCTATGACGACCGGGTGGTGCGCTACCGGCTGCGCCAGGCCTTCGGGCGGCTGACCCGCAGCGCCACCGATCGCGGGGTGTTCGTGCTGCTCGACCGGCTGACGCCCACCCGCCTGTTTTCCGCCTTCCCCGCCGGCGCCACGCCGCAGCGCGTGGGGCTGGCCGAAGCGGCGGCGACGATCCGCGGCTTCCTCGGGTGAAACCCTCGGATTTCCGCCAGCCGGCGCGGAGATTAACGACAAATTAACGATACGTTGACGATGTGATTTTTCGCTTGCGCCGAAGCCGGAATGGCTGAATTTAGCATAGACGATGCGAATTCACCCGGATGGCCTGGGCTTCACCCTCCTGCTCGGCGCCCTGGCGGGCCTGCCCGCGCTCTCGATCGATATGTCGCTCCCCGCTTTGCCGGAGATCCGCAGTGCGCTCGGCGCCGATGCCGCCGCGGCCACCGCCACGCTCAGCATGTTCCTGCTCGGCTTCGGCACCGCGCAGCTTGTCATCGGCCCGGTGTCCGACCGGATCGGCCGGCGCCCGGTGCTGACGGTGGCCCTTTTGCTTTATGTGATCGGCGGCCTCGCCAGCGGTTTCGCACCCTCCATCGCGACCTTACTGGCCGCCCGCTGCCTCCAGGGCGCCGGTGCGGCAGGCGGCACCGTGCTCGCCTTCGCCATCATCCGGGACCTTTTCGAGGCTGACGCGGCGCGGGCCCGGCTCTCGACGGTGAGCCTGGTGTTCAGCCTAGCCCCGGTCATCGCGCCCACGCTTGGCGGCGCGGTGCTGATGGCGCTGGGCTGGCGCGGCATCTTCATCTTCCAACTGCTCACCGGCGTGGCGCTCGCGGTGGTGGCGCTCCTCGGCCTGCCCGAGACACGGCGGGACCTGCCGCCGCCGCCCTTCCTCGCCATCCTCGGCGAACGCCGCACCATCGCCTTCGGCATCGTCGGCGCGCTGAACCTCGGCAACGTGTTCTGCGTCGTCGCCGGGGCGCCGATGCTGCTGCTCGGCCCGAACGGTGTCTCGACCCCGGTGTTCGGCGCGGTATTCGCGCTGATCACCGCCGGCGTGCTGGCCGGCGCCTGGATCAACCGCGCCGCGGTGCATTTCCGCTGGTCCGCCGTCTGGCCGATGGGCATCGGGCTCGGCGGCGCGGCACTCGGCGCGCTCGGCGGCCTGCTCGCCGGCGGCGCGCGGCTCGCGAGCATCGCCATGCTGGTGCCCATCTTCCTGCTCGCCACGCTGAGCCGCGGCCTGGTGAGCCCCAACGTCACCCATGCCGCGCTCGAGCGCATCCCCGCCATGGCCGGCGCCGGCTCGGCGCTGATCGGGGCGATGCAGATGCTCACTGGCGCCTGCGCCGGGGTTGTCGTAGGCATCATGTTCGACCGCTACGGGCCGGACGGGCTGATGATGACCATGGCCGGTTTCGCGGTCCCAGCCTTCCTGGCCTGGGTCTACGTGGAGCGAAACTACCGGTGAACAGCAATCTCGCGATCCTCTTCTTGGCCGCGCTGGCTGCCGCAGCCAGTATCGGCGCGATTCTGGTCGCGCTGCGCCAGCGCCAGCATTTCGAGCGGCTGCGCCTGCTCGGCGAGCAGATCCTGGCCGCCCAGCGCAGCGAAACCGAGACCCTGCGCGCCTCGCTCGCCGATACCGAGCGCGCCTTGGTCGCCAGCTTCGCCACCAACGCCGGCGCCCAGCGCGTCGAACTCGGCGGCACCCTAGCCGAGCTGCGCGGCGCGCTCGACCAGCGGCTCGGCGAGCTGCGCGAGGGCAATGAGCAGCGCCTGTCCGACATTCAGCGCACGCTCGGCGTCCAGCTCGAACAAGTCGCCAAGCGGCAAACCGATGCCGGCGCGCAGCTCCGCCTCGAAGTCACCACCGCGATCGCCGACATGCGCACCGCGCTCGATGCCCGCCTGCGCGAACTGCGCGAGGGCAACGAGGCCAAGCTCGAGGCGATCCAGAAGACCGTCAACGAGCAACTGCACGAGGCGGTCGAGAAGCAGATGACCGTGAGCTTCCAGCGCGTCGCCGACCAGTTTGCCCAGGTGCAGAAGGCGATGGGTGACGTGCAGGCGGTCACTGCGCAAATCGGTGATCTCAAGCGCCTGTTCGGCAACGTGAAAACCCGCGGCGGCTGGGGCGAGACGCAGGTGCGCGCCATGCTCGACGACATCCTGCCGGTCGGCGCCTACGAGACCAACTGGAAGCCGCGCCAGGGCAGCGACGACGCGGTGGAATTCGCCGTGCTGATGCCGATGCGCGGCGAGGCCAAGGTGTACCTGCCGGTGGATGCCAAATTCCCGGTCGAGGACTACGAGCGCCTGCTTGCCGCGCTCGATCTCGGCGATGCCGAGGCGGAAAAGACGGCCCGCCGCGCGCTCGAACGCCGTGTCCGCGACGAGGCCAAAAAAATCGCCAGCAAATACGTCGCCCCCCCCGCGACGGTGGATTTCGCAGTGATGTACCTGCCGACCGACGGGCTCTACGCCGAAATCGCCCGCATCCCCGGCCTGATCGGCGACCTCGGCAGCGGCGCGCGGGTGCTGGTGATGGGGCCGACGCTGTTCCCTGCGCTGCTGCGCACCATCCATCTCGGCTACCTCACGATGACGCTGGAGGAAAAATCCGCCCATATCGGCCAGCTGCTGGAGGCGACCAAGGCCGAGATGGGCAAGATGGACAAGGTGCTGGAGACGCTCGGCAAGCAGGCCAACACCTTCAGCAACACCATTGAAAGTGCGAGGGTGCGCACCCGTGCTATCGGGCGGACCTTGAAGACCGTGCAATCCGGTGACCCCGTCGCCGCCGAGCAGATCCTCGGGCTTGCCGGACCGGCCGAAGACGACGAGGCGATCTAACCCAGAGGTCAAACATCCCCTTAACACCGGCCCGGCCATAGTCAGCGGGTTCGGTTTTTGAGGGATATGGCCTGTGTCGCCGCTCTGGATGTTAGCCTCGCTCGGGCCGCCTTTGCTGCTCGTCGCCTATGGCGTGTTCAAGGCGCGCGAGACCTGGGGCAGCCCGGCGCTGTGGATCGGCTTCCTCGCCGGCGCCTGCGCTGCCGTGGCCGCAGCACCACTCGAATTGCTGATGGTGCGGCTCGCCGGCCTGTCCCCCGCGATGTTCGGCTCGCCGCACGCGATGCACGCGGTGATCGGCGGCTTCGTGGTGGCGGCGCTGCCGGAGGAGTTGCTGAAATTCGCCGCCCTGCTGCTCACCATGCTCACCATCGACGAACGTCGCCTGCGCAGCCTGCTGATGGTCGCGGTAGCGGTGGCGATGGGCTTCGCGGGGCTGGAGAACGTGCTCTACCTCATGCAGGCCGGCAGCAAATGGCAAGTGGTGGCCCTGCTCCGCAGCGGCTCGGCGGTGCCGATCCACGGCGTGTGCGGCCTGATGATGGGCGCGCTGGTGCTCGGCACTATCGCCAATGACATCGATCGCTGGTTCGGCCTCACCATGGCCCTCATCGTGCCGGTGGCGCTGCACGGCACTTACGACACGCTGATGATGCTGGGGGACCCCGCGGCTGCCGGCTGGAAAACCCCCGTCGTGGTGATGGCCATGCTCGGTGGCGGGTTGCTCGCCGTCGGCCTCGCCAATGCCGCGGTGGTGACGGCGGGGCGGGCGGGCGATGTAGCGAACAACACGGCGCAGCTCGGCGGCATGCTGCGCTGGATCGTCAAGCGCGCCGCGCGCTTCTATCTCGGCCTGCTGCTCGTCCCCGTGCTCGCCAGCCACTTCAACCCGGCAACCCTATGGGAGTCCGCCTTCATGGCCGTGCTCCCGGCGGTGCTGACGCTCGACGTGCTGTTCGCCGAGCGCGGCCGGGAGCCGGCGCCGATCCTGCGACCTCGCATGAGTTGAGCATCCCGCGCGCTTGCGCCAGGGTGGGCGGCCAATGCCCGGAGTGCCGCCATGCCTGACCATCCCGACGCCGTCCCCACCGCGACTCTCCGCGCCGATTACCGCCCGCCCGCCTTCCTGGTCGATAATGTCGACCTGCATTTCACCCTAGACCCCGCCGCCACCGTGGTGCGCTCCCGCCTCACCGTGCGCCGTAACCCCGCCCATGGCGACGCCACCGCCCCGTTGCGGCTGGATGGCGAGGCAATCGAACTGCTCTCCGTGTCGCTGGACGGCGCCGAGCTCAGCGCCAACCGCTACACGCTTGCCCCCGACGGCGCCCTGGTGATCGCCGACATGCCGGACGAAGCCGTCGTCGAGATCGCCGTCCGCAACAATCCCGGCGCCAACAGCGAGCTCAGCGGCCTCTACCTCTCCGGCGGCAACTACTTCACCCAATGCGAGGCCGAGGGTTTCCGCCGCATCACCTTCTTCCCCGACCGCCCCGACGTCATGGCCCGCTTCTCCGCCACCATCGAGGCCGACGCGGCCGCGGTGCCGGTGCTGCTCTCCAACGGCAACCCCGTCGAAACCGGCACGGCCGGCGACCGCCACTGGGCCCGCTGGGAGGACCCGCACCCCAAGCCCGCCTATCTTTTCGCCCTTGTCGCCGGCGATCTGGTGGCCGTGCGCGACCGCTTCACCACCCGCTCCGGCCGCGACGTCGCGCTCGCCATCTACGTCCGCCGCGGCGACGAGGCGAGCTGCGGCCACGCCATGGACTCGCTGAAAGCCTCCATGAAGTGGGACGAAGAGGTCTACGGCTTCGAATACGATCTCGACGTCTTCAACATCGCCGCCGTGTCGGACTTCAACATGGGCGCGATGGAGAACAAGGGCCTCAACGTCTTCAACACAAAATACGTGCTCGCCCGCCCGGAAACCGCCACCGATACCGACTACCAGGGCATCGAATCAGTGATCGCCCACGAGTATTTCCACAATTGGACGGGCAATCGCGTCACCTGCCGGGACTGGTTCCAGCTCTCCCTCAAGGAGGGGCTGACCGTGTTCCGCGACCAGCAATTCTCGTCCGACATGGGCTCCGCCGCAGTAAAACGCCTACAAGACGTCCGCCGCCTGCGCGCCGCCCAATTCCCCGAGGATGCCGGCCCGCTCGCCCATCCCGTGCGGCCAGACTCCTACCTCGCGATCGACAATTTCTACACGCCGACCATCTACGAGAAAGGCGCCGAGGTCGTCCGCATGCTCCATCGCATGCTCGGCGCCGAGGGTTTCCGTCGCGGTATGGACCTCTACATCGCCCGCCACGACAATCAGGCGGTAACGATCGAAGATTTCGTCACCGCCCTCCAGGATGGCGGCGGGCAGGACCTCTCCGCCTTCATGGCCTGGTACGGCCAGGCCGGCACACCGGAGGTGCGTGTCACCGACGCCTATGACCCCGCGACGCACACCTACCGGCTGACCCTGCGCCAATCGACCTCACCCACCCCGGGCCAGCCCGAAAAGCAGCCGCTACCCATCCCGGTCGCCGCCGGGCTGATCGGCATCGACGGCGCGGAGGTCGCCCCCACGCGCATGCTATTGCTCGACCAGGCCGAGCAGACATTCACCTTCACGAATCTCGGCCAACCCGTCGTGCCCTCCCTGCTGCGCGGCTACTCGGCGCCGGTGAAACTCGCCGGAATCTCCCGCGCCCGCCTGCTGGTGCTCGCCGCGCATGACACCGATCCCTTCGTGCGCTGGGAGAGCTTCCAGCAATACGCGACCGGCCTGATGCTGGAGATGATCGCCGACGTGCAATCCGGCCGCACCCTCGCGATGGACGCCGGCCTGCTCGACAGCCTGCGCGCCAGCCTATCCATCCCCGACCGTGCCTTCGCCGCCGAGGCACTGGCCCTGCCTGGCGCAGCCTATGTCGCGGACCAGATGACAACCGTGGATGTCGATGCCATCCACACCGTGCGCGGCTTCCTCCGTGCGCAGCTCGGCGCCGCCCTGGGCGACGAACTGCGCACCGCCTATGCCGCGCTGACCGATGCCGGGCCCTACCGCCCGGATGGCGCCTCGATCGGCCGGCGCGCGCTGCGCAACGCCTGCCTCTCCTACCTCGTCGCTGCCGGGGATGACGCGCTGGCCGCCGGGCAGTTCGCGGATGCGGCCAACATGACCGACAGCCTCGCCGCCCTGGTGGAACTCGCCGGCGGCGACTCCGCGGCGCGCCTGCCGGCGCTGGATGCGTTCCATCGGCGCTGGCAGGGCGAAGAGCTGGTGATCGACAAATGGTTCGCCATCCAGGCCACCTCGCCGCGCGCCGATACCGCCTCGGTGGTACGCGCCTTGATGCGCCACGCCGATTTCGACCTGCGTAACCCCAACCGCGTGCGCGCCCTGATCGGCGCCTTCGCCGCCGCCAACCAGGTGCGCTTCCACGATGCCGCCGGCGCCGGCTACCGCCTGCTCGGCGACACGCTCCTCGCGCTCGACCCGATCAACGGCCAGACCGCCGCCCGCATGATCAACCCGCTCGGCGCCTGGCGCCGGCATGATCCCGGCCGGGCCGCGCTCATGCGCGCCGAGCTGGAAAAACTCCTCGCGCTGCCCGGCCTCAGCCGCCACTCCTATGAAAAGGCATCGAAATCCCTCGAGACGAGCTGATCACCGGTCCAGCGTGTAGAGGTAGAACTCCTCGTCCACCCAGGCGCCGGTGAAGGCGGCGACAGCCCGCGGGTTAAGCCCGCGCGCGGCGATGGCGGCGAGCTCGCTTGGGGATAGCTCCCACGCCGAGACCAGCAGGCTGGCGGGTCCCGCGAGGCGGCTCAGTGCGTCCGGTAGCATGTCGCGGTGAAACCCATCGCGGGCGGTGGTGAACACGGCACGCGGCGCGGTGCAGGTGCATTCCGCCATGGTGAGGTCGCGCGCCAGCAGCGCCGCCACCGCGGCGGAGGGCGCATCGGGCACGCCGATCAGTGGCCGGAAACCGTAAGGCGATCCCTCGATCCAGCGCGCGGCGGCGCTCGCCTGGGAGAAGGGCAGCCGCCATTGCAAATACATCGCCTCCGCCCCGCCAACGGCGCCAAGCAAAAGAAGCACCACCAGCACCCGCGACCGCCCGGCCCCATGCAGCCGGGCCATCCACAGGCAAGCCAGGAAGGCGGTGAACACAATCCCCCAATGCCGCACCGCGACCGCGTGGAACAAATGGCCGAACGCCACCGCGCCCGCCACGCTCACCATAAACACCGCGAGCGCCGCGCCATCCCGCCGCAACACCACCACTGCGGCCCCGAACAGTGCCACGGCCGCGGCGAGAAACGGCAGCAGCGCCACCATCCCCGCGCGCTCCGGCGGAAACAGCAGGAACTCCCAGGAGAGTGGCGTGAGCCGCACCGGGGCAAGGCCAATGGCGAAGCGGATCGCGGTTTTCAGCAAATGCCCGGGGCTCAGCGCATCGACCAGCGGCCGTGTCACCTCCCGGCTGATATCCGCCGCCGGCCAGACGGTTGCGAGCGCCAGCGCGAAGCCAGCCGCGGCGAGCAGAGCCGGCAAGATGGGCCGCGCCCCGGCGCGCAAACGGTCGATCAGGTATTCCAGGGCAAACACGCCGGCGAGGATGGTGCAGTAGATATGGGTATTCGCCAGCAGCGCCAGCAGCAGCGCATTGCGCCACACGGAAGCCGGCGCCGTGCAACGGCTCTGCGCAAAGAGCAGCGCCAGCAGCAGCCCGATCCCGTAGTTGCGGCTGATCACCGCATACTCGTACGACAGGAAATACCCGCCCAGCAGCAGCCCCCGCTCCCACCGCGCGAAGGGCGAGGCGAGGCCGATCAGCCCGATCACCGCGAACCCGATCGCCGCATGCACGGCCTTCATCGCCACCGGATCGGCCGTCAGCTTGGTCAGCGGCCACAGCAGCGCGTGCCACAGACCGGGATGGCCATCCACGTGTAGGGCGCGGAACAGGTCGAGCGGCGTGGCAGCCGTCCGCGCGATCATCCAGGCCAGCAGCTCGTCCCGCCACGGCGCGTGGTGGGCGATATTGGCGAGGAACAGCGCGGCGAAGCCGAGCGTTATGGCAAGATCGGAGCCGTTGCGCCTCACTCGGGAATGGCGAAGCCCGGCGCGCGGATCGGCAGACGCGCGGCGGTGACGTCCGCGAAAATCGCCGGGCGCACCAGCCCAAGCCGAGCCAGCGGCACCAGCGCGGTATTGGCCAGCACGCCGAGCCCATAAACGATGCTACGCCGCAGGCCGATCGAGGAGGCCTCCGGGAAATACCGCGTCGGGCAGGAGATCTCGCCGATCCGCAGGCGGAAATAGATCGCCTGGGCGAGCATCTGGTTGTCGAACACGAAATCCTCGGAATTGGCCATCAGCGGCAGATGCAGCAGCGCCGCCCGGCTCCAGGCGCGGTAACCACTGTGATATTCCGACAGCTTCTGTCCGCCCAACAGGTTCTGCACGAAGGTGAGCGCCCGGTTCGCGACGTATTTCCACACGGGCATGCCGCCCTTCAGCGCCCCGCCACCCAGGATGCGCGAACCCAGCACCACATCAAACTCTCCGGAGGCGATCATCGAGGCCATCGCCGGCACCAGGCGTGGCGAATACTGGTAGTCCGGATGCAGCATCACCACGATATCGGCGCCCCGGGCGATGGCGGCCGCGTAGCAGGTCTTTTGATTACCGCCATAGCCGCGATTGCGGTCATGCCGGATCGTGTGGATTCCGAGGCTGCGCGCCAGCGCCACCGTCTCGTCGGCACTCGCGTCATCGGTGAGGATGATGTCGTCGACGAGGTCCTTGGGGATATCGGCGTAGGTGCGCACGAGGGTGCGCGCCGCGTTATAGGCGGGAAGCACGACTGCGATGCGCTTGCCATCGATCATACCGCACTGAACGCGCCGGCGATGCCCGCTGGCAACGTAACAATTCATCAATCAGCGGTAATGCCGACGATTAACGAATTGGCGACCACACATAGAGCACGTCCGGCTCGTGCTCCTCGTTGTCGCTGCCGTCGGTGAGGTGATCCACCACGAAACCCTGGCGCTCATAGAAAGCCCGCGCCCTTGCGTTGCTCTGGAACGTCCAAAGCCGTAGCCCGGCCGGGCGCAACGCCTTGGCGTGGTCGAGCAAGCGAGCCCCGAGCCCGCGGCGCCAGGAGAGTGGATGGATGAACAAATGGTCCACCCACTCCTCATGCGTCGCGATGTAGCCGTGTAGGGTCAGCCCATCCACCGCCACCGTCATCCCGCCATGCGGGATCAGGTGGTTGCGAAGCCAGGCCCGCACCTCATCGTCGGTATGGGCCCATTTGACGTTCGGCGACGCCGCCATGCGGGCGGTGAGATAGACATCCGCCACCGCGCCGGCGTCGGCCACGGTGGCGGGACGCAGGATCATCCGACGCGGTTCGCCACGAGATCGGTCACCACCCCGGGATCGGCCAGCGTGGTGGTATCGCCCAGGCTGTCGGTCTCGTTGGCGGCGATCTTGCGGAGAATACGCCGCATGATCTTGCCCGAACGCGTCTTGGGCAGGCCGGGCGCCCACTGGATGGCATCCGGTGCGGCGATCGGCCCGATCTCCTTGCGCACCCAGCCGACCAGCTCCTTGCGCAGCGCCTCGGTCGGCTCCTCGCCGAGCTTCAGCGTCACATAGGCGTAGATGCCCTGGCCCTTGATGTCATGCGGGAAGCCGACCACCGCCGCCTCGGCCACCTTGGGGTGCGAGACCAGCGCGCTCTCCACCTCGGCGGTGCCCATGCGATGGCCGGAGACGTTGATCACGTCATCGACGCGGCCGGTGATCCAGTAATACCCGTCCTCATCCCGCCGCGCGCCGTCGCCGGTGAAGTAGAGGCCCTTGAAGGTCGAGAAATAGGTCTGGATGAAGCGCTCATGGTCACCGAACACGGTGCGCATGATGCCCGGCCACGGCTGGGCGATGCACAGCAATCCGTCGGTGGCGCCATCGAGCTGTTGGCCCTCGGCATTGACCAGTAACGGGAAAACGCCCGGCAGCGGCTTGGTTGCCGAGCCCGGCTTCTGCGCGATGGCGCCGATCAGCGGCGAAATCAGGATGCCGCCGGTCTCCGTCTGCCACCAGGTATCCACGATCGGGCAACGGTGGTCGCCGACCACGCGGTGATACCACAGCCAGGCCTCGGGATTGATCGGCTCACCCACCGAACCCAGCACGCGCAAGGACTTACGCGACGTCTTCTTCACCGGCGCCTCGCCCTCGCGCATCAGGGAGCGGATGGCGGTCGGCGCGGTGTAGAAGATGTTGACCTGATGCTTATCGACGACCTGCCAGAAACGCGACGCATCCGGATAGGTCGGAATACCCTCGAACATCAGCGTGGTCGCGCCGTTCGCGAGCGGGCCATAGACGATATAGGTGTGCCCGGTCACCCAGCCGACATCGGCGGTGCACCAGTAGATGTCGCCCTGGTGATAGTCGAACACCAGCTCATGCGTGTAGCTCGCCCACACCATGTAGCCGCCAGTGGTGTGCAGCGCGCCCTTCGGCTTGCCGGTGGAACCCGAGGTATAGAGGATGAACAGCGGGTCCTCCGCGCTCATCTCCTCCGGCGGGCACACCGCGGAGGCGGCCGCGCACAGCGTTTCCGCCACATGGTCCCGCCCGGCCTGCATGTTGACGGCACCGCCGGTGACGGTGACGACGAGCACGCTCTTCACCGACGGACACTGGTTCAGCGCCGCATCCACATTGGCCTTCAGCGGCACCTTGCGCCCGCCGCGGCGGCCCTCATCGGCGGTGATCACCACCTCAACGCCGGCGTCCTGGATGCGCTGGGCGATGCTGTCCGGCGAGAAACCGCCGAACACCACGGTATGAACCGCGCCGATGCGGGCGCAGGCGAGCATGGCCACGGCCGCTTCCACCACCATCGGCAGATAGATGCAAACCCGGTCGCCCTTCTTCACCCCCAGCGATTTCAGCACGTTAGCCATGCGGCACACCATCTCGTGCAGCTCGCGATAGCTCACATGCCGGCTCTGCCCGGGATCATCGCCCTCCCAGATAATGGCGGTCTGGTCGCCGCGCGTGGCGAGGTGGCGATCGAGGCAGTTGGCCGACGCATTCAGCGTGCCATCCTCGAACCACTTGATGCGCACATCGCCGGTGAAATCGCCGCTGCGTGTCTTGGTCGGCGCCTTCATCCAGCTGACGCGGGCAGCCTCGCGGGCCCAGAACGCATCAGGGTTGGCAGCAGCCTCCGCCGTCATCGCGGCGTGCTTGGCCGCATCCACATGCGCAGCGGCGGCGATCTCGGACTTAACCGGGAAGAGGGTGTCAGACATTGCTTTGCGGTCTTTCCATCCTGGACGCGAAGAGAAACCGGCGCCGCCCCCCGCGGCCCCGACGATGAACAGCATGTCGCGCAAACCGGGTGCGTGGCGCAAGCCCTGAGGAAGAAAGGCGAGGGGGCGTTGCCCCCTCGACCCCCACCAGGGGATGATCCCCTGGACCTCATCTATTAAAGGCAGGTGCCGAATGAGAGAGGGGGCCATCTCGGTGGTTGCCACCTCGGAGTTGGCCCCCTCTCTCATTCGGCACCCTCTTCAACGGGTGCGGGTCTGGGGGATCATCCCCCAGCGGGGTCAAGGGGCAGAGCCCCTTGCCTTACTTTCCCCACGGCTCCGCCCAGCGCGGTTTGGCGTCATATGCCGGCATCTTCGGGGACGAGGAGGATTCCGTCTTTGATCTGGATCATGACTGGTTCCAGCCGGTCGCCTTGGCAGGGGCCGCTGGTGCACAGGCCGGAGTCGATTTCGAACTCGGCGCCGTGCAGGGCGCAGATGATGCGGGTGCCGTCGAGCGAGAGGAAGCGGCCGGGCACCCAGTCGAGCGGGGCGCCGATATGGGGGCAGGAGTTGACGTAGACCTTCACGTCCGCGCCGCGGCGCACGGCGAGCAGGCCGTTGAAGATGCCGGTGGCGGGCGGAAAACCGGCACTGCCGCCATCGGCGATGTCCTCCACCTGGCCCAGCACCCGCCAGCCCGGCGGAAACATCAGGGCTTCACGCCGCCCAGCGCGCAGATCGCCTGCCAATGCTCGGCGCCGATCGCCATGACTGAGAGGCGGGATTGGCGGATCAGCGGCAATTCGGCGAATGCCGGGTCGGCCTTCAGCGCCGCCAGCGTCACCGGGGTTTTCAGCGGCCGCCGCGCCTTCATGTCCACGCAGACCCAGTCGCCCTTCTCGCCCGGCTCGATCGTCGGGTCCGCATAGGCCTCGCGCGCGACCTCGACGATGCCGACGATCTCCTTGCCGATATTGGAGTGGTAGAAAAAGGCGAGATCGCCCTTCTTCATGGCCTTGAGGTTGTTCTTGGCCATGTGGTTGCGCACCCCGGTCCAGGGCTCCACCTTGTTGGCCACCTGCTGGTCCCAGGAGAAGGCGTCGGGTTCGGATTTCACGAGCCAGTATTGCATTGGGCGGGAGGTCCTTGGAGTCGGGGCGGCAGGCATGGGATAAGGTGTCATTCTTCCCGGACTTGCCGCCGGGCGCAAAGCTTCTATTTATCGGTGCCGCATGGCCATTACCCTTCATCGCTTCGCCAACCCCGGCCAGTTCCTGCGGCTTTCCGGGCGGATCCTGCCATATCTGGCCGTAGCCGGCGTCGTGCTCACGCTGGTCGGCCTCGGCTGGGGATTGTTCTTCGCGCCGGCCGACTACCAGCAGGGCGACGCGGTGCGGATCATCTACATCCATGTGCCCGCCGCATGGCTCGCATCCGGCGGCTATTTCGGATTGGCGCTTTGCTCCCTGCTCTCCCTCGTGTGGCGCCATCCGCTGGCCGATCTCGCCGCGGTGGAGATCGGCCCGGTCGGTGCCGGCTGCACTGCCTTGTGCCTGGCCACCGGCAGCCTGTGGGGGCGGCCGATGTGGGGGACGTGGTGGGTATGGGATGCGCGGCTCACCTCGATGCTGGTGCTGCTGTTCCTCTATCTCGGCCATATCGCTTTGGTGCGCGCCTTCGACAGCCCGGAGCGAGGCTATCGCGCCGGCGCCATCCTGGCCCTGATCGGGGTGGTGGACCTGCCGGTGATCAAGTTCTCGGTTGAGTGGTGGAACACGCTGCACCAGCCCGCCAGCATCAAGTTCACCAGCGCGCCGACAGTTTTCTCCGGCATGCTGTGGCCGCTGCTGATCTCCATCCTCGGCTTCTCTCTCGGCTTCGCCGCCATCGTGGTGGCGCGTCTCCGGGCGGCGGTGATGGAGCGGCGCACCCGCGGCCTGCTGCTGGCCCGCGCGCAGGAGGCGGCATGACGCATCTGCCCTTCATTCTCGCGTCATACGGGCTGGCGGCCGCGATGATCCTGGCTTTCGCGCTCTCGGCCTGGCGCCGGGCGGGGCTCGCCAAGCGGCGCCTCGCCGCGGTCGATCCGCGCGGGAGGGACGCATGAGCGGCCGCATGAGCCGCAAGCGGCGCCGCCTGATCGCCGTGCTGGCCGGGCTCGCCTGCCTCGGCGGCGCGGTGGCGCTGGTGCTGACGGCGCTGAACGACAACCTCACCTTCTTCGTCGCCCCCTCCGAGATCGCCACCAAGGCACCGGCTCCGGGCCGCAGCTTCCGCATCGGCGGGCTGGTCGAGGGCGGCAGCGTGTCGCGCACGCGAGTGGACGGCAAGCCGGCGGCGAGCTTCCGGGTCACTGACGGGCCGGGATCAGTGTCGGTCACCTATGTCGGCATCCTGCCGGACCTGTTCCGCGAAGGGCAGGGCGTGGTGGCGATGGGCACCTTGCGGCCGGATGGCGTGTTCGCCGCCTCCGAAGTGCTGGCCAAGCACGACGAGACCTACATGCCGAAGGAAGTGGCGGACGCGCTGAAGAAATCCGGACAGTGGAAGCCCGGCAGCTGAAATTCAGCGCAGTTGCGGGCAGGCGCGGGTGATTTCCGCCAGCGGCATGTAATTCAGCAGCGAGACCACGAGGTTGTTGCTGATGCCCAGCTTGCCGAACTCGCCCGGCGCCCCCTGGCTGGCCATCCCGCCCATGCAGAACTCGCGATAGACGATCTTGGCGAATTCCTCGCCGGTGGGCAGGTATTGCAGATTGGCGCCGCTGCTCAGCAGATCCTCCGAGGCGAGGGTGAGCGGGTGCAGGGCGTTGAACACCAGCACCTTGTAGTCCACCAGCTCGGTCTCGGTGGGCGCGGTTTCGATACGGGTTCCCGGATGAACCGCCGCGACCTGGGCGGAGCTGCTGAACAGCGAGCTCGCCGTGGTCACCGGCACCGAGCGGGATTGCTCGCCGAACGGATTGGCCGCCTTGCCGCCCTCCGCCACACTCGCATCGCCGGCGATCGGCAGGGCGGAGACCGCGATTTCCACCGCGGAGCGCGGCCCATCGTCCTCCATCATCACGACCAACGCAGCCGGGAAAATCAGCGCGGGAACGCCAAGCAGCACCCATAGGGGCGAAGCAAACTTCCGCCACCACCGCTTGTCACGGCGGATGGGGCGAACGCGCAGCACGGCTCTGTCGGCGGAACCCAGCGAGGCCATTTACAAATTTTGAGTGGAATTGCGCTATTTTGTCAATGTTTATCGTATCGTTGGCGAATTCGTCAGCTCTATCGTCGAATCGCCGCACAGGTCGATGCCGCGCAACGCGAGATCCGCGAGATCCCCGCCATAGCTCGCCCGCAGGGTGAAGCGGCAATCGGCGCCACGATCGAACGGCACGTCAAGGCTGCCACCGGCCGGCAGCAGGCCGGCGCCCAGCAGGTCAGGGCTCTCGGCGCCATGGTGCGGCTCGGCGCGCAGATGCAGCGCGGTGATGGGATGGCCGGTGCGGTTCACCAGGCGGAGACTGCCGGGCGCCGGCGGGGCGGGCGGTTCGTCATCGGTCGTCCAGCCCGGGCGGATAATCAGGGCGGGGCTGGCGCAAAGGTCGAGCCCGCGCCGCTCCTCGGCGGCGCGGTTGTCGTAGACCACGCGGAGATCGGCGGTGCAGCCGCCGCGATAGACGATCGCGCCACTGGCACGCGGGGCGATGCCGCCGGGCGGCGCGAGATCGTCGCCCCATTGCTCGGCGCTGGCGCTGGAGACGAACACCTGGCGGATTGGCCGCGGCCCGCGGTTCTCCAGCCTTATGCCGCGCGGCACCGCGAACAACTCGGTCGGCTTTGTCGCCGTGGTGCCGTCGAATGTCACCGCGCGAATGCGGCAGAGATCGACTCCGCGGCGCTCCTCGTGGCTGAGGTCGTCATAGATCACCTGGATATCGAACAGGCAGTCGCCGGTCCGCCCGAGGCGCACGCGGAAGGTGCCGCCAGGAGGTACGGTGGCCTCGCCCAGCCGGTCATCGCCCCATTGGTCGGCTTCGCTGAACGAGACCTTGAGCTGAAACACCGGGTGGGCGGCATGGTTGATCACCGCCACCTCGCGCACCGCGACCGGCGCGCGCGGCGGCGGCGGCGGGCGCAGGGTCTCGGCCTCCGCCGGCGCGCCCAGCAGGGCGGCAGCGAATCCGAGGAGGGCGAGGGGGCGCCACGGGGCGGTTGCCATTCAGTTCGTCGTCCGATCTTCGCCCGGGCTTGCCGCCGGGCGAATGCATGCCAATGTAGACACCATGTCTGGCCAGTCATCACCCCCGAAGCAGATTTCCCGGAAAAGTGAGTCCCCGCAGGAGGCTCCGGCCCCCAAGCCGGCGGCGCCAAGCGTGAATGCGGCGCTTGTCAAGGAGACGGGCGGCCCCTCGGGGCCCGAGCCGACCCGCTACGGGGATTGGGAACATAAGGGCCGCTGCATCGATTTCTGATTAGCCGCGCCGCGCCTTGGCCGCGGAGACGGTGTTCTCCAGCAGGCAGGCGATGGTCATCGGCCCCACCCCGCCCGGCACCGGCGTGACAGCGCCCGCCACCTCAACAGCCTCGGCAAAGGCGACATCCCCCACCAGCGTGCCATCGGCGATGCGGTTGATGCCGACATCGATCACGATGGCCCCCGGCGCGATCCAGTCACCCCGCACCATCTCCGGCCGCCCCACCGCGGCGATCACGATATCGGCGCGGCGGCACTCGGCGGCGAGCTCCCGCGTGCGGGAATGCGCGATGGTGACCGTGGCATCCGCATTGGTCAGCAGCGCCGCGATGGGCCGGCCGACCAGCACGGAGCGGCCGATCACGATCGCCCGCGCACCCCGCAGCGTCGCCCCCGCCTCGGCCAGCAACTTCATCGCCCCCGAGGGCGTGCAGGCCACTAGCCCCGGCAGCCCGTTGACCAAACGCCCGGCATTGATCGGGTGCAGCCCGTCAACGTCCTTCGAGGGCTCGATCGCGTCGATGATGGGCTGGGCGCGCAGCGGCGCGGGCAAAGGCAGCTGCACCAGGATACCGTCCACCTCCGGGTCCGCATTGAGGCCGCGCACCACCGCCAGCAGCTCCGCCTCGCTGGAGGAGGCCGGCAGGCGGATGGTGCGCCCGGCGATGCCGGCGGCCAGCGCCGCTTTCTCCTTGCTCCGCACGTAGACCTGGCTCGCCGGGTCTTCGCCGACGATCACCACGGTGAGGCCGGGACGATAGGGCAACCCGGCGACATCCGCGGCGATGGCGGCGCGCAGGCGGGCGGCGACGGATTTGCCGTCGATGATGGCGGCGCTCACAGGGCGGATAATCCGGAAACCAGGGTTGCGGGGTCACCCTCGATGCGCAGCGTCTTCTCGCGGCTGGTGGCGCCCTGGGTGACGGAGACGAGGGAGGGCGCGATGCCGAGTGCCGCGGCGAGGGTGGCGCAGGCGGCGCGATTGGCCCGCCCATCCTCGGCCGCCTCGGTGACGCCGATACGCAGCCGCTCGCCATCCACCGCCGGCGCGCGGCCCTGCAGCCCCGGCCGGCGCGATTTCGACTGCACCTTCACCGCCACCGACACGCCGCCAAGCCCGACGCGCCAAAACGCGCTCATTACAGGATGAGGCCCTGGATCTGCCCATAGGCGATGGCGAAATACAGCCGGCGCAGGACCTCCTGCGCGACCCAGATGGCGAAAATCAGCACGAGGGGCGAGATGTCGATGCCGCCGAGATTGGGCAACCGGTTGCGGATCGGCCGCATCGCCGGCTCGGTGATGCGATAGAGGAAGTCGCCGATCGTCCACACCAGCCGGTTGCGGGTATCCAGCACGCCGAAAGACACCAGCATGCTGAATAAGGCGGACAGGATGACCGCCCATTTGTAGAGGCTGAGGACTTGGTTCAGAATTTCATAGACGATCGTGACCACGCAGTCCCCCTGGGATAACTCCAGGTCGAACCTATCGTTCCGCCTTTTCCTCCGCAACCTGCCGCGCCGCATTGGAACCCTGAAATGGACGCCACCTCCCCCTTCATTGACCAGCTCACCGCCGCCCTCGGAGCCGGCGCGGTGCAGGCCGGCGATGCCATGGCGCCCGCCCATTTCGGCGACTGGATGGTGAAGGCGGAACCGGCCGACCACCCGCTCGCCATCGTGCTGCCGCGCACGACAGAGGAAGTGGTGGACGTGCTGCGGCTGTGCACCGCCCAGCGCATCGGCGTGGTACCGCAGGGCGGGCTGACCGGGTTGGCCGGCGGGGCGACCCCTCAGGGCGGCGCCATCGCGTTGTCACTCTCCCGCATGCGCGCCATCGAGGAGATCGACGCGGCGGCCGCCACCATCACGGTGCAGGCCGGCGCGCCCCTGCAATCCGTGCAGGAGGCCGCCGATGCCGCCGGCTTCCTCTTCCCGCTCGATATCGGCAGCCGCGGATCCTGTGCCATCGGCGGTAACGTTTCCACCAACGCCGGCGGCAACCGGGTGCTGCGCTACGGCATGACGCGGGATCTCGTGATGGGCATGGAGGTGGTGCTGGCCGATGGCACGGTGCTCAGCAATCTCAACAAGATGCAGAAGAACAACACGGGCTACGACCTCAAGCAGCTCTTCATCGGCGCCGAGGGCACGCTGGGGGTGGTGACACGCCTGGTGCTCCGCCTGTTCCCCAAGCCCGCCAGCCTGTGCACCGCGCTCTGCGCCCTGCCGGACTACGCCGCCGTGCTCGCTTTGCTGCGCCGTGCCCGGGCGCGGCTCGGCGGCAATCTCTCGGCCTTCGAGGTGATGTGGCCGGAATTCTACGAACTCGCCACCACCGCTCACGGCATTCGCGCCCCCCTGCCACGCGGCAGCGCCGTCTACGTGCTGATGGACGGCATGGGCTCCGACCAGGCGCTCGACGAACCGGCCTTCAGCGCGCTGATCGAGGAGGCGCTGGAGGCGGGCGAGGTGCAGGATGCGGTGATTTCGCAATCCCACCGCGAAAGCCGCGAAATCTGGGGGTTGCGCGATTCCGTCGCCCAGTTCGGCCAAAGCTTCGACCCGCAGGCGGGCTTCGACGTATCGCTGCCGATCGGGCGGATGCAGGAGTTCATCGAGGACTGCAAGGCGGCGCTGCGCGCGCGCTACGCCCCCGCCCGCTCGCTGTGGTTCGGCCATATCGCCGATTCCAACCTGCATCTCCTGGTCAAAATCGAGCCGGACGGGCCGACCAAGAAGGAGATCGATGCCATCGTGTATGACCGGGTGCGTGCCTTCGGCGGCTCCGTCTCGGCCGAGCACGGCATCGGCCTGCTCAAGCGCGCTTTTCTCGGCTATTCCCGCAGCCCCGAGGAGGTCGCGGTGATGCGGCGCATCAAGGCGGCGCTCGATCCGCTCGGCATCATGAATCCCGGCAAAGTGTTCTGAGCTTGATTCAAGTCAAGGCTTCGCGCCATATCGCCATGCCCAAAGGCATCGGCGCGCCGGCCAGGCAGCACGGGGGGCGGAGCGCGCCACAATCCCTCAGGAGAGAAGCATGAGCAGGGTAGCCCTCGTCACCGGCGGCACGCGCGGCATTGGCGCCGAAATCAGCCGCGAATTGAAGGACGCCGGCCGCATCGTGGTCGCCAACTATGCGTCGAACGACGCCGCCGCCGAGGCCTTCGCGGCCGAGACCGGCATCAAGGTGATCAAGTTCGATGTCGGCAGTTACGAGGCCTGCACGGCGGCGGTGGACAAAATCCACGCCGAGGTCGGCAAAATCGAGATCCTCGTCAACAACGCCGGCATCACCCGCGATGCCACCATGTCCCGCCTCAATCGGGACATGTGGGACCAGGTGATCGATACCAATCTCGGCTCCTGCTTCAACCTCTCGAAGCTGGTGTGGGACGACATGCGTGCCGCGAAGTTCGGCCGCATCGTCAATATCGGCTCCATCAACGGCCAGGCCGGCCAGTACGGCCAGGTGAACTACGCCGCCGCCAAGTCCGGCATTCACGGCTTCACCAAGGCGCTGGCGCAGGAAGGGGCGCGCTTCGGGATCACCGTGAACGCCATCGCGCCGGGCTATGTGGATACCGAGATGGTACGCGCCGTGCCGCCTGACGTGCTGGAGAAGATCGTCGCCCGCATCCCGATGGGCCGCCTCGGCCGCGCCTCGGACATCGCCCGCGGCGTCGCCTTCCTCACCGCCGATAATGGCGACTTCATCACCGGCTCCACGCTCTCCATCAATGGGGGGCAGCATATGTATTGACGATCGCGCCGTTACTGCGGCCGGTTCAAGTAACATTGCTTGTGATTTGGCGCCGCCGGGCTTGTTCCGGCGGCGTTGCACTGTTATCAAAACGCGATGAATGATCCGCGCGCCATTGCAACCGATGCGATGAAGGGCCAGGGCGGCGGTTCCATCCCGCGCTTCGCCCTGATCATGCTCGCTGGCTTGCCGCTCGCCGTGGTCAGCCTCGCCCTGCTCGTGCTGGCTGGGCAGATCGGCGATGCCGTGCTCGCCATGTCGCTGGAGATTTTCGCCGCCGCCGGGCTGGCTGCCGCCCTGCTCGCCGGGTTGACGGCGAGCGTGCTGGCACGCCGGGCCGCTCCCGACGAGGAGGGAGAGCCCCGCACGCTCGATCCCGTCGCCGCCCTTGACCAGGATATCGGCGTGGCGGTGTTCGATGCCCGCTCCGAAGCGCTCGATCCGACACGAGTGGTGATACTGCGCGTGTCGCCCAACTTTCATCACATCGCCGGCCTGCCGGAGGGCACCACGGCCTCGCTCGATGCCTATCTTGCCCGGGTGCATCCCGATGACGCCGCCTGGGTCGCTGCCGAGGCGGCGCGGGTGGTGCGGGAATGCGGCCAGTTCATGATGGAGCACCGGGTGATCGGCCCCGATGGCGGCGAGCGATGGATGTCCGCCCGCGGCAGCGTGACCGATATGCGGGATCGTGGGCGGCGCATGCTTGGCGCCATCGCCGACATCACGGCGCGCAAAATGGCCGAGCATCGCCTCACCGATAGCGAGGTGCGGCTCCGCCTTGCGGTCGAGGCCGCCGAGCTCGGTACCTGGGAGGCCGATATCGATACCGGCCGCGCCACCTGGTCCCCCCGCATGCTCGAACTGCACGGGCTAGACCCCGCCGGCGGCACGCCCGGCTACGCCGAGCGAACCTGCCATATCCACCCCGACGACCGGGCCGCGGTGGAGGCCATGCGGGTTGAGATCTGGAAGGGGCAAAGCCCGGTCGAATACGCCTACCGCGTGCGGACGCAGGGCGGAATGCGCCATCTCCGCGGCATAGGGCGGCGGGTGGAGGATGCGGTGATCGGCGTCAATCGCATCGCGGGAATCGTGCGCGATGAGACGGCGAGCATCGAGGCGGCGGAGGAACTGGCGGACAGCGAGGCCCGCGCCCGCTTCGCCGCCGATGCCGCAGGGCTCGGCGTCTTCGCGGTCAACACCCGCACCGGCAAGGCCACCTGGTCGGACCGGATGTGGGAAATCTACGGCCTCACGCGCAGCTACCAGCCCACCACCGCCGATGATTTCTTCAACCGTTTCATCCACCCGGAGGATCGGCAAAGCGTCATCGCCGCCTGGCATGGCGTACGGCCGGGCAGCAAGGTGAAGGTGATCAAGGGCGAATTCCGCGCCATCCGGGCCGACGGGGCGGTGGTGCAGATCCAGGGCAGCTTCATCATCCCCGCCGCCGGAGACCGCAGCGCCCACTTCATCTACGGCTTTCACCAGGACGTCACCGAATCCCGCGCACTTCGGGCCCAGGCCATCATCTCCGGCAATCTCGCCACCCTCGGCCAGCTTGCCGCCGGAATCGCCCATGAGATCGGCCAACCCTTGCACGTGATCTCGCTGGCGACCGCACTGGCCGAGAGCCATCTCGCACCCCTCGCCGTCGGTGAGACCGGCGCAGCGGCGGAGGCTGTGCGGGGGGAGATCCGGCGCATCGACGGGCAGGTGGATCGCGCCGACGCCATCATCCGCAATCTCCTCGCTTTCAGCCGCGGCGAGAGCAGCGAGGGCACCACCACCTGTGCCGAGGCGGTGAACGGCGCGCTTGATCTCGTGCGCGGCGCCCTGCATGCGGCGGGGACAGAGATCGCCGTAGACCTCGCGCCGGACCTGCCGCGCGTGCGCGGCGGGCTGGTGGAACTGGAGCAGGTGCTGGTCAACCTGTTCTTCAACGCGCGCGATGCCATGGCCGGCCGCGCTGTTCGCCGCCTCATTGTGCGGGCGCGGGCCGGGCAGGGGGGCGTTACGCTCGAAGTCGCCGATACCGGCGGCGGCATTCCGCTCACCCTGCTGAGCCGGATTTTCGACCCGTTCTTCACCACCAAGGACATCGGCAAGGGCACCGGCCTCGGCCTGGCGATTTGCCGGACCACCATGCAGTCCTGCGGTGGCAGCATCGAGGCGAGCAACACCGAGGGCGGCGCGGTCTTCACCCTCCAACTCGCCGCCGCCCCGGAGGGCTGAGGCCTCGCTTAGTGCGCCTCGGCCCAGCTGTGGCCGATCCCGGTTTCCACCACCAGCGGCACCGAGAGTGTGGCCGCCGTCTCCATCACGTCCTTCAAGAGAACGGCCAGCCGGGCGGCCTCATCCTCCGGCGCCTCGAACAGCAATTCGTCGTGCACCTGGAGCAGCATCCGCGAGCGCAGCCCCGCCGCAGCCAGCGCGGCCGGCAGCTTCACCATCGCGCGCTTGATGATGTCGGCCGCACCGCCCTGCAACGGCGCGTTGATCGCCTGGCGCTCGGCATAGCCGCGCATCGCCGCGTTCTTGTCCGCGATGCCGCGAATCCAGATGCGCCGGCCGAACGGGGTGAGCACATAACCCTTGTCGCGGGCCTCCTCGCGCGCGGCATTCATATAAGCGCGGATGCCGGGATAGCGGGCGAAATAGGCATCGATGTAGTGGCGTGCCTCGCCGGGCGCGATCTGCAACTGCCGCGCCAGCCCGAAGGCGGAGATGCCGTAGATGATGCCGAAATTAATCGCCTTGGCGCGGCGGCGGGTGGCCCCGTCCATCCCCTCCATCGGCACGCCGAACACCTCGGAGGCGGTGCGCGCATGGATATCCTCGCCGGCTGCGAAACTCTCCTTCAGCGCCGGCAGATCCGCGACATGGGCGAGCAGCCGCAGCTCGATCTGCGAATAATCGGCACTCACCAGCACATGCCCGGGCTCAGCGATGAAGGCGCGGCGGATGCGGCTGCCCTCTTCCGTGCGCACCGGGATGTTCTGCAGATTGGGGTCGGTCGAGGAGAGCCGCCCGGTCGAGGCGATCGCCATGGCGAAGCTGGTGTGCACGCGCCCGGTTTCGGGGTTGATCTGCTGCGCCAGCGCATCCGTGTAGGTGGATTTCAGTTTTGCCAGTTGGCGCCACTCCAGCACTTTTGCGGGCAATTCATGGCCCTGGTCGGCCAGCGTCTGCAACACCGAGGCATCCGTCCCCCAGGCGCCCGTCTTCATCCGCTTGCCGCCGGATAGCCCCATGCGGTCGAACAGGATTTCGCCGAGCTGCTTGGCGGAGGCGATGTTGAAGGCCTCGCCGGCGAGGCGATGGATGTCGGTCTCCATCACCGCCATCCGCGCCTCGAAATCGGCGGACATGGCGCGCAGATCGGCCTCATCCACCTTGATGCCGGCCTGCTCCATCGCCAGCAGGATGGGGATCAGGCGGCGCTCCACCTGCTCATACATCGCCAGCGCCTTGGCCGCCCGCAGCCGCGGCCGCAGCGCCTGCCACAGCCGCAGTGTCACGTCGGCGTCCTCCGCCGCATAGGCGGTGGCGCGGTCGAGCGGCACTTGCGCGAATTGCAGGCGGCCCTTGCCGGTGCCGGTCACGCTGTCGAAGCTGATGGGGGTATGGCCGAGATGCAGCGTGGAAAGCTCGTCCATCCCGTGCCCGTGCAGCCCGGCATCCATGCAATGCGAGATCACCATGGTGTCGTCGAGCGGCAAAGCGAGCGGGGCGCCGGCGCGGCGGAAGATCGCTAGGTCGTACTTGGCGTTCTGGAAGACCTTGAGCACCGCCGGATCAGCCAGCAGTGGTGAAAGCGTCGCGATCGCCTCAGCGAGCGGAATTTGCTCGGCCAGCCCCTCATGGCGCAGCGGCACGTAGCAGGCCCGTCCGGGCGCTGTGGCGAGCGAGAAGCCGACGATATTGGCGCGCATCGCGTCGAGCCCGTCCGTCTCGGTATCCACGGCCACTACCCCGGCCTTGGTCGCCTCGGCGATCCACGCGTCCAGCGCGGCCAGCGTGGTCACGCTCTCATAGGGTCCGAAGCCGCCCGCGGTCTCGACAGCCGCCTGCGGGAACAAATTGCCCTGGTCCGGCCTGCCGGCATTGGGCTGCATCGCCGGCGGCGCGGCGCCATCGAGGCCAAGGCGGCTAAGAAGTTTGTCGAATTCATACAATCGCAAAAATTCTACTAATTTTTCGCGATTTGGTTCACGCGCTGTCAAAGATTCGATTGCCAGCGGCAATGGGACATCGTCGCGCAATGTGACGAGCTGGCGTGAAAGTCGGGCGGCCTCGGCATGCTCGATCAGCATTTCGCGCCGCTTGCCGGGCTTCATCGAGGGCGCGGCGGCGAGGATACCCTCGAGGTCGCCATATTCACCGATCAGCTGCGCGGCAGTCTTCGGCCCGATGCCTGGCACCCCCGGCACGTTATCCACGGAGTCGCCGATCAGCGCCTGCGCCTCGATCACCTTCTCCGGCGGCACGCCGAACTTTTCCATCACCTCGGCTGGCCCGATCGGCTTCTGCTTCATAGGGTCGAGCATATCCACGCCCGGCCGGATCAGCTGCATCAGGTCCTTGTCGGAGGAGACGATGGTGGCCCGCCCGCCCACTTCAGTTACGGCGCGGGCGTAGGAGGCGATAAGGTCATCGGCCTCCCAATCCGCCAGCTCGATTGCCGGCACCCCGAAAGCGGCGGTGGCCTCGCGCACGATGGCGAATTGCGGGCGCAGCTCTTCGGGCGCTTCAGGCCGCTGGGCCTTGTAGCCCTCGTAGAGCCGATTGCGGAACGTGTAGCGCCCTGCATCGAAGATGACGGCAATGTGGGTTCCGACATGCTCGCGAAGCAACTTCGCGAGCATATTTGAAAACCCACTGGCCGCGTTGGTGACCAGGCCATCCGAATTCCGCTTCATATCCTTCGGCAATGCAAAGAAGGCGCGGAAAATGAAGCCCGATCCGTCGATCAGGATCAGGTGCGGCGGCGCGTTGGGCGGCGGCGGCGCCGTGAGATCGTTCACCGGCTTGCGTCAGTGCCCGTGATCATCGCCGGCGCCTTCGTTCAGCACGTAGAGGCGCGAGCAATACGGGCACATGATCTCCTGGTCGGCGATACGCAGGAACACGCGGGGATGGCCGAGGGCGCCGTCCCCGCCGTCGCAGGCGATGGTGCGCTCGTCCACATGGATGATCTCGGTCGGCTTCGGGGTGGTGGCGCCGTCGGGCATGAAAAATCCTCGGGGATGTCGTGGGGAGAGTCCCATAACGCGGGCAGGGCATGATAGCCATGGCGCGCATGGTTTCAACCTTTCCCCTCTCACGCCGCCTCTCCGTGCTGGGCGCGGGCGCGCTGCTGTCGGGCTGCGTCGGCGCCGCCACCCCGCCTGGGCCCACCATCCGGACACCTGGCATGGATGCGGCCGGCTTCGTGATGCGCGACGGTGCGATCCTCCCCTACCGTGCCTGGCATCCCCAAGTCCCGCCGGAGGCGATCGTGCTGGCCCTGCACGGCTTCAACGACAGCCGCGACGCCTGGGAAATCCCCGCCCCCTCCTTCGCCGCCGCCGGCATGGCGCTCTACGCGCCGGACCAGCGCGGCTTCGGCGCCGCCCCCGGCCGCGGCCTCTGGGCCGGGGCGGAGGCAATGGTGGATGACGCGGCCGACATGGTGGCCGCCCTCCAGGCGCGGCACCCCGGCGCCAAACTGATCCTGATGGGCGAAAGCATGGGCGGCGCGGTGCTGATGCGCCTCGCCACCCGCGGCTACGCGCCCGAAGTGGCCGGCTATGTCCTGCTCGCGCCGGCGGTATGGGGGCGGGCGCGGATGAACCTGTTCATGCGCACCGGCCTGTTCCTCGCCGCCAACATCACCCCGGGCATGACGGTCGCGCGCCCGCCGCCGCCGATCAAGATCTTCGCCAGCGACAACGCCGACGCCATCCGCCGCCTCGCCCGCAACCCGCTCACCATCCTCGAAACCCGCTTCGACACCATGGCCGGGCTGGTGGACCTGATGGACCTCGCCCTCGCCGCCGCCCCCGAATTCGCCCCCCCCAGCCTGTTCCTCTACGGCGCGCGCGACGAAATCGTCCCCCCCGCCGCCACCCGCGCCACCTGGTCCGCCCTGCCGGTCTCGACGCGGCAGGCGCTCTATGCCGATGGCTGGCATTTGCTGATGCGCGACCTCGGCCGCGCCCTGCCGATCGCCGACGCGATCGCCTGGATCCGCGACCCCAAGACCCCCTTGCCCTCCGCCGCCGACATCCGCGCCGCCGCATGGCTGGCGGGCGCGGCCTGAACGCTCTTCCAACTTCATCGCATCCGCGCTAATGAAGCGCCGCGGGACCCGTAGCTCAGCTGGATAGAGCGTTGCCCTCCGAAGGCAAAGGCCGATGGTTCGAATCCATTCGGGTCCGCCAATCGTTTCCGTGAGTTCGTTCCTGCATTCGGACGGGCGACTTTTGCCTAGGTGGCATCAGAGTTTTTTCCGTGTTCAACGGATCGGCTCAGGTGCGATTTGCGCCAAGGCTGGGCAAGAACTCTACGTATGGCCTGCTGCCAGTTCCGTAGACACGCCATGAAGCTGATTGCGCCTTTTTCTCAAACTCGGCTGGTTTCTCAAACTCGGCAGGGCTGAGACAACGCCAGGTCGAGGCTCTGCGAACCCCGTTGTAGAAGTGCTCAATGTAGTCGAATACATCCGCTCTAGCCACACGATCCGATGGCCACCCCAACCGACATCCTCAAGCCTCTTCGATTTCCACCGCCAACGCGGACGCTACCGAAGATGTTCGCCATTCAAATGAAAAATCTGATCGAAGCCATACCGAGCAGGGTTGCTCGGACAGGCTCCTAGAGCAACAGCCGATCAGGCGGCAACGCCGTCCGGCTGAACCTGCTCGTTAAAACAAAAAGCTAGAGCGATATCCGTGCTTCGATCAGCACGGATCTCGCGCTAGCCGCCGGTGACGACTCCGTCGGCACGTAGGGCGACGATTTCGGCCTCGGAGAATCCGAAATCCCGTAGGATAGCGCCCGAGTGTGCGCCAAGCCCTGGGGCGGCCGTGATGGGGGCCTTGTCCGATCCGGTGAGGGTGAACGGGCTGTCCACCGTCATTAGGTCAGTGCCCTCGATCGGGCGGAGAATGCCAGTCTCCGTCGCCTGGTGGTCGCGGGCGGTTTCCTCGGTGGTGGCGACGATGCCGAAGGTGAGGCCGGCATCGTCCAGCCGGCGGCGCCACTCGGCGAGCGTCCGTTGGGCGAAGGCGTCGTCGAGAATCTCGATCAGGGCGCGCGCATTGGCCACTCGATCGTCGCTGTCGATGAAGCGGGGATCACTCACCAGCTCGGGCCGGCCGATCGCGGCGGCCAGAGCAGGCCACTGCCGCATCTCGTTTGACAGCGCAAGGATGAACCAGCGGTCATCCCCCGTGCGGTAGGCGTTGCCGGCCGCGCGCCGTGCCTCCTCGCGCGGTGGGCGGGGCGGGATGGTGGCGCCGCACAGGCTGGCCTGGATGAACACCGCGTTCGCCCACATGCCGCTGCCCAGCAGCGAGGTGCGGACTTCGCCGCCCAGGCCGGTCCGCTCGCGCCGGTAGAGCGCGGTGGCAATGCCGCCATAGAGCGCCATGCCGCTCGGATGGTCCCCGAGCCCAGCCACCGATTGCGCCGGCGGCTGCGTGTGGTCGGGCCGCACCTGGTCCATCAGGCCGGAGCGGGCCCAATAGGCCGTCAGGTCGAACCCGGTCTTGGCAGCCTCGTCGCCAGTTTCGCCATAGGCGGTGAAGCTGCCATAGATCAGCCGGGGGAACCGGGTCGCGAAGTCCTCGTAGCGCAGCCCCAGCCGCGCGCGCACCGGGAGCGGCAGGTTGGTGATGAAAACATCGGCCTGGCCCACCAGCCGTGCCATCGCCACCTGACCGGATGGCGTCTTGAGGTCGATCGCGATGCCGCGCTTGTTCCGGTTATTGGCGAGGTACGGATAGTTGTGCGGCGATTGCGGCACTTCGGGCCGGGTATAGACATTGCGCCACGGGTCGCCCTCCCCGGGCGGCTCGACCTTGATCACGTCCGCGCCGTAATCGGCCAGCACGGTGGCAGCCGTGGGGGCGGCGATGAAGGTGGCGCAATCGATCACCTTCAGCCCGGCGAACAGCGGTGGGGTGTTTGTCATGCCAATGCCTGCCGCCCGGTAAAGCAAGTGAACTGCATCTGCCGGAGCGGCCGGACGTTGGTCGGGCCGGTGTTCAAGGGAATCCTGGGGAACTGGATGCGTGCATTGAGGTCCCTGAAGTTGGAGGCCGGAGCCAGCAACGCGAACGCAGCAAACCCACCAAGCCCGGCGATGACGGTGCGACGTTTCATCCTGGTTCCCCTGTTTTTTGATGCTTCGTTCTTGGGCTGCACGGCCACGCCACACGCGGGCGCCCGCTAGGCACCTCCGCGGCATCGTGTGACCGCAACGCTAGCCGTCGCCCGGCGAGACATGAAACCCATAGATTGAATGGCCGGCCATTTACCGGACGGATGATTGGCGCGGGCCGCAGAGGGCGGTGGCGCGCCGCTTGGTAGCGGCGGTCAGAGTGCCGAGGCCACCTCGACGAGCAGGCCGCGAAACCAGGTCAAAGCGGGGTCGATCTCGGCGCGGGCGCGCCAGAGCAACTCGATCCGCAAAGGATCGATCGCGAAGGGCACTGGCCGCCAATCCAACTCCATCATCGCCGAGAGCCGCCGCGCCATGCGGATCGGCACTACCGTCATCAGATCGGAATCCCAGGTCAGCAGCGGCGCATTGAGCAAATGGGCGACCACGATCTCACTGCGCGAGGCGGCACCGGCGCGGGCCAGGGCGGTCTCGAGGTAGCTCGATGCGCGCCCTTCGAAGGAGATGGCGACGCGGGGATATTTCAGGAACCGCTCCAGCGTCAGCTTGCCACGGAAGGCTGGATGCCCCTTGCGGGCCTGCACCACGATGTCGTCGTCGAACAGCAGGGTGCGCTGGCACTGGTGCGGCGCATCGCCGTAGACGCCGATGGCGAAATCGATCCGGTCATCGATCAGCAGGTCGAAGGTATTGGCGCGGTCGGACCAAGTGAACACCAGTTCGACCCGGGGCGCCAGCTCCCGCAGCTTCGCCCGCAGCGCCGGCAGCAGGATGAAGGCGATCTGGTCGGAGGCCAGGATGCGCACGCTGAATTCGGCGGTCGAAGGATCGAACTGCTCGCTGACGGTGACGACGCGGCCGAGCTGATCCAGCGCCTCGCGCAATGGCCCCCGCAACTGATGGGCCCGCGCGGTCAGCTGCATGCGCCGCCCGACGCGCTCCATCAGCTGGTCGCCGAAAATATGGCGCAGCCGGTTGAGCGCGCTGCTGGTCGCCGGCTGGCTCAGCCCGACCCGTCGCCCGGCGCGGGTGACATGGGTCTCCTGGAGCAGGGCATCGAGCACGAGGAGAAGATTGAGATCGATCGCGGCAAGGTTCACCGGCGCCCCCACTGGCAGCAACGCCGGCAAAAATTAGCAGGTATCATCCACCAGGCAAATACCAGGGGATACTCCCTTTCGATTGGACCCCGGGGCGGCGCGCCGCCATCCTGCCGGCAGAACGCGGCATATCCGGCCGAAGGGGAAACAACAGGCAATGTCCAACGTGACGATTCCGGCCCCAGAACGCGAAACCTGGCCTGATGGGGCGTTCATCCAGCGGGCGATCGAGCAGGCAAATCTCAATGCCCTGCGGCTCGCGCTGTTTCAGCAAACCGGCGACCCCGCGCTCGCGGCGATGCGGCTCGAGCCACGCGGCGTGCGCGGAGGGTCGATGACCGTGATTGCCGTGGCGCCCGCCGACCGGCCGGCGATCAAGGCGGCGGCGCTGGCATATCTCTGGGATGGCCCGGTAGGACCCTCTGCCACCCCCAGCCCGTCAGAGGCAGAGCGGCTGCTCGAGATATTCGGCACGCCACCGGCCGATCGCATGGCAGCGCGGCAGGCCTACGAAGAACTGGCATTCGCCGACGCGCCGCGCGATCCCGAATGGCCGGAACGCCCAAGTGCCGAGGTGCTGGCGCGCTACAAGGTGACCATCATCGGCGCCGGGATCAGCGGCCTCGCCATGGCGATCAAGCTCGCGCGGCTTGGAATTCCCTTCGAGATCATCGAACGCCAATCCGGCGTCGGCGGCACCTGGCTGCTGAACGACTATCCGGAAGCGCGGGTCGATATCACTAACTTCCTCTACGAATTCAAGTTCGAGAAGGCCTATCCCTGGCGCAGCTATTTCGCGAGCCAGGCGGAAATCCGCGCCTATCTCGAATATATCGCCACCAAGTATGGCGTGATGGAACACATCCGTTTCAACACCGAAGTGCACTCCGCCACCTGGGACGACGCGCAGCATCTCTGGCAGCTGCGTCTCGCGTCCCCTGGCGCGGCCGAGGAGGCGGTGAGCACGCGCATCCTGGTCAGCGCCAGCGGCCTGTTCAGCACCCCGAACCTGCCGGATATCGAGGGGATCGGCGCCTTCACCGGCCCGATTTTCCACACCACGGCCTGGGACCATGCGGTACCGCTCGCGGGCAAGCGGATTGCCCTGATCGGCACCGGATCGAGCGGCGGCCAGTTGATGCCGCGCCTGGCGCGCGAGGCCGGCAGCCTCGCGGTGTTCCAGCGCACCGCGAACTGGATCGTGCCGATCGATGGCTACCACGCGCCGGTGACCGAGGAGCAGCGCTGGCTGATGCGGCATCTGCCGTACTACTGGAACTGGTTCTGCTACGCGATGACCGTGCTGGATCGGCAGATCGAGCCATTGCAAATCCACGACGCTGCATGGCGGGCCGCCAATGGCGGCTTCAACGAGCGCAATGACCGGCTACGTGATTTCCTGCTCGGTCACCTCACGCGCAGCCTTTCAGACCGGCCTGACCTGCTCGCCAAGAGCCGCCCAGGCTATCCGCCGGCGGCGCGGCGGATGGTGGTGGATAATGGCTGGTTCGAGGCGCTGAAGCGACCCAATGTGGAACTCGTCACCGAGCCGATCCAGCAAATCACCGCGGGCGGGATCACCACTCGGGACGGCACCGCGCGAGACTTCGACCTCATCGTGCTCGGATCGGGGTTTCGCACATCCCAGTATCTCTGGCCGGTGCGCTACCGGGGGCGCGGCGGGGTGACGCCCGATGAACTGTGGGCGGCGGACGGGGCGCGGTCCTATCTCGGCATGACCATGCCGGGCTTCCCGAACTTCTTCATGTTCTACGGCCCGAACGGCCAGCCCCGGGCCGGGAGTTTCCACGGGTGGGCCGAGCTGTGGTCGAGCTACGCCATCCGCATGGTGATGGCGATGATCGAGCGTGACGCGACCGCGGCCGAGGTGAAGCCGGAGGTCTATCGCGACTACAATGCCAGGCTCGACGTCGCGATGGCACGCCTGATCTGGGGCGACAGCGGCGCGGGCAGCTACTACGTGAACGAGCATGGCCGCTCCGGCGTGAACATGCCGTGGACCGTGGCCGAGTATTATGGCTGGGTGGCGGAACCTGACCTGGCGGACTTCAGTTTCAGCTAGAGCCCGCCGGGCAGAATCTGATGACGGCCTAGCGCATCCCGCCTTCGACTGGCTCGCGCACCGCCGGCGGTTCGACCATGGCTTCGCAGGCCTTCATCACCTCTTGGCCGTGCATGTTCCAGGTGTTGATGCCGCCGACCATGATGACCTGCACGAGCCCATCCGCGAGTTCCGGCAAGGTCAGGCCGAGCTTCATCGCGTTGCCGGCGTGGGAGAGGGCGCCCTTGAGGTCCCCGCGCAGCACGTCGAGCAGGACGTAGATGAACTCCTTGGTCTTGAGGTCGAGCCCGCCCTCGGCGCTGCTGTCCTTCATCAGGGCGCTGCGGATAAGGCCGTAGCCAGCGAAGGCCGCCGGCGCGTGCTTGGCGAGCAGTTGAAAGCTGTCGGGCACGCGGCCGGAGGTGGCGGTGAAGTTGGCGATACCGGCGTCGGTCGCCTGCTTGAGCAGATCGGTCATCAGGACATCCATGGGGGGGTAGGGAGGCCCTTCTCGCGCAGGAACTCCGGGTTGAAGAGCTTGGACTGGTAGCGCGCGCCGCCGTCGCACAGGATGGTCACAATCGTGTGACCGGGCCCCATCGCGCGGGCGACCCGGATCGCTGCTGCGACGTTGATGCCGGCCGAGCCGCCGATGGAGAGGCCCTCATGGATCAGCAGGTCGAACACCTGCTCCAGCGCCTCGGCGTCGGGGATGCGCACGGCGTCATCGATCTGCACACCTTCGAGGTTGCCGGGCACCCGGCCCTGGCCGATGCCCTCGGTGATCGAGTTGCCGGTGACGGTGAGGTCCCCCGATTTCACCCAGCCATAGAGGCAGGAGCCCTCGGGGTCGGCTAGCACGATGCGCACCTTGGGGTTGCGCGCCTTGAGCGCCATGGCCACGCCAGCCAGCGTGCCGCCGGTGCCGCAGGCGCAGGTAAAGGCATCGATGCCGCCCGCGGTCTGATGCCAGATCTCGGGGCCGGTGGTTTCGCGATGGCCTTCCCGATTTGCCAGATTGTCGAACTGGTTAGCCCATACGCCCTGCAATTCCTCGGCGAGCCGGCGCGACACATGCACGTAGTTGCCGGGGTCCTTGAACGGCTTGGCCGGCACCAGCCGCAGGTCGGCGCCAATCATGCGCAGGAAGTCGATCTTCTCGCGGCTCTGGGTCTCCGGCATCACGATCACCGAGCGGTAGCCGCGGGCATTGCCGACCAAAGTGAGGCCGATACCGGTATTCCCCGCCGTGCCCTCCACGATGGTGCCGCCGGGCCTGAGGCGGCCGGAGGCCTCGGCGTCGGCGATGATGGCCAGCCCCGCACGGTCCTTCACCGAGCCGCCGGGGTTCATGAATTCGGCTTTGCCGAGAATGGTGCATCCAGTGGCCTCGGAGGCGCGGCGCAGGCGGATGAGGGGGGTGTTGCCGATGGCGGCAGCGAGGTCCCCCGCGATCGGGGGGGGGACGCTCACGCGTGCGGTGCCTGACATGTCTGTTGCGCCTCCGGTCGCTCTGTGGTCTCAGACGGGTTGAATGCGCGCCCGTGGCGTGCGATCTCATGCCGATATCATGGGGGCGTCTTGCATGGTCGACAACATCCACACTGCCGACGTCTGGGCCGCGCTGCAAAATGACCCGCAGGCCCAGCTCGTCGATGTCCGCACCGATGCGGAATGGACCTATGTCGGCCTCGCCGATCTCACTGCCGCGGGCAAGCAGCCAGTGCTGATTCCCTGGCAGGTTTTCCCGACCATGGCAGTGAACGCGCAGTTCATCGACCAGCTGCGCGCCGCCGGTTTCACGCCGGAGCACCATATCTATTTCCTCTGCCGCAGCGGCGTGCGCAGCCTCGCGGCGGCCTCGGCGGCCATCGCGGCGGGGTTTCCCCACAGCTACAACGTGGCTGACGGCTTCGAGGGCACGCCGGACGGCGAGGGGCATCGCGGGCAGATCTCGGGGTGGAAGGCCAACGGCCAGCCCTGGCGCCAGCGCTGAGGCTGGCGGCGAGTCCGCGGCATGGCCGCCTTGTTCCCGATTTTTCCGACGATTGGCGAAGGGCTGAAATCGGCCCTTAGCTTCGTTCGGGTTCGCCCTGGCATGTTCGTGGGCGTCTTGGGCGGCTACGGGCTGGCCTCGGCGACCGGCGCCTCGGGCCTGCTGCGTCTGCCGCTGCCGTTCTGGCTCTCCGGCCTGTTGGTAACCTGGCTAACCGCGTTGCTTCTGACGCTGGTGCTGGCCCCGGTCTGGACCGCGATCTACCGCTTCGCCGTGCTGGGCGACCGCGAGCGGCGCTACTGGCAATGGGACGTGCGGACGCGCCGGGTGGCGATGATGCTGGCGATATTGGCGGTGATCAGCCTGCTCGGCGCGGTTCCCTTCGCACTCGGACTCGATATCATTCCCCGCGTCGGGCTGCGGCGCTTCGCAGTGTTCGGCGCGGTGAGCTTCGCCGCCCTGGTCAAGGCGGGGTCTTTCTGGTTGATCGGACGCTTGGCGATCGCCGGCGCGATGGCGGCCACCGGCAGCAAGCCGCAGGCGATGGACACTTCCTTCGCTTATACGCGCTGGGCGGCGGTGCCAGTGCTGACCACGATGTTCCTGGTCTATCTGCCGAATCTGGTGGTGTCCGGCGGGTTTATTTCGAGCTTCAACCTGCTCGATCTGCGTGCCGGCTCGGGCGCGGCGATGGTGCTGGACATCGTCAGCACCTCGCTGTCCACCCTGGTCAGCGCGCTGACCGATTTTGCCTGGGTCGCGGTCAGCGGCAAGCTGGCGCTGCGGTTGGTGAAGGCGCAGCGGCTGCGCGCGGCGGAAGAGGCCAAGCGGGCGCGTGAGGAGCAGGCCGAAGCGCGTTAGCGAGCGGCCACGGCGCGGTTCTCCAGCCGGCTGAGCAGGCGTACCAGCGGCCACAGCAACAGGAAATACACCACCGCCGCGGCGACGATGGGCGTCGGGTTGTAGGTCAGGCTTTGTGCCTGACGGGCCTGGAACAGCAATTCGGGCAGCGCCACCACGGATGCGAGCGAGGTTAGCTTCACCACTTCGAGCGTGTTGGAGAGCAGGTCCGGCAGCACGGCGCGCACGGCCTGTGGCAACACGATCCATATCAGCGCCTGGAGGCGGGTGAGGCCGGTGGAACGCGCCGCCTCGATCTGGCCGGGGGCCACGCTCTCGATGCCCGCCCGCAGCACCTCGCCGTAATAGGCGCCGGTGTTGAGGAAGAAGGCGATGCCGACGCAGGCGAAGCCGCCGAGCTCCAGCCCGGCGAAGGGCAGCCCGGCATAGAGGAAGATCAGCAGCACGAGGGGCGGGAAGGCGCGGAAGAAATCCACCCAGGCCATCAGCGGCCAGCGCACCCAGGGCGAGCGCAGCGTGGAGAGCAGCGCGAGGGCCATGCCGCCGGCGAGCCCGAGCGGCACCACCATCAGCGACAGCGCCAGCGTATTGCCGAGCCCGGCGAGGATGATCGGCCAAGCCTGCGCCATGATTGTGGCGTTGAAGAAGGTGTCGATCATGGCGTGTTGGGACGATGCGATTCACGCTTCGCACCTCCGGCGCTTCGCGATCGCATCATCGGAACTTCCGCTCCACCCAACGGCCGAAAATGACCACCGGCAGGAACAGGACGAGGTAGGCCGCGGCGCCGAGGGTCAGTGGGGAGGGGTTGTAGCTGTTCGACACCGCCGAGGAGGCCTGTCCGAGGATCTCCGTCACCGCCACCACCGAGCCCAAGGCGGTGCCCTTGGTGATGGCGATGGTGCGGTTGGTGAGTGGCGGGATGGTGATGCGCAGCGCCTGGGGCAGGATGACATGCGCGAGCGTCTCGCCGAAGCCGAGCCCGGTGGAGCGCGCCGCCTCCCACTGGCCGCGCGGAATGGCGGTGATGCCGGCCCAGAAAATCTCTTCCGAGAAGGCCATCAGCACCAGCGCCAGGCTGAGCCAGGTGGAGACGAAGCCGGAGGGCACGACGTCGATGCTCGGCAGGCCGAAATAGATCAACACGATGATCACTAGCGGCGGCAAGGCGCGAAACAGGTCCACAACAAAGACGATCGCCCAGTTCACTACACGGACGCCGAAGCTGCGCAGCACCGCCAGCGCCAGCCCGGCGGCCAGCCCGCTCAGCACGATCAGCGCGGCGAGTTCGATGGTGGTGCCGAGGCCGGCGACGATATCTGGCCAGTAGCGTTCCATCACCTTCGCGTTGAGGAAGGTCTCGGCGAAGCGCTCCCAGCCCCCCATCACAGAATTGCCATCAGTGGCGCTGGATCTGGCTGATGAAGCCGCGGGTGCGGGCGTGCACGGGCGCCTCGAAAATCTGCGCCGGCGGTCCCTGCTCGACGATCAGCCCGTCATCCATGAACAGCACGCGGTCGGCTGCCGCGCGGGCGAAGCCCATTTCGTGGCTCACCACCACCATCGTCATGCCGCTTTCGCGCAAGGAGCGCATCACGCCGAGCACGCTGCCGACCAGCTCAGGGTCGAGCGCCGAGGTCGGCTCGTCGAACAGCATCACGCGGGGCTCGAGCGCGATGGCCCGCGCGATCGCGACGCGCTGCTGCTGGCCGCCCGAAAGCTGGCCCGGCCGGTGATCGGCGCGCTCGGCGAGGCCGACGCGGGCAAGCGCGGCATGGCCGATCTCGTCCGCCTCGGCGCGGGACTTGCCGGCCACCTTGCGCAGCGCCAGCGTCACATTCCCCAGCGCCGTCATATGCGGGTAGAGGTTGAAGGACTGGAACACCATGCCGATGCGCTGGCGGGCGTGGTTGAGGTCGGTGCGGGGATCCAGCAGGTCAATCCCGTCCACCACCACGCTGCCCGCAGTCGGCACTTCCAACCGGTTGAGGCAGCGCAGCATGGTGGATTTGCCGGAGCCGGAGGGGCCGATGATGAACACCAGCTCCCGCTCGGCCACGTCGAGATCGACGCCCTTCAAGACGTGAAGGGCGCCGAACTGCTTATGGATCCCCTTTGCTTGGATCATCACCCGCAAGTCAGGGCATGCGGGGTCGGGTCATAGCTGGGCATGCCGGGCACGCCGTAGCCGGGGGTGATGGTGTTCTCCAGGTCATCCGCGGCCGGGGCGGCGCCGAACCACTTCTCGGACAACTTGGCGATGGTGCCGTCCTTCTTCATGCAGTCCAGCGCGTCCTGCATCTGGTTGCGCAGGGCCACGCTGTCCTTGCGGAAGGGGGCGGCCCAGTGTGCCTTGCTCTCCGTCAACACCAGGTCGGCGACGAATTGCGGGTTCTTGGAGGCGGTGTATTTGATCACCGTATTGCCGCCGAGCGTGGCATAGGCGCGGCCCGAGAGTACCGCCTGGGTGGCGTCCGGCTGGGTGTCATAGACTTGCACGGTGAAGCCGATCTTCTCGCCCATCTGCTTGGACAGCGTCTCATAGGGCGTGCCCTTGTTGACCGAGACGGCTTTGCCCTTCAGATCCTCCCAGGATTTGATGGGTGCGGCGCCCTTCTTGATGCCGAACTGGAAGGCGGTCCAGAGGTAGCCGGAGGTGAACAGCATGTTCTCCGCCCGCTCCTTCGTCACCGTGGTCGGCGCGGCGATGAAGTCATACCGGCCGGACATCAGGCCGGGGATGAGGCCCGAGAAGCTGGTGCTCTCGATGGTGATCTCGCGCTTCATCCGGCGGGCGGCCTCGGTGAAGAGGTCGATCTGGAAGCCCTCGATGCCGCCGCCGCCGAGCTTGGGCATGGCGTGCGGCGCGAAGGTGCCATCCACGCCGGTGCGCAGCGGCTGGGCGATGGCGGCGAGCGGAAACGTGAGCGCGACCGCGAGCGCGATGCGGCGAAGAATCATTGTGAAGCTCCCGGGGATAAGTCGTGACAGGACGATGCCGCGCGGCGCCGGCCGGGGCAAGGGCGCCGCCGCAATTTCGTTTGGTGCGGCGGCGGGCGCCGGATAAGCTTCGCGCCAACCAAGGAATGGAGGCCCCGAATGTCCAGCCACAAACCCCTCGTGCTCGACCGCCCGCTGCGCGGCCGCATCTATGACAGCATCGCCGAGACCATCGGCAACACGCCGCTGGTGCGCATCCCGCAGATCTGCGCCGATGAGGGGGTGACGGCGGATATCTGCCTCAAGCTCGAATTCTTCAACCCGATCGCCTCGGTGAAGGACCGCATCGGCGTCAACATGATCGTGGCGCTGGAAGAACGCGGCGCCATCGGGCCGGGTGCGGTGATCGTCGAGCCGACCTCGGGCAATACCGGCATCGGCCTCGCTTTCGTCTGCGCGGCGCGTGGCTACAAGCTGATCCTGACGATGCCGGAGAGCGTGTCGATCGAGCGGCGCAAAATGCTGGCCTATCTTGGCGCGGAACTCGTGCTGACGCCGCGCGAGAGGGGCATGAACGGCGCCATCGCGAAGGCTAATGAAATTCTCGCCGCCACCCCCGGCGCGGTGAAGCCCGACCAGTTCGGCAACCCCGACAACCCCGCCATCCATCGGCGCACCACGGCCGAGGAAATCTGGTACGACACCGCCGGCGAGGTGGACGCTGTCGTGAGCGGCATCGGCACCGGCGGCACGCTGACCGGCATCGGCCAGGTGCTGAAGCCGCGCAAGCCCGGGCTCAAGATGTTCGCCGTCGAGCCGGCGGCCAGCCCGGTACTCTCCGGCGGCAGCCCGGCACCCCACCCGATCCAGGGCATCGGCGCCGGCTTCGTGCCGGACGTGCTGGACCGCAGCGTGATCGACGAGGTCGTGCAGGTCACCAACGAGGAGACCTTCCACTGGGCCCGCCGGCTGGCCGCCCGCGAGGGCATTCCCGGCGGCATTTCCTCGGGCGCAGCATTGGCAGCGACGCTGAAGGTGGCGAAGCGGCCGGAGATGGCCGGTAAGCGGATCGTCACCATCATCCCCTCTTTCGCCGAGCGCTACATCACCACGGCGCTGTTCGAGGGGCTGTAGCCGCTACTCCAGCAGGGCGTCGCGCAAGGCCGCGCGGCGCCCGGCATCGAGGCCGATGCGGGCTTCGAGGTAGGCATCGAGGCTACCATGCGCCGTCGTCATCGCGGCGAAGGCGGCATCGAGGAACATCGGCTCCACGCTGGTCAGTACCTCGGCGGCGATCGGGGTGAGGCTGGTGCTGACGCCGGCCTGGCCGCGCCAGAGGCGGCTTGTGGCGAGGTAGTCGGCCTGGATGGTGGCGCGATCGACGCCGAGGGCGGCGAGGATGAGGGCGGCACCGAAGCCGGTGCGGTCCTTCCCGGCGGTGCAGTGGAACAGCAAAGCAGGGGCGTCGGGCGCCAGAAGCAACTCGAACAGGCGTGCGTAGCGGTGGTTCCAGGTCAGCGCGTAGGCGGCATAGGCTTCGGCCATGAGTTGCTGGATGGGGAGGCGGGCGGCATCGCCTTGTTCGGAGAGGGCGCGCAGCGCGGTGCCGAGCGAGGGGTCGATCGAGAGGTCGTGGATTTCCACCCCGGTGAGTTTGGTGGGGGCGGCCTGCTGCTCGCCGGGGCCGCGCAGATCGGCGATACGGCCGATGCCGGAGGCGCGGATGCGTTCGGCGTCCGCCGCGGTGATGTCGGAGAGCCGGGCCGAGCGGAAGACGCGGCCGAAGCGGACGCGCGCGCCGTCCTTTGTGCGGTAGCCGCCGAGATCGCGGAGGTTGGAGGCGCCTTCGAGCTCGATCGAGCGCGGGAGATCGCTCACGTCGCTCACGCGCCCTCCCCATGGTCGAACTCGAAGCGGTAGCCGCTGCCTTTGCGCTTCACCCGGCCGAGATGCGGCGTGCCGAAATGGGCGGGGAAAACGCGCGCGTTGCAGTCCGCGCAGTGATCGAGCACACGGCGGCGCGAGGCTTCGGCCATACGCGGATCGGTATCGAAGCCGCTCGACCATTCCGGGCGATAGACCTGGATCGGGTGGTGCATCACGTCGCCGATGAACACGCCCTCATCGCCGCCATCGAGCAGGCGGAAGATGACATGGCCGGGCGCGTGGCCGGGGGCGGGCTCGATCAGCAGATTGTCGCCGATCTGGTCGGTCATGTTGACGGTCTGGGCGAGGCCGGCATCGAGCACAGGGGCCAGGCTGTCCTCGAAGATGCGCTTGGCGCTGTCATTGAGGCCGGGGTTGCGCGCGGGGTCCCAGTAGTCGCGCTCCACCTGGGAGAACACGTATTTGGCGTTGGGGAAGGTGGGAAGCCACTTGCCGTCCACCAGGTGAGTGTTCCAGCCGACATGGTCGACGTGGAGATGGGTGCACATCACGAAATCCACCTCCTCGCGCGCCACGCCGGCGGCCTTGAGGCGGTCAAGATAGGGGGTGTCCCGCATGTGGAAGCGCGGGAAATCCGGGCGGTTCTTGTGGTTGCCGCAGCAGGTGTCGATGAGGATGTTGTGGCTGCCGGTGCGGATGAGCCAGGAGTGGATGGAGGACACCATCTTGCCCTCCGCCTCGTTGTAGTAGTTCGGCACCAGCCAGTCCCGGTGCTCGTCGAGCACCGCGGGGTCCCAGTCCGGCAGGAGGAAATTGGGCGGGAAGCCTGCCCCGTGGCTTTCCTCGATGCGCGTCACTTCCATCGACCCGATCCGCCCAGTGGTCATCGCCGTTCCCCCCAAATGCGGTGTCTTTTAGAGCAGCAGAGCCCCGGTTCGCGCAATCCGCTTCAGGTCGGCCGGTTGCGCAGCGCGAGGAAGCCGCCGTCGATCGGCAGCAGCACGCCGGTGATCCAGCGCGACTCGTCGCTGGCCAGGAACACCGCGGCGTGCGCCACGTCCCATCCGGTGCCTTCGGTCTGCAGCGGCACGGCGAGGCGGCGGCGTTCCATCGCCTCCGGGCCGAGATTGGCGACCAGCGGGGTGTTGACGGTGCCGACGATCAGCGCGTTGCAGCGGATGCCGGCGGTGGCGTAGTCGGCAGCGATCGCCAGCGTGAGGCCCTGCAGCGCGGCCTTGGTGGTGGTGTAGGCCATCATGCCGGGCATGCCGTGCATGCCGGCGACCGAGGAGACGTTGAGGATCGAGCCGCCGCCGCCCGCCTTCATGTGCGGGATGCACGCCTTGCAGGCGAGCAGGGCGGAGGTGACGTTGGTGCCGTAGAGCCGGTTCCAGGATTCGAGGCTGATGGTCTCGGCATTGCCTGCCGCGCCTACGCCGACATTGTTGTGCAGGATGTCGATGCGGCCGAAGCGCTGCATGGCGAATGCGGCCATCGCCTCCGTCGCCTCCAGCTGCGTCACGTCGGCGGCGAAGGCCAGCGCCTCACCGCCCTCGGCACGGATGGTCTCGGCGAGGGCCTCGGCGCGCTCGATTTTGCGGTTGACCACCAGCACCCGCGCCCCTTCGCGGGCGAACAGCATGGCCGAGGCCGAGCCGTTGCCGACCCCCTCGCCGCGTGCCGCCGCCCCCGTCACAACCGCCACTTTCCCCGCCAGCCGCGTTCCCATCGGTGTTTCCTTCCCGTCTTGCCGCACGCAAGGTATCGGCGGCGGCGGATGGGGCGCAACCGGGGGGTGGTGGCCCTGGGCCGTTCCTGCGGTGTATGCGGGCGCATGAGGTTTCTCACCGATTTCGCCGATCAGGCCGTGATCCTGCCGCTTGTGGTGACGACGGCGCTCGGCCTGTGGTTCGGCGGCTGGCCGCGCGCGACGCTGGCGTGGCTTATCGTCACCGCCGCCACGCTCGGGGCGGTGGGGCTGGGGAAGGTGATGGTGTTCGTCTGGGGGCCGCCGGAGTCGCTGCCGCTGCTGCTGAGCCCGAGCGGGCATACCGCCTCGGCGCCGCTGGTTTATGGCGGGCTGGCGATGCTGCTGCTGCCACGCCGCTGGGCGCGGGTGCTGGGGCTGCCGCTGGCCGTGCTCTTCGGCGTGGCCGTCGGCGCCACGCGCCTCGCGCTCGGCGAGCACAGCATACCGGATGCCTGGGCAGGTGGGGCGATCGGCCTCCTCGGCAGCCTGGCGCTGCATATGGCGATCGGGCCGAAACCGTTCGATTTCCGGCCCTGGGCGCTGCTCGGGCTGGGCGCGGCGGTGATCGCGGGGTTCCACGGTCTGCACATGCCGGCGGAGCAGTGGCTGCGCGCGCTGGCCGCCCTGCTGCGGGCGGGTTAACCGAGCCGCGCGCGCCAATCCGCCAGCACGTCGGCCAGCGTGGTCGCCCAGGGGATCGACGGCGCCCAGCCGAGCGCCGCATGGGCGGCGGCCGCATTGCCGGCGGCGAGCGGGATGTCGGAGGGGCGCAAACGGGCGGGGTCCAGCACGATTTCGGCTGACACGCCGGCGATGCGCAGCAGGTCCGCCAGCACGTCGCCGATGCGGCGCGGGGTGCCGGAGGCGATGTTGAGGATGGTGCCGGGGGCGAGGCGATCGCCCTGCGCCAGGCAGGCGGCATAGGCGGCGCAGACGTCCCGCACGTCGAGGAAGTCGCGGAAGGCGTCGAGATTGCCGACCTTGAGCACCGCTTCCTGCCGTCCGGCGGCGATGGCGGCAACCTGGGCGGCGAAGGCCGGCACCACGAAGCTGGCGGTCTGCCCGGCGCCGGTGTGGTTGAACGGGCGCAGGCGGATCACCCGCAGCCCGTCGGCGGCCATGGCGCCGAGAGCGAGATCGGCCGCCGCTTTCGTGGCTGCATAGGTGTTCGTAGGTGCCGCGGCGGCAGTCTCGTCGAGCGCGTGGCCGACGGTGAAGGAGCGGCCATAGATATCCGCCGAGGAGGCGAACAGCAGCAGGCAATCAGGGGCATCGGCGCGAATCGCCTCTGCCAGCGCTAGCGTGCCCATCACATTAACCTGCCAGGCCCGCGCCGGATCGCCCCACGCATCGGCGACCGCTGAGACGGCAGCGAGGTGGATGCAGGCATCCGGCCGGGCGTCCCGCACCACGCTTCGGACGGCGGCGGCGTCGGAGATATCGAGCGGGATATGGCCCTCGCCGCACAGGATCAGCTCGGCGGCGGGAAAATCCGCGCGCAACCGGGGAATCAGATGGCCGGCGACAAAGCCGGAGGCGCCGGTCAGCAGGATGCGGGCGGGCTGCACCTCAGCCGCCCGCGAGCAGGGCTTCCGTGGGCGGGCGCGTGGCGGTTCGGGCGCGATGGCGGGCGAGGTCGGCCTCCACCATCTCGGCCACCATCTCCTCCAGCGTGCACGTCGGCGCCCAGCCGAGCGTGGTGCGCGCCTTGGTGGCATCGCCGTGCAGCACGTCTACCTCGGCGGGGCGCAGCAGGTCCGAACTGGTGTGCACATAGGCCGTCCAATCGAGCCCGGCATAGCCGAAGGCCATCGCGCAGAGCGCGCGGATCGAGGTGGTGCGCCCGGTTGCCACCACATAGTCATCGGGCGTTTCCTGCTGCAGCATCAGCCACATTGCGCGCACGTAGTCCCGCGCATGGCCCCAGTCGCGGGTCGCGTCGAGGTTGCCGAGCTTTAGCTCGCTGGCCAGCCCCAGCTTGATCCGCGCCACCCCGTCGGTGACTTTGCGGGTGACGAACTCGATGCCGCGCAGCGGGCTCTCATGGTTGAACAGGATGCCCGACGAGCAGTGCAGGCCGAAGCTCTCGCGGTAGTTCACGGTCATCCAATGCGCGTAAAGCTTGGCCGCGGCATAGGGGCTGCGCGGGTAGAAGGGGGTGGTTTCGTTTTGCAGCGCCGCCTGGATCTTGCCGAACATCTCCGACGACGAGGCCTGGTAGAAGCGCGCGGCGGGATGCACCAGGCGCACCGCCTCCAGCACATTCACCGCGCCGATGCCGGTGATATTGCCGGTGAGCAGGGGCTGCTGCCAGCTCGCATGCACGAAGCTTTGGGCGGCGAGATTGTAGACCTCGTCCGGCTTCACCTCGGCCATGATGCGCAGTACCGAGGAAAGGTCGGAGAGATCGCCGTCGATCAGGCGCACATCGTCGATCACGCCAAGCCAGCGCAGCCGCTCGCCGATCAACTCGGCCGAGGCGGAGCGGCGCAGCAGGCCGTAGACCTCATAGCCTTCGCGCAGCAGCAGCTGGGCGAGGTAGGCGCCGTCCTGGCCGGTGATGCCGGTGATGAGGGCTTTGCGCATAACGGGTTGCGTGGCCTCCGGGAATTACATTCAACGCTGGGGCGGTGTAGACCGGTCATGCTGCTGCGTCCATCGGGCGGGCTGGGTGGCAACGAAGAGGGAGGGCCGCATGGGCATCGTGTCCTACGCGCAGAATTTCGAGGATGTGATGCTGTGGCGGGCGCTCGGCGCCGAGGGGCCGGGCTTCTGGGTTGACGTTGGGGCGGCCGATCCGGTGCGCGACTCGGTGACGCGCGCCTTCCATGAGCGTGGTTGGCGCGGCATCAATATCGAGCCGCGGGTGCAGGAATTCGCCTCCCTGGCTGCAAGCCGGGCCATCGACATCAATCTCAATGTCGCGCTGTCCGACCGGCCGGGCACCATGACCTTCTATGACTGCGCCGATGCCGAGCTGTCCACGCTCGACCCCGCCGTCGCCGCCCGGCACCGCGCGGATGGGAGGGGCATCACCGAGCGGCCGGTGACGGTCTCCACCCTTTCGGCGATCTGCCGCGAGCATGTGCGCGAGCCCATCCATTTCCTCAAGATCGACGTCGAGGGCGCCGAGAAATCGGTGCTGGCGGGCGGCGATTTCAAGGCCTTCCGGCCCTGGATCATCGTCATCGAGGTGACGGTGCTGCAGCGCAAGCCCGACCCGGCCGCTGATTGCGGGCCGCTGCTGGCCGAGGCCGGCTACAAGGAAGCGTGGTTCGACGGACTGAACCGCTTCTACATCGCCTCCGAGCGATGGGACCGGCTGGCCCGCCATTTCACCGTGCCGCCCAACGTGTTCGACGGATTCACCCTGGCCAGCAGCGAGCGCAGCCAGCAGGAGATCGAGATCGCCAAGCTGCGGGCCGAAAACGCCCTGCTGCGGCTCGGCTCGGGCGCCGCGCCGCAACAGGGCGGCAGGCTGGTGCGGCTTGCCCGGCGGCTGCGCGGCTTCCTCTCGGCCGAGCTTCGCCAGGAACTCACGGTGATGCGCCAGGACGTCTATCGCCTCGCCCTCGAGGTCGCGGCGCTGCGGCGGGAGCGTGCGGAGCGGGACTCGACTTAGACTGACGCGCCAACCCCGCGATTTATTCTCGCATTCCCGGGCATGGCCGCCCGGCGCGGCGGCATTCTTGCCGCCCCCCCTCTTGTGCCCCATCGTTGCGCCCAAATGTACCGGCAGCTTACGCCGACCAGGGGGACCACGCAGATGATCACGCTCAACATCAACGGCCGTTCACACCAGGTGGACGCCGATCCGGAGACCCCCCTGCTGTGGGTGCTGCGCGAATGGCTCGGGCTGACCGGCACCAAATACGGCTGCGGCGTGGCGCAGTGCGGCGCATGTTCGGTGCATGTCGATGGCGCGGTGATGCGCTCCTGCCAGATCCAGGTCGGCACGCTCGGCAAGTCCAAGGTCATCACCATCGAGGCGCTGTCGCCGGATGGGCTCAGCCATCGCATCCAGAAGGCCTGGCTCGACCATGAGGTGCCGCAATGCGGCTACTGCCAGTCCGGCCAGATCATGGCCGCCGCCGCTTTGCTGAAGGCCAAGCCTAACCCCACCGACGCCGATATTGACGAAGCCATCACCAATATCTGCCGCTGCGGCACCTACCCGCGCATCCGCGCCGCCATTCATGCCGCCGCGCGCGGCGCCAAGGCCTGAGGGGGCACGCATCATGGGCAAGATCGAAAACCTGGGCCGCCGCGCCTTCCTCGCCACCGCATCCGCCACCGCCGGCGGCATGTCGCTCAGCTGGTCCTTTCCGGCCGATGCGGCCGCAGCCGGCGTTGAGGTCGGCATCTGGGCAGTGATTCACCCCGATGACACCGTGGTGATCCGTATCGCCCGCTCCGAAATGGGCCAGGGCACCCTCACCGGACTCGCGCAGCTCGTCGCCGAGGAGTTGGACTGCAAATGGTCCAAGGTGAAGACCGAGTACATCGCTCCCGAGATCAACTTCGCCAAGAACCGCGCCTGGGGCGACATGTCGACCGGCGGCAGCCGCGGCATCCGCACCTCGGTTCCCTATGTGCAGAAGGGTGGCGCGGCCGCCAAGGCGATGCTGATCGCCGCCGCCGCCGCCAAATGGAACGTGCCGGTGGCGGAGTGCAGCAGCGCGGACAGCGTGATCACCCACAAGCCCTCGGGCCGCCGCCTGCGCTATGGCGAGGTCGCCGAGGCGGCATCCAAGCTGCCGGTGCCGGCCGATCCGGCGCTGAAGCCGCAGGCGGAGTGGAAGATCGCCGGAAAGGGCGTGAAGCGCCTCGACACGGTGGAGAAGCTGTCGGGCAGACTGGTCTACGCGATCGACGTCAAGCTGCCGGACATGCTGAACGCCGCCATCGCGCAGTGCCCGGTGTTCGGCGGCAAGCTCAAGAGCTTCAACGCCGATAAGATCAAGGCGATGCCCGGCGTGCGCCACGTGCTCAGGGTGGATGACGTCTCGGTCGCCGTGGTCGCCGATAAGTGGTACCAGGCCAAGACTGCGCTGGCCGCCATGCCGATCGAGTGGGACGAGGGGCCGAACGCCAAGGTCTCCTCGGCCAGCATCGCCGCCTTCCTCAAGGAAGGGCTCGATGCCCCGCAGGCCGGCGTCGGCCATAAATACGGTGACGCGGCGGGCGCCATTGCCGGCGCGGCGAAGAAGGTCGAGGCGGTCTACGCCACCCCCTTCCTCAACCACGCCACGCTGGAGCCGCAGAACTGCACCGCCAAGGTGAGCGACGACGGCGTTGAGATCTGGGTCGGCTCGCAGAACGGCGACGCCTCGCTGGCCGCCGCCGCCGAGGCGGGCGGGGTGAAGCTCTCGCAGGTGAAGGTGCACAAGCACCATCTCGGCGGCGGCTTCGGCCGGCGCGGCCAGCAGGACTATGTCCGGCAAGCCGTGCTGATCGCCAAGCAGGTGCCGGGCAAGCCGATCAAGCTGATCTGGTCGCGCGAAGAGGACATGGAGCACGGCTATTACCGGCCGATCACCCAGGCCAAGATGTCCGCCGGGCTTGACGCCCAGGGCAATGTGACCGGGCTGCACATGCGCATCTCCGGCCAGTCGATCCTGGCCTATCTGCTGCCCTCCCGCATGGAAAACGGCGTCGATCCCGTGCAGTTCCAGGGGTTGATCCCCAGCGAATTCGGCTATCTGGCGATCCCGAACCTGCTGGTCGATCACGCCATGCGCAACACGCATGTGCCGGTGGGCTTCTGGCGCGGGGTGAACGTCAACCAGAACGCGGTCTATCTCGAGTGCTTCATCGACGAACTGGCCCACGCCGCCGGGAAGGACCCGCTGGCCTTCCGCCGGCAGTTGATGGCCAAGAACCCCAAGCAGCTCGCGGTGCTGAACGCCGCCTGCGCCAAGGCCGGCTACGACAAGCCGCTGCCCAAGGGCGTCTTCCGCGGCATCTGCCAGTACACCGGCTTCGGCAGCTACACCGCCTCCGTGGCGGAGGTCTCGGTATCGGCCAAGGGCGAACTCAAGATCCATCGCATCGTCGCGGCCACTGATTGCGGCATCGCGGTCAACCCCGACCAGATCGCCGCCCAGGTGGAGGGCTCCTTCGCCTACGGGCTCTCGGCAGCGCTCTACAGCGAGTGCACCATCGAGAACGGGCGCGTCGTGCAATCCAACTTCGACAGCTACGAAGTGGCGCGGATGGCCGACATGCCGAAGGTGGAGACGGTGATCGTGGCCTCCGGCGGCTTCTGGGGCGGCGTTGGCGAGCCGACCATCGCGGTGGCGGCCCCGGCGGTGCTGAACGCGATCTTCGCCGCCACCGGCAAGCGGGTGCGCTCCCTGCCGCTGAAGCACCACGACCTCAAGAAGGCATGATGCGGACTGCCGCCGTGCTCGTGCTGGCTGCCCCGCTGCTCATCGCGGCGGGGCCGCCGCCCGGCGCGAGTTCGTGCTCGGGCTGCCACGGCGCGGTGGTGGCGGGCGGCATTCCGCCGATCGCCGGCCGCCCGGCGACGGAGCTGACGGCGGCGATGCGCGGCTTTCGCGATGGCAGCCGCAAGGCAACCCTGATGGACCGGCTGATGAAGGGGTTTTCGGACGCCGAGATCACCGCCATCGCCGCGTTCTGGGCCAACCCGTCATGAGGGCGACACGGCGCGGACTTCTGGCGGCCGCCCTCGCACTGCCGGCGATCGCCCGCGCCCAGGGTCCGGCGCGGGTGGTGGTGCTGGGCGGCGGCTTCGGCGGCGCCTCCGCCGCGCGGCGGTTGCGCCAGATCGCGCCGGAGGTGGCGGTGACGCTGATCGAGCGGTCCGCCACCTACCACGCCTGCCCCTTCAGCAATGCGGTGATCGCCGGGCTGCGCGACATGGCGGCGCAGGAATTCACCTATGGTGCGCTCGCCGCCGATGGCGTGAAGGTGATCGCCCAGGCCGCCACCCATATCGACGCCACGGCGCGGCGCGTCATCCTCGCCGATGGCGGCACGGTGCAGTACGACCGGCTGATCCTTTCGCCGGGCATCGAGCTCCGCTTCAAGGACATCGCCGGCTATTCGGACGTCGCGGCCGGGGTGATGCCGCATGCCTGGAAGGCCGGGCCGCAGACCCTGCTGCTGCGCGACCGCCTCGCGGCGGTGCCCGATGGCGGCACGGTGGTGATGTCGGTGCCGGGCAACCCCTATCGCTGCCCGCCCGGCCCCTATGAGCGCGCCAGCCTGATCGCCCATTACCTCAAGACGCATAAGCCGCGCGCAAAGCTGATCGTGCTCGATGCGAAGGACGCCTTTTCCAAGCAGCGCCTGTTCCAGGCCGCGTGGAAGTCGCTCTATCCCAACCTCGAATGGGTCGGCCTGTCCGGCGGCGGCAAGGTGGTGGAGGTGGACGCGGGCTCGGGCACGGTGAAAACCGAGTTCGCCAGCTACAAAGCCGATCTCGCCAACATCATCCCGCCGCAGCGGGCCGGCGCCATCGCCCTGGTCTCGGACGTGGCCGACCGCACCGGCTGGTGCCCGATCGACCCGGTGAGCTTCGAGAGCCGCCTTCAACCGGGCATCCACGTGATCGGCGACGCTGCGATCGCCGGCGGCATGCCGAAATCGGCCTTCGCCGCCAATGCCCAGGCCAAGGTGTGCGCCCAGGCGGTGGCCGATCTGCTGGCGGGGCGGACGCCAGGCGAGCCGCGTTTGATCAACACCTGCTACTCCATCGTGGCGCCGGATTATGGTATCTCGGTCGCCGGGGTCTATCGGCCCGCCAATGGTGTGCTGACGGACATCGAGGGCGCCGGCGGCACCAGCCCGCTCGATGCGCCGCCCGAAACCCGCGCGGAGGAAGCCCGCTATGCGGAGTCCTGGTTCAGGACGATCACCACGGAAGCTTTCGGCTAGCCTGATGCTGGCGCTGGCGCTTTCCTCGGCGGCTGCGGCTCAGACGATGGACGTGCCGCTGACCGCCGTGCCGGGCGAGCCGGTGCGTGGCCGGGCGATCGTCACGACCCGACCGCTTGGCCTGTGCCTTCTGTGCCATGCCGGCCCTTTCCCGGACCGCCATCTGCATGGCAGCATCGCGCCCGATCTCGCCGGCGTCGGCGCCCGTCTCACCCCGGGCGAGATCCGCATGCGCCTGGTGGATCCGGCGGCCTCGAACCCCGAGAGCATCATGCCCTCCTACCGCCGCGCCGCCGGCGCGCTGCGGCCGGGCCGGGCGTTCCAGGGCAAGCCAATCCTGTCCGACCAGGCGATTGAGGATGTCGTCGCCTTTCTCGCGACTCTAAAGGAGGAGTGATGCACCGCCGGATGCTGCTCGCCGGGGCCGCGCTGCTGGCCCTGCCCCCCGCCCGGGCGGGGGCGACCAAGCCCGAGGTGGCCGCCGCCATTCAGGCGCTGACCGGCGGCGCCAAGCTGCGGCAGGGGCGGATCAAGCTCGATATCCCGCTGCTGGTGGAGAACGGCAACGCGGTGGCGATGACGGTCTCGGTGCCGGACGCGGTGTCCGAGGCGGAACGCATCCGCTCCATCCATGTCTTCGCCGAGGGCAATCCGAATCCCAACGTGATCAACGCCTTCTTCGGCCCCCGCAGCGGCAGGCCGGGGCTCTCCACCCGCATTCGCCTTGCCACTTCGCAAACCGTGATCGCGGTGGCCGCCTGCGCGGATGGCACATTCTGGACCGACAGCATCGAGCTGCTGGTCACCCTCGCCGCCTGCATCGACGAGATCTGAGCCATGGCGCGCCCCCTCATCAATGCCCCCAAGAGCGTCCGCCGCGGCGAGGTGTTCGATATCCGCATCCTCATCGCCCACCCCATGGAAAGCGGCCAGCGCCGCGATGACGTGGGCAAGCCGATCCCGCGCGAGATCATCAACCGCTTCGTCTGCACCTATGGCGGCGAGGAGGTGTTCCGCGCCGAATTCTTCCCCGCCATCGCCGCCAACCCCTTCCTCACCTTCTCCGTCAGCGCGGTGGAGAGCGGCGTCATCGTGATGACCTGGACGGATGATCTCGGGGCCAGCCAGTTCGAAAGCATCGAGATTACAGTAACATGAGAGCAGCGGCGCTGCTCGCGCTGCTGTTGTTCGCCGGCCCTGCGGTGGCGCAGCCGCGCTCAGGCTACTGGGATGCCGGGCCGCAGGTGCGCGCCATGCAGGATGACGACACCGCCAATCCCGGCTTTCTCTGGGTGGAGCAGGGCCGCGCGGCCTGGCAGGCGCCGCCGCCGGGCGGGAAGGCCTGCGCCGGCTGCCATGGCGATATCGCGGCGATGCGCGGCGTGGCCGCCCGCTATCCGGCGGCCGATCCGGCGAGCGGCGCGCCGGTCGATCTCGCCGGTCGGATCAATCTCTGCCGCGCCGTCAACCAATCCGCCCCGAAGCTGGCCCGCGAGGGGGCGGAGATGCTGGCGCTGGCCGCGGCGATCGGGGTGGAATCGCGCGGGCTGCCGCAACGCATCGCGACCGATGGGCCGATGGCGAGCGTGATCGCCCGCGGCGAGGCGCTGTTCCGCACCCGCATGGGCCAGCTCAACCTCTCCTGCGCGCAATGCCATGAGGCGCGGGCGGGCGCGCGGTTGGGCGGTGCCGTCATCCCGGAGGGCCATGCCAATGCCTATCCGGAATACCGGCTGGAATGGCAGACCATCGGCTCGCTGGCGCGGCGAATCCGCGCCTGCCTCACCGGGGTGCGCGCCGAGCCCTTCGCGGCCGATGCGCCGGAGATGCTGGAGCTTGAAGCCTGGCTCGCCCTGCGCGGCGCGGGGCTGCCAATGGAGACGCCGGGCGTGCGGCCCTGAGCGCTGTCATCGATCTGTCATCTCACTGTCATCATTGCGTTGCAGATGGGGCGTAGGAGTCCGGCGTCGCGGCCAGATCAGGAGTCGCGGCGTATAGACAAATCCCAAGGAGGGATGATGAAAACTTTGACCCTGGCGCTCGCCACGATGCTCGTGGCCGGGCCGGTTGCCGCGCAACAGATCACTGGCGCCGGCGCTACCTTCCCTGCACCCGTCTATGCCAAATGGGGCGAGGCCGCGAAGGCCGCCATTGGCATCGAGCTCAACTACCAGGCCATTGGCTCTGGTGGCGGGCAGAACCAGATCATGAACCGCACTGTCGATTTCGGTGCGTCCGACGCCCCGGTTGACGGGCCGAAGCTCACCGAGAACAAGCTGCTGCAGTTCCCCACCGTGATGGGCGCCGTGGTGCCGATCGTGAACCTGCCGGGCATCGAGGCCAATGCGGTGAAGCTCACCGGGCCGGTGCTGGCTGACATCTACGCTGGCAAGATTTCCAAGTGGAACGACCCGCGGATCGCCGAGACCAACGCCGGCGTGGCGCTGCCCAACCTCGCCATCGCCCCGGTCTACCGCGCCGATGGTTCGGGCACGACCTATGTGTTCACCTCTTACCTCTCCGCGGTCAGCGCGGATTGGAAGGACAAGGTCGGCGCCGCTACCTCCGTCAAGTGGCCCGCCGGCAACGGCGCCAAGGGCAATGACGGTGTGGCCGCGACCGTGAAGCAGGTGCGCGGCGCGATCGGCTATGTCGAGAACGCCTATGCGACCCAGAACAAGCTGACCACCACCCAGCTGCGCAACAAGGCCGGCGCCTTCGTCGCGCCGACGCTCGCCGCCTTCTCCTCGGCCGCCGAAAGCGGCGATTGGAAGGGCGCGAAGAACTACGCGGTCAACCTGATCGACACTGCTGGCCCGACCAGCTGGCCGATCGTCTCGGCGACCTTCATCCTGCTGCCGCAGGACCCGAAGGATGCCGCGCGCAGCCATGCCGTGATCAAGTTCTTCGACTGGGCCTATAACAACGGCTCGGCGATCGCCTCCGGCCTCGAATACATCCCGCTGCCGAAGAGCGTGCAGGATGCGGTGCGCGTCTCCTGGAAGAGCGACATCAAGAACTGATCTGAACCTTGGCCGGCCCTTCCCGCGCGGGAAGGGCCGGTTCATTGTTTGCGCCTTCCACGAGTCTGAGAACGGAACCTGCCGGTGTCCCAAAGCGTAGCAAGTCCAAAGCCGTTCGTGGTCGCGTCCGGCAAAAGCGGCTCGGCAGGCGATGCGATTTTCGCCGCCGCCGCCAAGATTTCCGGTGTTTTCGTCCTGGTGTTGCTGGGCGCGATCATCGTCTCGCTGTTCATCGGCGGCTGGCCCAGCTTCCGCGCCTTCGGTCTGCGCTTCCTCACCGAGGCGGACTGGGACCCGGTGCAGAACGTGTTCGGCGCCGGCGTGCCGGTCTATGGCACGCTCATCACCTCGGTGCTCGCTATCATCATGGCCGTGCCGCTGGCGTTCGGCATCGCCTTCTACCTCACCGAGTTGGCGCCGATCTGGTTCCGCCGCCCCGTGGGCACCGCGATCGAGCTGCTCGCCGCCGTGCCGTCGATCATTTACGGCATGTGGGGCTTCTTCATGATCGTGCCGCTGATGTCGCAATACGTGCAGCCGACGCTGATCGATGCGCTGGGGGACTTGCCGCTGATCGGCGGGTTGTTCCAGGGGCCGCCCTTCGGCACCGGCATTTTCACCGCCGCGCTGATCCTCGCGGTGATGATCCTGCCCTTCATCGCCGCCACCATGCGCGACGTGTTTCAGACCGTGCCGCCGGTGTTCAAGGAGAGCGCCTACGGACTCGGCTGCACCACCTGGGAGGTGATGCGCTCGATTGTCATCCCCTATACCCGCGTCTCGGTGGTCGGCGGCATCATGCTCGGCCTCGGCCGCGCGCTGGGCGAGACCATGGCGGTGACGTTCGTGATCGGCAACACCAACCGGCTCTCCACCTCGCTGTTCGGGCCGGGCAACACGATTGCCTCCATCGTCGCGCTGGAATTTCCGGAGAGCCAGTCCGGCAGCCTCAAGCTGTCTTCGCTGCTGGCGCTTGGCTTCATCCTCTTCGTGATCTCCTTCATCGTGCTGGCGATTTCGCGCACCCTGCTGCGCCCCGCGGGAGCCAAGTCATGAGCGCCACCGCCGCCGATGCCATGATGGCCGGCCCCAAGCGCAACGCCAAAGTGGCCGATGCACTGTCGCGCAGCCGCCAGCGCACCAATCGCATCATCAAGGCCCTCTGTGTCACCGCGACGGGGATTGGCCTGGTGTTTCTCTTCGCCATCCTGGCGACGCTGCTGTGGCTCGGTTTCGCCGGGCTTGGCCTGTCGGTGTTCACCGAATCGACCAAGCCGCCGGGCTCGCATGGCGGCTTGCTCAATGCAATCATCGGCAGCCTGATCCAGACCGCGATCGGCACCGCCATCGGCACGCCGATCGGCATCATGGTGGGCACCTATCTCTCCGAATACGCGGTCGGCACGAAGCTCGGCGATGCGGTGCGCTTCGTCTCTGACGTGCTGCTGTCCGCCCCTTCCATCCTGATCGGCCTGTTCGTGTATCAGGTGCTGGTGAACCCGTTCGATGGCTTCTCCGGCATCGCCGGCGGCATCGCGCTGGCAGTGATCGTCATCCCCATCGTGGTGCGCACCACCGAGGACATGCTGCGGCTGATCCCGGTGGCGCTGCGCGAGGCGGCGGTGGCGCTCGGCGCGCCGAAGTGGAAATCGATCGTCATGGTCTGCTACCCCGCCGCGCGGGATGGCATCGCCACCGGCGTGCTGCTCGCGGTGGCGCGCATCGCCGGCGAGACGGCGCCGCTGCTGTTCACCTCGCTCGGCAACCTCAACTGGTCGCTCAACCTCGGCCGCCCGATGGCCAGCCTGCCGGTGACGATCTATCAATATGCCGGCTCCGCCTTCGATGATTGGGTGCAGCTTGCCTGGGTGGGCGCCTTGCTCATCACCTTCGGCGTGCTCGCGCTTAATATCCTTGCCCGTTTTGTCCTGCGTCCCCGCGCATAAAGGCGCCAATCGATGAGCTCCACGATGAATGACAGCGAGAACAAGCCGAATATCGGGGCGATGGAAGCGCGCTCCGGCGCGATCTTGTCGGAATCACGGATTTCGATCCGCAACCTCGATTTCTTCTACGGTACCAACAAGGCACTGAAGGGGATCAACGCCGAGTTTCCCAACCGCCAGGTGACCGGCATGATCGGTCCCTCCGGCTGCGGCAAGTCCACCCTGCTGCGGGTGCTTAACCGGATGTACGATCTGTATCCCGGCCAACGGGCCACCGGCGAGGTGCTGATGGATGGCGAGAACATCATCGCGCCGGGCATCGACCTCAACCAGCTGCGCAGCCGCATCGGCATGGTGTTCCAGAAGCCGACGCCCTTCCCGATGTCGATCTATGACAACATCGCCTTTGGGGTGAAGCTGCACGAGCAGCTCTCCAAGGCCGAGATGGATGAGCGCGTCGAATGGTCGCTCACCCGCGCCGCCCTGTGGGGCGAGGTGAAGGACCGGCTTGGTGCCTCCGCCATGGGCCTCTCCGGCGGCCAGCAGCAGCGCCTGTGCATCGCCCGCACCATCGCGGTGCGGCCCGAAGTGATCCTGTTCGACGAGCCGACCAGCGCGCTCGACCCGATCAGCACGCTCAAGATCGAGGAGCTGATCGACGAGTTGAAGCGGGACTTCACCATCGTCATCGTCACCCATAACATGCAGCAGGCCGCCCGCTGCGCCGACCAGGTGGCGTTCTTCTACCTCGGTGAGCTCGTGGAGGTCGGCACTGCCACGCAGATGTTCACCGCCCCCGCGCAGCGCCGCACCCAGGAATACATCACCGGCCGGTTCGGCTGAGGGAGACCATGCAAATGCCCGAAACCACCGAGCACATCGTCAAAAGCTACGACAACGAGCTCAAGCGCCTTGCAGCCCTGATCACCAGCATGGGCGGCATGGTCGAGAGTCAGGTCGCGCTCGCCTGCACCGCCATCCTCGAGGGTGACCCCGAGGCGGCGTCGCGCGCCGTTCAGTCGGATCCCGCGGTGGATGCTCTGGAGCGGGAGGTGGAGCAGTTCGTCATTCGCCTGCTCGCGCTGCGCCAGCCCATGGCGCAGGATTTGCGGCTGATTTTCGCCAGCCTCAAGATCACCGGCGATTTCGAGCGCATTGGCGACTATGCCGCCAATGTCGCCAAGCGCAGCATCGTGCTGCGGCAGTTCCAGCTCCCGTTCAAGCTCTCCGGCCTCGCCCACATGTCCCGGCTGGTGCAGGAGAATCTCAAGCTGATCGTCGATGCCGTCGGTGAGACCAACGCCGAGAAGGCGCTGCAGGTGTGGCGCTCGGACGCGGCGATCGACGAGATTTATGACGCGCTGTTCCGCGAGCTCATCACCTATATGATGGAAGATCCGCGTAATATCACGCCCTGCACCCATCTGCTGTTCATCGCCAAGAACCTTGAGCGCATTGGCGATCACGCCACCAATATCGCTGAACTCGTCCACTACGCCGAACTCGGCGTGCCGCTGATCGACGCACGGCCGAAGGGTGACAGCTCATCCTCCGCCATGATCCGCCCAGCGATCGAGCAATAGGAGATTATGAATGCCTGATGGGTCCATCTCCGGCCGTCCCAGCGTTCTGGTCGTCGAAGACGAGGCGGCGCTTGCCACGCTGCTGCGCTACAATCTGGAGAAGCAGGGCTTTCACGTTGATGAAGCCGGTGACGGGCAGGAGGCGCTGAACCGCATCGCCGAGACGACGCCGGATCTCGTGCTGCTCGACTGGATGCTGCCGACGCTCTCGGGCATCGAGGTCTGCCGCCAGCTCCGCCGCCGCCACGAGACGCGCGGCTTGCCGGTGATCATGCTGACCGCCCGCACCGAGGACCAGGACGCGGTGCGCGGCCTGAACACCGGGGCCGACGACTACATCACCAAGCCCTTCAACATGGAGGCGCTGATCGCCCGGATGCGCGCCTTGCTGCGTCGCACTGGGGCGGTGCCGGCCAAGGGGTCGCTCGAATTCCATGACATCAGCATGGACCTCACCACCCATCGCGTGCAGCGCGGCGGCCGGGCGGTGCAGCTCGGGCCGACCGAGTACCGGCTTCTGGAATTTTTCCTCCGCCATCCCCGCCGCGTGTTCACCCGCGAGGAGTTGCTGGACGGCGTGTGGGGGCGGGATATCCACGTCGAACTGCGCACGGTCGACGTGCATATCCGGCGGCTGCGTAAAAGCATCAACGGCGAGGGCGAGTTGGACGTGGTGCGCACCGTGCGCGCGGCCGGGTACGCGCTGGATACCGAGGCACTCTAGCCAGAAACGAAAAGCCCCCGCGCGCACTATGCGACCGCGGGGGCTGGTTTGCGAGGTAATACCTCACTAAGGGTTCATGAACCCTGCTGGGCGTGGACTTTCAGATCAGTCACCAATGCCACGATGCTTGGCAACTCTCTTGTGATTCGGTGGATCCATACTGATCATGTACCCTCCTGTATCTGCTGCGACATACGGAGGCTGCGCCCGGCACGCCCCGAAAGTCAAGCAGAATACGCAGTCTCGGCGTGCCGCCCGTGTGAATTCTCCAGTCAGCCGGTGGCCCGCTTGAACCACACTCCGCGGGCGATCGCCCCCGCTACCACCGTGCCATAGACCACCAGCGCGACCGAGAGGGTGGCGAACACCGCGGTGAGCGAGCCCGTCAACGCATAGGCCGCCCAGCCGCCGATCACGGCGATGGCGAGCCGCAGCATTCCGCCGGCCAGCGGCCAGAACAGCCGCCCGGCGCCCTGTGAGGCGAAGTAGAGCGACAGGCCGAGCCCGAAGAACCCGTAGGTGGGGCCGACCAGGCGCAGATAGGTGGTGCCGGTCGCCAGCATCGCCGGATCATGCCCGAACAGGGTCAACCACGCCGCGGGGAAGGCGGCGGCGGTGAGGCCGATGATTTCGCTGAGCACGAATGCGATGCCGCCGCCGGTGAGGGCGATGCGGAGCGCCCGCGCGTTCTGCCCCGCCCCGATATTGGTGCCGACCAGCGCCACCATCGGCGCACCGAGACCGAACACCAGGGGGATCAGCAGATATTCCAGCCGGCTGCCGGTGCCGTAGCCCGCCACCCCATCCGGCCCTGCGGCGTGGCCGACCAGCGCGGTGGTGAGCGCCACCGTCAGCGTGGTCTGAAGGGTGCTGATGGCGCCCACCGCGCCGACGCGCAGGATATCGAAGAAGAACTCCCAGCGCAGCCGCGCCGCCTTCAGCCGCACGATGCTGCGCCCGGCGAGGATGTAGAGCCCGAGCAGCGCCGCGGTCAGCCCCGTCGTCAACACCACGGCGACGCCACCGCCGGCGATGCCGAGCGCGGGGATCGGGCCAAGGCCGAAAATCAGCAGCGGCGAGAGTGGGACCAGCAGTGCCACGCTGACGCAGATCGCCAGCGAGGGCACCAGCATGTTGCCGGTGCCGCGGATCACGCTGGCGAAGGCGTTGAGGAGCCAGGTGAGTGGCACGCCGGCGAAGATGATGTTGGAATAGACCAGCGCCGCCGCGAGCGAGCTGCCACTGCCGCCGAGCGCGCGGTAGAGCGGCGCGCCGAAAATGAGGAAGATCGCGCCCGAGAGCACGCCAAGTGCGAGGTTGATGACGATGGCATGCATCACCAGCGCGTTCGCATCGTCGCGCCGCCCACCGCCGAGCGCGCGGGCCACGGCGGAGGAAATGCCACCGCCGATGGCGCCGCCCGAGAGCATCTGCATCAGCATGAAACCGGGGAATACCAGCGCCATGCCGGTGAGTGCATCGGTGCCGAGGCGCGCCACCCAATAGGTCTCGATCAGCCCGGTGGCGGATTGCGCGAGCATCACCACCACGTTCGGCCAGGCCATGCGCAGCAGCGTTGGCACGATGGCACCTTGCAGCAGCATGCGGGTGCGCGGGTTCATCCCCGCTTGCGCGGCGCTGGCGGGGGAAGCGGTGGTCGCGCTCATGAGGCGGACTCCAGGATGATGCAGGTGGTGCTGGCGGTGGCGACCACGCGGCCTTTCGCGTCGATGACGCGCCCTTCGGCCACGGCGGAGCGGCGGCCGGCATGCACCACCTTGCCTTCGCCGGCCAGTTCGCCGCTCGCCGGCGTGACCGCGCGGATGTAGTTCACCTTGATTTCGAGTGTGCTGTAGCTGCTTCCGGGCGCGAGCGTGGTGTGCACCGCGCAGCCCATCACGCTGTCGAGCAGGGTGGCCAGCATGCCGCCATGCATGGTGCCCATGGGGTTGGCATGCTGCGGCCCGGGGGTCAGCCGCATCACCACGCGGCCGGGGTCCACCTCCGTCAGCGTGATGCCGATTAGGCCGATGGCGGGCGGTGCGGGAAGGCGGCCTTCGAGAAGGCCGCGCATCACGTCAATGCCGGCCATGCTGGCCAAGGTTGCAGGACCACTGGTTGCAGGATCACTCATGGGTCGGCTGGCCTCGGGTCGAAAAAGGTTGCACGGCGTATCCCGGGCCGTCGACGGGCCGGAGGGTGCGCGGATCGACCAGCACGGGATCGACCGGCGCGCCGGTGGCGAGATCGACGATGCGCATCGTCGTATCCTCCGGCGGGAAGTGGCGGTTGCCCCAGGCGAGCATCGCCAGCAGCACCGGGCGGAAATCCCGCCCGCGCGGGGTGAGCACGTATTCGTCGCGCGGCGGATGGACGCTGTAGCGCTGCCGCTCCAGCAGGCCGGACTCAGTCAGCGCGGCCAGCCGGCGCGTGAGAATGCCCGGCGCGATGCCGAGATTTTCCTGGAACTGCTCGAACCGTGTGGCGCCCTTGAGCGCGTCGCGCAGGATCAGCATTGACCACCACTCGCCGACATGCTCGAGGCCCCTGGCGATCGGGCAGGCCATGCCGGCAAAGCTTTTGCGCTGGACCATCGGGAGGGTGCCATTAACTACTATAATAATAGTGAGTGCGCTTCCCCCGTTCGTCAAGGGTGCCCGTTCGCGCCAGGCGGGTACCGGGATGAATGTGCCGGTGACCCGTGTAAGTTTTGTCGGGTGGTTTCACCAATCGGAAATCATCTCCCGCTATGAGATTGGTCTAACGGCAGGTCGGGCGTCCGATGGCGGTATCGGACGCGGCCAGCCCCGGAGGCCCGCGCATGACGACGATTTCCTCGACCATCTCTCACGGCATCACCCTCACGGCAGCCGGCATCTATCAATCGCCGTTCACGCTGACGGCGGCGGGCAGCATTGTGGCGAGCCCGCCCGCTGCCGCGATCTACGCGACAGGCGGCACCATCGTGAACGACGGCACTCTCTCCGGCGGCAACGGCATCGACATCGTCGGTGGCGCGGGCACGGTCACCAATCGCGGGACCATTCACGCCACGCAGCCGATGAGCGGGACCGGTATTGCACTGGGCGCTGGCGGTACTGCCAGCAATGCCGGGACGATTTTCGCCTATGGCCACGGTGTGGCGCTGAATGGGGGTGCCACGCTGATCAATTCCGGCACCATCATCGCGCCAGTTGGCGACGCCATCCTGGCGGCCGGTGGCGGGAACAGCGTGATCCTGCAGCCCGGCTACATGCTTGCCGGACGGATCACCGCGTCGGGCAGTGGCAATGCGCTGCTGCTGGAGGGCAGTGCGGGCAATCCGCTCACGGTGAACTATGACACCCTCGGCGCGCAGGGCTTCGATATCGCGGGCTTTACCCCGGGCGCCGGCAACTACGCCACCCTGGCCTTCAACAACGCGGTGAACCTGCCCGGCACCATCCGCAATTTCAGCGGCGTGCACGAGACTATCGATCTCACCGGCCTCGATGATTCCGGCAATAACGCGACGGCGAGCTACGACAGCGTCACCCATCGACTCACCGTGACTGGCAGTGCCGGGTCGGTCACCCTGCAACTCGCCGGCCAAGTGCCCGGCGGGCTCGGCTTCCTCGCCGGCAATGACGGCAGCGGCGGAACGGCGGTGCATCTGGCGCCGCTGACCGCCCCGGCCCTGTCAGGGGTGCGGGATTTCCAGGGGGCGCCGAATGGTGCGCCGTTGACGCCCTTTGCCGGGCTGGTCATCACGGATCCCTTCGGCGGGGCGAACGAGAGCATCACGCTGTCCTTCTCCTGCCCCCACGGCGGGACCCTCAGTATCCCGGGGATGAGCAGCATTGCGGCGCCAATTGGGGATTTCATCATCACGCTCACCGGCACGACCGCCGCGATGTCGGCCGCTGTGGCGGGGGTCTCCTTCACTCCGGCACTGCCAACTGGCGTGCTGCTCGACACCACCGAGTTCGGCCTCGCGGTGAGTGGCCCGGGTGGAACCACCACGGCGAGCACCAGTGTGACGGTGGCGCGGCAGCTCTTCGGCTTCGCGGATGCCGCGCAGGGCAGCATCAGGGTCACGGCCGCGCCACAGCCTGCCGGCCTGGCGCCCACCGTCGGCGGGGCGATCAACGAGGCGGTGATCGTCTCGCCTGTTACCGGCGGGACCTATGCGGTGCCGGCCGGTACCGTCGCCGCCTATCTCGGCGGCACTGCGGATGCCACGCTGTATGATCCAGGCGCGCTCGACACGCTGCTCGTCGGCAATTCCGGCAACGACCAGCTGCTTGCGGGCACTGGCAGTGACACCATCGTCACTGGTGCCGGACAGAACCGGGTGCTGCTCAACAGCGGCAATGCGGTGGTGCAGTCCAACGGCACCGACCAGATCCAGGGCGGCAGCGGTGCCGCGACCATCATGTCAGGCGCTAACAACCTGCTGATATTCCTGGGATCTGGCGCCAGCAGTGTGAATACCGGCGTGGGTGGGCATGCCACCGTGGTGGGCGGCAGCGGCGATGACACCATCGTCTCGCATGGTGGCAGCATGCTGTGGTTGGGCAGCTTCCGTGACACCGTAACCGTTGGATCCGGCGATGTCGTCGCCGCCCGCAACGGCAGCGCGACGGTGAACGCGCCGAGCGGCAATGCGATGGTATTCGGCGGCAGCGGCACGCTGACCTTCTTCGGCGGGAGCGGCACCTCGACGATTTCGACCGGGACGGGGTTGGCCAATGTGACCGCGGGGGCGGGGGGCGTGCTGGTGGCGGCCAATGGCGCCGCTTCGATCAATGCGACCAGCGGCGCGGCGACCGTGATCGGGCTTGGGGCGGCCGGTATCAGCGTGACCGGCGGCAACGGGGTCTATATCGGCGCACTGAGTGGCCATAACCACATCACCACCGGCCCCGGTGCGGCGTTGCTGGTGGGCCGGGGCGATGGCGACGTGCTGACCGCCGGCGGCGCGGATACGGTGGTCGCTGGCGCCGGTGCGGAGACCATCGACGCCTCCGCAGCCACGGGAGCGACCTACATCGCCGCCGGGGTGGGGGATGCGCTGATCATGGCCGGCGATGTGCCGACCCACGTTCTGGCTGGGAGTGGGGCGGCAACCATCATCGCCGGGCATGGCGACGGGGCCTTCGCCTTCACCCATGGCAACCACGCCAGCGCGGTGATCACGGGCTTCAATCCGGCGCTCGACGTGATCGGCCTCATGGGGTTTCCGGCCGGCGAGGCTGCCACCGCGCTGGCGGGCGCGGTGACGTCAGGCGGCAGCGAAAGCCTGGTGTTGTCGGACGGCACGCATATCATGCTGGCCGGCTATACCGGGCTGACCGCCGCCAACTTCGTCTGAATGGGCTACTCCTCGTTGGCGTGGAGCTTCCGCATGGCCTGGTCGAGATCGGCGATCAGGTCGGCGGGGGCTTCGAGGCCGACATGCAGGCGCATCATCGGCCCGCCGAAATCCCCGGTGCCAGCGGTGCGCGGCATGGTGCCGCTGGGGAGTGCGAGGCTCTCGAAGCCGCCCCAACTGGCGCCCATGCCGAAGAGTTGCAGGGCTTCGGCCACCGCGTCGATCCGCTCCGGCGCGAAGCCGGGCTGGAACACCACGCCGAACAGCGAGCAGGCGCCGGTGAAGTCGCGTTTCCAGATGTCGTGGCCGCGGGCGCCGGGCAAAGCGGGGTGCAGCACTTCCTTCACTTCCGGCCGGTTACGCATCCAGGCGGCGACCTCGAGGGCCGATTTCTCCTGGCGTTCCATCCGCACCGCCATGGTGCGCACGCCGCGTAGCGCCAGCCAGCAATCATCGGGGCTGGCGAACATGCCGAGTTGGCCGTTGGAGGCGCGGATGGCGGCCCAGTCTTCGGCGGTGTTGACGGTGATGGAGCCCAGCAGGATGTCGGAATGCCCGCCGACATACTTGGTCAGCGCCTGCATCGAGACGTCGACGCCTTTGGTGAAGGGTTGGAAGTGGAAGATGCCCCAGGTGTTGTCCATCAACACCTTGGCGCCCCGCGCGTGGGCCACTTCGGCGAGGCCGGGCACGTCCTGCACCTCGAAAGTGTGGCTGCCGGGGCTCTCGGTGTAGAGCACCTTGGTGTTGGGGCGAAACAGCGGGGCGATGTCGGCTTGCGTGATGCAGGGATCGTAATAGGTGGTTTCCACCCCCATCCGCTTCAGCATGGTGTCGCAGAAGCTGCGGACGGGGCCGTAGACGGAGTCGGGCACCAGCACATGATCGCCGCTGCCGAGATAGGCCAGCAGCGGCACGGTGCAGGCGGCGAGGCCGGAGGGGACGATCTTGCAGCGCGTGCCGCCCTCGATATCGGCGACCACGTCCTCCAGCGCCCAATGGGTTTCCGAGCCGCCGAGCCCATAGGTCATCACGCGCTCGGTGGGCGCCTTGGCGGCATTGTCGCGCCGCTGCTGCATGGTCTCGACCAGCACGGTGGAGCCGCGATGCACCGGCGGGTTGACGAAGCCGTGCACATGGGTCCCGGCGCGGCCCTTATGGGAGAGGCGGGTGTAGATCGAATGCTTGGTTTCGTCGGTCATGTCAGCCGGTCTCCACGGGAGTGTCGGTTCGACCGCCCCATTCGGTCCAGGAACCGTCATAGACGGCGCCGGCGGGCAGGCCGGCCTGGGTCATAGCCAGGGTCAGGATGCAGGCGGTGACGCCTGAGCCGCAGGAGGTGACGACGGGGCGTGACCCATCCACCCCGGCTTCGGCGAGTTTCTCGCGCAGCGCGGCGGGGGGCAGCATGGTCTGGTCGGGGGCGAGGAGGGTATTGTAGGGCAGGTTGGCGCTGCCGGGGATGTGGCCGGCGCGGATGCCCGGGCGGATTTCCGGCACTTCGGCGCGGAAGCGGTTTGAGGCGCGGGCATCCAGCACCAGTTCCGCGTTGCGCGCGAGATTGCCGATGAGATCGCCGACGCCGCGCAGGCGTTGCGGGCGGTAGGCGGGCAGGAATTCCGCCGGCGTGGCGGCGGCGGGTTCGCCGGCCGCGCTGGCGCGGCCTTCGGACAGCCATTTCGGCAGGCCGCCATCGAGCACGGAGGCCTTGTCATGCCCGAATAGCCCCATCAGCCACCAGCCGCGCGCGGCGGAGGCGAGGCCCTTCTGGTCGTAGAAGATGCAGTGCGTGTCGTTGGAAATGCCCAACGCGCCAGCCAGCTTGGCGAAGCGCCCGGGGGTGGGCACCATGTGCGGCAGCGTGGTGTCGGGGTCGGCGAAGACGTCGATATCGAAGAACCGGGCGCCCGGGATATGGGCGAGGCGGAACTCCGTCAGCCCGTCCTTCGGCTCGTTGGGCAGATATTTCGTGGTGTCGAACACCGCGATGCCGGGGGCGCCTAGGTTGGCGGCGAGCCAGGCGGTGGATACCAATGCGTCGACCATGTCGGTCTCCTCCGTGTTCAGGCGCTCAGCGTGAGGGTGATGCGCCGGTTCTGCTTGCCCTTGTTTTCGATTTTCTGCACCGAGACCCGGCCGATCTCCGCGGTACGCCACACATGCGTCCCGCCGCAGGGCTGCAGGTCCACTGGGGTGTCACCGGTGCCGATGCGCACCAGGCGAAGCCGGCCGGTGCCGCGCGGCGGTTGCACCGAGAGGGTGCGCACCAGGCCGGGATTGGTGTCGAGGATGCTCTCATCCACCCATTCGGTGCTGACCGCATGGTCGCCGGCGATGAGATCATTGAGGCGGGCCTCGATGTCCTCCTTGGTGGGCGGTTCGGGGAGGTTGAAATCGAGGCGCGAGCGGTCGGCGTTCACCGCGCCGCCGGTGACCGCGATACCGGGCAGCACGGCGCAGAGCAGATGCAGCGTGGTGTGCATGCGCATCAGGGCGTGACGGCGCTCCCAGTCGAGCACCGCAGTCACCTCGGTGCCAACGGGGGGCAGGGCGCTGTCAGGGGCGGGGACGTGGAGGTTGGTATCGCCCTCGCCCTTCAGCGTATCGGCGATCACGGTGGAGCCGCCCTCCCAGTCCAGCCGCCCGGAATCGCCGGCCTGGCCGCCGGAGCGGGCATAGAACACGGTGCGGTCGAGCATGATGCCCTCGGGGGAGGCGGCGAGCACGCGGGCCGTGCAGGAGGCGAGCGTGGCGTCCGCCATGTAGAGCCGTTCGGTCATTCGGGTTCCTTCCGCGATTGCGCGGCAGGATAGTGCGGCCGCACGGGGATGCCCACCGCGTGGCGCGCAAGGCTCTCAATCGGGTATCTCAGTCGATGCGGGCTCAGTCGATCGGGGCTCAGTCGATCCGGGCGGTCTGCACCAATTCGCGCACCCGGGTCGCGGCGGCGGCACCTTTCACGGCCTCCCGCCACAGCGACTCGGCAACGCGCTGATGGGCGGCGATCGCCTCGTCGGCGCTGGTGATCATCGCGACGCCGACGGTGATGCCCGGGGGGGTGTCGGGCTGGAAGGGGTTCACCGCGAGGGTCGCGCGGTCCCGCGCGCGGAGGATCTTGAAACTGCCGCTCGGCTCGCTGACCGGCAGCACGCCGAATTGCAGGCCCATCGGCTCGGCCTCCATCATGTCGGCGATGTGCAGCAGTTCGCTGGCGGCGGCCTGGCGGCACAGACGGCGGGCGCGGTCGGACAGTGACAGCGAGGCGCCAAGCCCGTGCTCAAGGAACTGGCGCATCCGCCCGATGGGGATCATCGCGATGATGCTGGGCTTGCGGGAGGCATAGACGCGCTTGCGGGCGTTGAGGATGCCAAGGATCTGCTCAGCCGAGGCGCGCAGGATCGCCCGGTCCCCACCGGCCTGCTCGGTGGTTTCGCTGAGCGCGGTGGCGAGCGCGTTGTCATAGGCGTCGGTTGTGGTGAGGTAGCAGATTGCCGAATCGACCAGCAGCATCTGGTCGGCGGTTTCCTCGATCTGGCGGATGCGCTCGAGATAGCCGACCGGGCGGTTGTAGTATTCGACGCCGATGCCGAGCAGCGAGAGCGGCGAGATTTTCAGTAGTTCGGCGAGGCGCTTGATGGTGTCGAGCTTGATCACCTCGCCTTTTTCGTAGCGGTACAACGCGGCGCGGGAGACCCCGAGACGGGCGGCGATCTCCTCCGCCCGCAGGCCGGACTCAAGCCGGTAGGCACGCAGTTGCTGCCCGATTTCCGTAAACCGCATCGACACTGTCTCCTGCCATGATCCGTCCGGCGGCCCCCACAAGGGCGCCGCCGTCTCAGAATCTCAACCAAGCATCATATTATGGCAGGAGAAAAGATTAACGCAACCTTGCTTCAGTGGTTAAGACAGCGTTTCACGTTTTAATCACGCATCTATTCCAGCCATCGTCTCAATAGCGCGCACCATCGCCGAGTGATCCTGGTCCGCTCCGCCGAGTGCGGTCACCACCGAGAACATCTGCTGGGCGATCGCGGTGTTCGGCAGCGCCATGCCCATTTCCTTCGCCGAGGACAGCGCCAGCGCGAGGTCCTTTTGGTGCAGGCGGACGCGGAATCCGGGGTTAAAGGTGCGATTGATCATCCGCTCGGCATGCACTTCGAGGATGCGTGAGGAGGCGAAGCCGCCGGAGATCGCCTGGCGCACCTTGGCGGGGTCGGCGCCGGCCTTCTTGGCGAAGGTGAGCGCCTCGGAGACCGCCTGGATGTTGAGGGCGACGATGATCTGGTTGCACACCTTGCATACCTGCCCAGCGCCGGCCTCATTGCCGACATGGGTGATGTTCTTGCCCATCAGGTCGAACAGCGGTTTGGCACGCGCGAAGGCCGCCTCGGTGCCGCCGGCCATGATGGTGAGCGAGGCGGCCTTGGCGCCCACTTCGCCGCCGGAGACCGGGGCATCCACGTAGTCGCAGCCCAGCGCGTTGATGCGGGCGGCAAAGTCCTTGGTGGCGATCGGGGAGATTGAGGACATGTCAATCACCAGCTTGCCGGCCGTCAGCGCGTCGGCCACCCCGTGGGCGCCGAACAGCACGGCCTCCACGTCGGGGGTATCGGGCACCATGATGATGATGACGTCCGCCGCCTCGGCCACCGCCGCGGCATCGCCCACCACATGGGCGGCAGCGCGGATCTCGTCGGTCAGGCTGCTGCGATCCGGTACGATGAGGTCATGGCCGCCGTTCTTGAGGTTGAGCGCCATCGGGCGGCCCATGATGCCAAGGCCGATAAATCCGATCTTCATGTCAGTTCTCCAGGAGAGGTGAGGTTCAAACGCCGTAGCGCTGGCGCCAGGCAAGCCCGGCGACCGTGTCGCCGGCGGGGCGGTATTCGCAGCCGATCCAGCCCTGGTAGCCCAGTTCGTCGATGCGGCGGAAGACGAAGTCCCAGCCGATTTCGCCGGTGCCGGGCTCATGGCGCAGCGGCACGTCGGCGAGCTGCATATGGGCGATGATGGGCATGTACAGCTCCATCCGCTTGGTGATGTCGCCCTCGGTGGTCTGGCAGTGATAGATGTCGAACTGCAGCCCGACCTTCTCGGCGCCGATCGCCGCGATCACGGCCGCGGCCTGGGCCATGGTGTTGAGGTGGAAGCCCGGCATGTCCCGGTGGTTGATCGGCTCGAGGCAGAGCCGCACGCCCTGCGCCGAGGCCAGCTCGGACGCCCAGGCGACGTTGGAGGCGAACAGCGCGGCGGCGGTGCCGAATTCGGTGCCGGCGGGCGGGATGCCGGCCATGCAGTGCATCAGCGGGCACTCGAGCGCGTGCGCGTACTCCAGCGCCTTCTTCACGCCCTCGCGGAACTCCGCCTGCCGGCCGGGCAGTGAGGCGGTGCCGCGCTCGCCGGCTGCCCAATCGCCGGGCGGCATGTTGAACAGCACCTGCTTGAGGCCGTTATCGTCGAGCCGCTTCTTCAGCTCGGCGGCGGGGAATTCGTAGGGGAAGAGGAATTCGACGGCCTTGAACCCCGCCTTCGCCGCCGCGGCGTAGCGGTCGAGCATCGGGACTTCGTTGAACATCATCGATAAATTGGCGGCCAGGCGCGGCATCGGGCGGTCCTCCTCGGTTGCGGCGAAGTTACAGGCTGCGCCGGGGTTTTGGTAGGTCAGCGGCCGGTCCGCTTCAACGCCCTAAAAAGGCACGCTGCACGAATTCATTGCCCAGCAATTCGGCGCCCGTGCCGCCCAGGACGATCTCGCCCTTCTCCATCACATAGGCTCGCCCGGCGATTTTGAGCGACTGATGGACGTTCTGTTCCACTAGCACGATCGACACCCCACTCGCCGCGACGTCGCCGATCAGGCGGAACAACTCGCGCACGCGCTGCGGCGCGAGGCCGAGGGAGGGCTCGTCAAGGATCATCAGCCGCGGCCCGCTCATCATCCCGCGCGCGATCGCCAGCATTTGCTGCTCGCCACCGGAGAGCGAGCCGGCCAGCTGGCCAGCGCGTTCGGCGAGGCGGGGGAACAGGGCGAAGGCCCGCGCCTCGGCGGCGGTGGCCTCGGCGTAGCTGCGCGTGTAGCCGCCCATTTGCAGGTTCTCGCGCACCGTCATCTGCGGGAACACCAGCCGTCCCTCCGGCACCAGGGTGATCCCTCGCCGCACCACATCGTGGCTCGGCCGGCCAGCGATTTCGGCGCCATCGAAGCGGATGGAGCCGGATTTCGGGCGCAAGGCGCCGGCGATCACCTTCACGGTGGTGGATTTCCCGGCCCCGTTGGCGCCGAGTAGCGCCACGATCTCCCCGGCACCGACGTTGAAGGACACGCTACGCACGGCAGTGGCGCCGGCATAGGCGAAGGCGAGATCGGCGACATCGAGCAGGGGGGCGGTCATCGGGGAATGCTAGAGCGGATTCCCGCACATCGGAAGCCGCACCCTGTTTACCGGCCGTACACCATTGTCATGCCAAGCTGTGCGCGATGAGCGTTTCCATGAACTACTCCTCCCTGTTCTCCAGCCTGACTGACGGCACATCGTCTTCGGCCACGCTGCTCGGCACGCTCTATGGCACCACGCCAGGGCAGGGGCTCGGCGCCGCCAACCCGTTGCAGGCGCTGCAAACCGCGGAGCTCAACGAGACCAAGGACATCGCGCAAACCGCGAAGGACCCGGCGGTGGCCCGCGATCTCGCCGCCTTCAAATCCGCCGTCGCCTCGGCGAAGGATGCGGCGAGCCTGCTCAAGAACCCCACGGTGATGAAGGTGCTGCTCACCGCCAATGGGCTGTCGGACCAGATCCCCTACACCGCACTCGCCACGAAGGCCCTGTTGTCGGACGCGACCAACAGCGCATCCCTGGTGAGCAAGCTGAACGCCGCCGATTCGCGCTGGAAGCCGGTGACGCAGACCTATGACTTCGCCCACAAAGGCCTCACCGTGCTGCGGCAATCCGGCGTGCTGGCCTCCGTCGCCAACGCCTATGCCGAGGTGACCTGGCGTAAATCGCTCGACGCCACTACTCCCGGCCTATCCAGCGCGCTGGATTTTCGCTCCCGCGCAAATACCGTGAAAAATGCGGACCAGGTGCTGGGGGATCCGATCTTGCGGGACGTTATCACCACCGCGCTCGGCATTCCCCAGCAGATCGCCTTCCAGAGCCTGACCGCCCAGGAGCACGCCATCAACGTGCGGCTCGATTTCGGCAAGCTGAAGGACAAGCACTTCGTCGACACGCTCACCCAGCAATATCTGCTGAACAAGGCTAACGCGGCCAACCCGCAATCCTCCCAGCCGACGCTGGATCAGCTCAGCGCCCGGTCATCCGGCCTCATCGTCTAGATCAGCGCCGAGGCGAATACCTCCCCCGTACTGCCATCGGTGATCCCGCGATCGGTGACGTGGGGGCCCGGATTGCAGGCGAGGCTGGCGCCGACGATCGCCTTGAAGGTGAGGATCGGCGGTTGCCACTCGACGATCGCATCAGCTGCGGCCTTCAGCGCGGCGAACCCAGCCGCGACATCGGGGGCCGGCGCGTCGGACAGCAGGCCGCAAACGGGCAACGGCAGCAGCGCGGTCACCTTCCCTCCCGCCGCCACCGCCATCCCGCCCCCGCAGGCGATCAGCGCATTGGCGGCGGCTGCCATGTCGGCGGGGTCACGGCCGAACACCACGAGATTATGGCTGTCATGGGCCACCGTGGTGGCGATCGCGCCGCGCCAGCTGGACCATCCCTCGAGCACCCCCAGCACCGGGGCGGCCGGCGCGCGGCCATGGCGATGGATCACCGCCATCATGATGGTCTGCTCCGGCAGATGGACGATGCCGTTCTCCACCACCGCCTCCGCCGTGCTCCATTCCGTGAAGCGCGGCTTGTTGACGGTGCGCAGCTTGGCGCTGTCACCCCCCGCGCGCAGTTGGAAGTCGGACGGCGTTAGCGGGGCGACATGCATGGTGTCGACGGGCAACCGCACCGGATCGCGCCGGATCGGCGCCACCAGCGCGCCACCCTCAGCGACCACCGCGCCGGAGGCCAGCACCATCACGGCCCGCATGGTCGAGAAATCCTCGAACAGCACGATATCCGCCCGCCGCCCCGGCGCCACCAGCCCGAGATCGCGCCGCCCAAGCCGCATGGCGGCGTTCAGGGTGGCGCAGCGGAGCGCGTCGATCGGCCGCATCCCGTAGGCGATCAGCCGCCGCAGCACGTCCCGCATGCCACCGGCGGTGGTGAGATCGTCGGGGAAAATATCGTCGGTGCAGATGGTCAGCGTCTGCGGCACGTGCGGCAGGGTGGCAAGCGCCTGCACGGCGCCTGGCAGCACGTAGTCATGCGAGCCGCGCAGCTCCACCGTCAGCCCCGCCCGCAGCTTGGCCAGCAAATCCTCCCCCGTGGTGATCTCGTGGTCGCTGCCGATCCCGCCGGCGAGGAAGCCGTGCAGATCGGCCCCCGTCAGCCCGCGGGCATGGCCGCACACCAGCTTGCCGGAGGCCAGCCCGGCCCCGACGATGCCGCCCATATGGGCGCTGCGCTCCAGCACGCCCCGCATATCCATCACCTCGGCCACCCCGATCACCTCGGGCCAGGACAGCATTTCCGCCATCTCCGCCCCCTCGAACTCTGCCCCTGCCAGCTCCAGCCCGGGCGCCGAGGGCACGCAGGAGGGCGCCATCACCAGCACCCGCAGCGGCAAATCGCGCGACGCGGCCACCGCCCAGCGCACCCCCGTGAGCCCCAGCACATTGCCGACCTCATGCGGGTCCCAGCACACCGTCGTCGTCCCCTGCGGCACCACCGTCTCGGCGTAGCGCCGCGGGGTGACCATGGAGCTCTCGATATGCATGTGCATGTCGATCAACCCCGGTGCGATGATTTTTCCGGACGCATTGATCACCCGCACTGCATCGCTGCGGCTCCCGGGCGGATGCACCGAGGCGATCATCGGCCCGACAATCCCGATATCGGCCGCCCGGATCTCGCTGGTCGCGACATCCGCCAGCATCCCGCCGGTGATCAAAATGTCGAACGGCGCCAGGCCCCGCGCAGCCCGCACCGCGCGGTCCCGCAAAGCGGCATCGTTCAAGTCATGCGGCTCACCCATGCGGAACCTCTCCTGGCTTGCGTTGACAGGCAGCCTGCCATCCCCGACCGTAGCCTGAACCTGCGAACAGAGGGAGGGTCGGATGACCGGATCGGCAGATGTCACGGCAGCGGATCGGCGCAACTGGGGGGAGGGCAATCTCTCCTTTGACGAAAGCCGCCGCCGCATCGCCGAGGCCTCGCAGTGGCTGGCGGGCGGCGTATCCTCCAACTTCCGCCTGGGCATCCAGCCCACCCCCCTGGTGTTCGAGCGTGCGGATGGTGCTTACCTGTTCGACGCCGACGGCAACCGCCTGATCGACTACTACCTGGGCATGGGCCCAATGATCCTCGGCCATACGCCACAGGACGTCATCGCCGCGGCCACCGCCCAGATGCAGAAGGGCCTGCTCTATGGCGGCCAGTCCGGCCCCGAGACCGAGGCAGCCCGCCTGTTCTGCGAGATGGTCCCCTGCGCGGACCTCATGCGCTTCTGCTCCTCCGGCAGCGAGGCGGTGCAATGCGCCCTGCGCCTTGCCCGCACCCATACCGGCCGTCGCATCGTCATCAAGTTCGAAGGCCACTACCACGGCTGGTTCGACAATATCCTGTGGTCCACCACCCCGCCGCCCGGTGCCACCGCCCCGGTGCCCGGCAGCAAGGGCCAGCAGGCCACCACCGACGAGATCGAGGTGCTGCCGTGGAATGATCTCGCGACGCTGACCGAACGCCTCGCCAAGGGCGACGTCGCCGGCGTCATCATGGAATCCATCATGTGCAACCAGGGCGCCATTCACCCGGCGCCCGGCTATCTCGAAGGCGTGCGCGAGGCCTGCACCAAATACGGCACGGTGCTGGTGTTCGACGAGGTGATCACCGGCTTCCGCGTCGGCCCGGGCGGCGCCCAGGAACTGCTGGGGGTGACGCCCGATCTCGCCACCTTCGCCAAGGCCATCGCCAACGGCTTCCCCGTCGCCGCCATCGGCGGCCGGAAGGACCTGATGGAGTTGATGACCCAGGGCGTCGTGCACGGCGGCACCTATAACGGCCAGGCCGTCGCCATGGCCGCGACGGTGGCAGTGCTGAAGCGCCTGCGCGATCCCGCCGTGCAATCCCTCATGGCCGCCCGCGGCACCCGCCTGATGCAGGGCATGCAGGCGGCGTTCGACAAGGCGGGCATCCCCGCCGTGGTCGCCGGCCTCCCCCAGGTCTTCCATGTCGGTCTCGGCCTCACTAAGGCCCCGCGCAACTGGACCGATCTGCACAAGATGGACCGCGCCCGCTACGTGAAATTCACCGCCACGCTGGTGCGCCACGGCGTGCGCGCCCTGGAGCGTGGGGCGTGGTTCCTGTCTACCGAGCATGATGACGATGTGATTGATGCCACGCTGGAGGCGGTGGCGCGGTCCTTGAAGGAGATCTGAGGCCGGGCGGCCCGGGGACACGCTTTCCTCGGCCTTCGCCACGTTCCTGAATACCGGCCCTGGGCCCTTGAGATGCCTGGTCAGCGGCGGCAGCAGTATAAGCCTAACGGCGCAGGAGGGGCGGGGTCGAGATAGACGGCCACCTCGCGGCGGATGATCGCACATAGTTGATTCTGCGCTGCGGCGGGACGGGCCGTGAGCGGCAAGGCGGTGAGGATGCGCAGGATCGCGGTTTCATTTCTGTTCGTCATATTGCCACGCTGTCTATTGGGCGCGCGTATCGGACCGGCGCGTGGGCGGGGATGTCAAGGTGAGGGTGGGCAGGAGCGGAGGACGCCTAGTCTTGCGCTGTCACAAACACTTGACCGCTTCTGAGCGAGTTTGTGAGGAATAGATAGTCTCACTCTTGGAGGCGGATCGTACGTCTCGAGACTTGGGTGGGCGTCAGCGAACCAGGTTTCTCGGTCTATTTCGATGCGATCATGTCGGCGCTGGGTCACGCCGATCGCGCGGCGCCATTCCGGTCGTATTGGTCGAGCTTGCTGCTGCCGGGCGATCGCAAGAGCGTCGAGCCACTGGCCGCACAGGTGCAACCGGCGCGCGTGCAGGAGGCGCATCAGTATCACCGGGCGCGCCCGACGTAGGCGATCCGTCGCGACACGGCGCATGAGCCGATCTCGGCCAGGCAACTGGCGCTCGACCTTCCCAAAAAGTGCTTGGCGGCGGGTCACTTTGCATGAACGGGCCAACACCAAACTCGCCTCGCGCTTTGTTGTGGTGCGTGTGCGTTCCGCGCATCGCGATTATCACCGTTCCGCGCCACCGCCCAGGATATCGTACCTGATCGAATGGCCCGCGAGCGAACCCGAGCCGAAAGTGGAGCGATTCCCCCCTCAGGACCTCGAGACACTCGTCTCATCCAAGGCTACCGCCTTCCCGACGGTTATCGACCCCGCGGATCCTCCCATCCGACCTGAACGTCATCTCCCGGCCTCGATCCCATCTGTCCGGATCGCAATCCCGCGCGCAACCGCACGTACCATCCCGCGCTGCCCATGTCGTCAGAGCATAAAAATATCAGTATTATTATATATAGTAATATTATCGAAGCGGGTGGTAATTCTTCACGTCCTGCCCACGCCGTTGCATGGCTGTGGCACTCCGGCGCAGGATGCGGCCAACAGAACGGAGGACGTCGATGGAAGGCGAACGCATGGTGATCGAGATCGGCATGGGCACCGATATCCGCGGGCAGGACTATACCAAGGCCGCCGTCCGCGCCCTGCGCGACGCGCTGTGGCACAATTCCCTCACCATCACCCGCGCGCTCGGCGTCGATATCGACTCCATGCGCGTGCACATCACCATCGGCGTGCCGCATCCCGAGCTCGTTGACAAAGCCCAAGTCCTCGCCGTTCTGCCTCACGGCACCGGCGAGGTGACGCTGGTGGAAGGCGGGCTCGAAATCCCCACCGAGGACGGCACCGGCGCCACCGTCATGGCCCACGCCGCCGCCATCGTGCGGCTTGACGTGCCGCGTGCAATCGGCGGCGGCGGAACGCCAGAGCCGTGAATCACTCGCGCAAACAATAACTATGGGAGCTGAGACATGGCACTCAAGCGCATCATCCTCGAAATGGGCGCCGGCAATGATCTGCACGGCGGCGACTACACCAAGGCCGCTCTGCGCGCCGTGCAGGACGCCCTGCACCACTCATCGCTCTCCTTCATTCGCGCGCTGAACCTCGACATCAAGCAGATGCAGGTCGCCGTTACCATCGGCGTGCAACAGCCCGACAAGGTCGATGCCGAACGCGTCCGGACCTCGCTGCCCTACGGCGTCGTCACCGTCACCGTCAAAAAAGGCGGGCTCGACGTGCCGGACGATGACGGGCGTGACACCGCCGTCATCGCCTCGGCCGCCATCGTCGTGAGTTTCGACTTGCCGTAGCGCGGGCAAAACGGCAGCCCGGCGAGGGCGGTGCCCCGCCCGGGCCAATCAGGTGCACGACCGCAACGCCGGTGCCCCGCCCGGCGTTGCCCTCCAAGCGCTGAATCATGTCCTCGCCCTCCGAGGGGGGAGAGGGGGGCTCGAACCCAACCGCCCAGCCGCCCATCCCCCCACCAAGCCCTTATATCGGCCGAATCCGTCACCCAGCGCCGCAACCAGCCGCAATCGCGCATCCTCCACAGCCGCGCCGGCCAAATCATCCGCCGCACCACCGCAAGCCGCCCGGCATCGCCAAACACCCGCACCACCTCCGCTGACTTCCCGGACATGCTCCCTGTGGCGATCGTCGATGAACCCGATCATGGCTTGTGTCGGCGGCCGAGCTCCCCCTGCCCGGCAAGCGAACGCCTTCGTTCTCCGAGAGGGGCCAGGCCCAAATAGGCTGACGCCTTGCGCAGGATCTCGTTGGCTTGCCGGAGTTCCCGATTCTCTCGTTCCAGTGCCTTCAGCCGGGCCGCCATCTCCGTTTTCACGCCAGGCACCCGACGCTGTTGCACTCGGCCTTCTTGAGCCATTCGTTGAGCGTCTGCCCCGTGCAGCAGCTCTTGGCAGCAATCGAGACCATCGCCGCCCAGCGCGACGGAGGCTCGAGCTCGTGATCCGGCCGCCACCCGAACCGCGCGGTCACGGACCTCATGCGAAAACTTATTCGTCGTCTTCCTTGTCATCGCTCCACCTTCTCAGGAGTTGGAGCCGCCGACAAACCCGGAGCGGTTCAACCTGCTGCACATTTCATGATTCACGCGGCGCATTGCCCCGACAGGATATCCGCGGTCCCGATTGCGCAACATCTCGGGAAGTTGCTCAGACGGCATCCACGTGTCCAGTATGTACCTCGGGTTCAACGCTTTTCCGTTTGCTGATGAACGGCGCAAGTGGGCTGGATATGAGTGTCGACCAGAACAGCGTGCGGCTGGGCCGCGAATATCGCATGGCCACACGGCCGCCCGAACCTACCCGAGCGTCGGGTCCAGCCGGTCCCGCAGCCAATCGCCCACCAGACTCACGCTGAGCGTGGTGGTCACAATCACGAAGCTGGGCGTCAGCAGGATCCACGGGGCACGGGTCAGATATTCCCGCCCATAGCCCACCATGTTCCCCAGCGAGGTCATCGGCGGCTGCACGCCGAGGCCGAGGAAGGAGAGGCCGGATTCCAGTAGCACCACCTCGGGGAAGGAAAGCGTGGCCGCGACGATGAGGGTGGCGGCGATGTTGGGCAGGATGTGGCGCAGATAAATTCGTCCCGGCCGCGCGCCGAGCTGGCGCACCGCCGCCGCATAGCCTTGGGCATTGGCGGAGACCGCGAGGCCGCGCGCCATCCGCGCATAGCGCTCCCAGCCGTAGAGGCCCATCAGCCCGATGAACAGCGGCAGCGAGTTGCCGAAGAACGCCAGCACGGCGAGTGCGATGATCAGGAAGGGCATGCTCGCCTGGAAGTCGATCAGCATCAGCACGATCTGCTCCACCCAGCCGCGGAAATGGGCGGCGATGAAGCCGAGCGTGGTGCCGAGCACGGCGGCGATGATGGTGGCGCCGAAGGCGATGGTGACGGACATGCGGATGGACACCATCAGCCGGCTCAGCACGTCCCGGCCAAGCTCGTCGGTGCCGAGCGGATGCGCCCAGACGCCGCCGAACAGCACCGGCGGGCGCAGCCGGGCCTTGAGGTCCATCTGGGTGATGCCGTAGGGGCGCAGCATCTCCGCCAGCAGGGCGATGGCGAGGATGAGGCCGATCCACCCCATCGCCACCAGCACCGCCGGCGGGATGGCGCGGCGGCGGATGACCGGGGCCGCGGTCGCAACAACGCTGGACATCAGGATTTCCTCGCCCGCATCCGCGGGTCCAGCACGCCGTAGAGCAGATCGACGGTCAGGTTGGCCGCCACCATGGTGCAGGCGACCAGCAGCAGGATGCATTGCACCACCGCGAGATCGCGGTTGCCCACCGCCACCACCAGCAGCCGGCCGACGCCGGGCCAGGAGAACACGCTCTCCACCACCACCGCGCCCGCGATCAGGCTGCCGACCATGAAGCCGATGATGGTGACGGTGGGGATGGCCGCATTGGGCAGCGCATGGCCGCGCACCACTTGCGGCCAGGGCACGCCCTTGGCGCTGGCGGTGCGGATGAAGGGCTGGCCGAGCACTTCGAGCATCGCCGAGCGGGTGAAGCGCGCCAGCACGCCGGCGCCGCCGAGCCCCATGGTGATCACCGGCAGGATGGCGCTGCGCCAGCTGTCCTGCCCGCCCGAGGGCAGCCAGCCCAGCTGCACCGCGAAGACCAGCACCAGGATCAGCCCGAGCACGAAGCTCGGCACCGTGAAGCCCGCCACCGCCAGCGTCATCACGGCGCGATCGGTGAACGAGTTGCGGTGCAGCGCCGCCTGGATGCCGGCCGGCACCCCGAGGCCGACTTTCAGGATGAAGGCGGGGATGGTGAGCATCAGGGTCGCCGGGATGCGCTCCAGCACCAGCACAATCGCCGGCCGCCCGTCGCGCATGGACTGGCCAAGCTCACCCTGGGCGATGGCGCCGAAATAGCGGAAATACTGCACCCAGATCGGCTGATCGAGCCCCCAGGCGCGGCGGAAGGCGGCGAGCGCCTCCGGCGGCGCCTCAGGTGACATGATCGCCACCGCCGGGTCGCCGGACAGGCGCAGCACGATGAAGGCGAAGGTGACGACCAGCACGATGGTCAGCGCGGCGCGGCCGAAGCGGATGGCTAGAAAGCGGAACATCAGGCGGCAATCCGGCTCGGGGTCTCGGCGAGATGGCAGGCAACGGCGCGGCCGTCGGGCAGCGTGGTGACCGCCGGGTCCTCCGCCGCGCAACGGGGCATCGCCTGCGGGCAGCGCGGGTGGAAGGCGCAGCCGGTGGGGCGGTTGGCCGGGTTCGGCGGCTCGCCCTGCAGCACGATGCGTGGCCGTTGGCGCTGGCCGGGCACCGGCACGGCGGAAATCAGCGCCTGGGTGTAGGGGTGCACGGGGGTCGCGAAGACGATATCGGGGTCACCCCGCTCCACCACGCGGCCGAGATACATCACCGCGACGTCATGGCTCACCTGGCGCACCACCTTCAGATCATGGCTGATGAACACCAGCGCGACGCCGCGGGCGGCCTGGATATCCGCCAGCATGTTCACCACCTGTGCCTGGATCGACACGTCGAGCGCCGAGATCGGCTCGTCGCACACCAGCAGCGCTGGGTCAGTGGCGAGCGCGCGGGCGAGCACGGCGCGCTGGCGCTGGCCGCCGGACAGCTCATGCGGATGCCGCGCCGCCTGGTCTGGCCGCAGCCCGACATCGCGCAGCAAGGCGGCGACGCGGTCCTGGCGCTCGGATTTGGCGCCGATGCCGTGAATATCGAGCGGCTCGGCGATCTGCGCGGCGATGGTCAGCCGCCGGTCGAGCGCGCCCAGCGGGTCCTGGAAGACGAGCTGCATGTCGCGCCGCATCGCCCGCCAGGGGGCCGAGCCGGGGGCGGGGAGGGGGGCGTCGCGGAAGCGCACGCTGCCTTCATCCGGCGCCTCCAGCCCCAGCGCGAGCCGGCCGGTGGTTGACTTGCCGCAGCCGGATTCACCGACGATGCCGAGCGTCTGCCCGGGCGCGACCTCGAGGCTGACGCGATCCACCGCCCGCACCAGACTGCCGCGGCCGAACATGCCGCCGCCGGTGCGATAGACCCGGCTGACGCCAGCGAGGCGCAGCAGCGGCATCATGCCCGCACCGTCTTCGGCGCCGCAGCGGCGGCGAAGACGCCGGGCGTGCTCGGTTGCAGGCAGGCGACGTCATGCCCATCGCCGATGCTCGCGCGCGGTGGCGGCCCGGCGTCGCACAGGGCGCTGGCGATCGGGCAGCGCGGCGCGAAGGCGCAGCCCGGCGGCATCGCCCAGGGCTCCGGCACGAAGCCGGGAATGGCGGCGAGGCGGCGGCGCGGGCCGTCAAGCTCCGGCAGGGCGGCGAGCAGGCCGGCGGTGTAGGGATGGGCGGGGGCGGCGAACAGCCGATCGGCCGGCGCCTGCTCGACGATGCGGCCGGCATACATCACGCCGACACGGTCACACATATCGGCGACCACGCCGAGATCGTGGCTGATCAGCACCAGCGCCATGCCGGTCTCCGCTCGCAGGCGGCGCAGCAGGTCGAGAATCTGCGCCTGGATGGTGGCATCGAGCGCGGTGGTCGGCTCGTCCGCCACCAGCAACTCCGGCTGCCCCGCCAGTGCCATGGCGATCACCACGCGCTGGTTCTGCCCGCCCGACATTTCATGCGGGAAGATGTCGATGCGGCGCCTGGGATCGGG
>CAIPLM010000384.1 GCA_903865895.1 uncultured Rhodospirillales bacterium | reverse complement strand
GGGGCGGGTAGTGCAGCAGACGCACGAAGGTGGTGGGGAAGCCGAAATGCGGGTCCATCCAGTCGGGCGCGAGGCCGAGGGCGCGGCTCATAGGGCGCAGCAGGCGCATGCAGAACGCCCGCATCGCCCGCTCATATTCCTCCACCGCCGCGCGGAAGCCCGTCAGGTCCGGCCAGTGGTTGGGGCCATGCACCTCGGTGCCGTAGCGCGGGTCGGATTCGGCGACCTCGTGCATGATCATCAGCGACTCCGAGTAGTTCGGCCGTTTCACCTGCGCGACCGAGGAGGTGACGATCACCGAGCTATTGGGCGCCATGTAGCCGCGATGGGTGGCGTTCATCATCAGCGCGCGCTTGGCGGCTTCGGGCTGGGCGTGGAAGGCGCGCGAGGCGGTGAACAGCCCGTCCACGAGGTCCTGGCTCACGCCGATATTGCGGAAATAGCAGAAGCCGATGCGCGAGAAGGTTTCATCGAGTTGGCGGGCGATGGCGATTTCGCCGGACTCACCATCGGCGAGCGCCGCCAGATCGATGATCGGCAGTTCCGCCGCCTGGATCGCCGCATCATTCATCGCACACCCCGTCGCGTCATGGTCGCGGCAGGCTACTCCGGATGTCCGGGCGGCGAAAGCGTGAAGGGTTCAGCGAACCTGGCGGACGATCGCCTCGGCGTCGCGCCAGCGGGCCGGGGTGGCCTCGGCGACGGTGGTGGTGCTGCGCACGGTGGTGGCGGCGAGCATGCTGCCATTATCCGGGCGGTCGTAGATGAAGCCGTTGGTCGGGTAGACGGTGCCGCCATACTCGCCGCTATGGCCGAGGCCAACGCGCACCTGGCTCCAGTCATTATTGGCGGAGACGTCCACCACCGGGATGTTCTTGAAAACGCCGCCTTTGGAGGCGCCGGGGCCGCGCCAGTTGGCGTGGTCGATCTCGACGGTCCGATTGTCGAGTACGCGGGTGACAACGGCGACATGGCCGAGGCTCATGCTGCGGGTGCCCTGGAAGCTCATCACAGCGCCGGATTCCGGCATGTGGCCGCGGGCATAGAGGCCGGAAGCGTTGTTCCACCAGTCCTTGGCGTTGCCCTTGATACCCATGCCGGTGACGGCGCGGGCGTAGGGGACGCAGCTGATGCCGTAGCTGACATTACGTTGGGCGACGATGGACTTGCTGCCCTTGAGCTGCGGCGTCTTGCTGGAGGGCTGCGCGCCGGCGGTCTTGCTCACCTCGGCCTTGGTCGCCGCGGTTTTCACCGAGGTGGCCTTCGCGGCGGTATTCTTTGTGGCGGTGGACTTTGAGTCCTGAGCCGTCTGGGCGGGGGCAGCGTAGGCGGAGGTTGCGCAGATCATCGGTAGGGCGAGAGAAAACAGCACGGCCGCACCGAGCGCTGTGCGCACTGGGGCCAAACCTCCCTTCATCCATACCATCATCCCGTGATCCTTTTTACCGCTGCTCATGTGTTTCTGATTGCTACGGAGCCGTGAGCGATGCAACCCGAGAAAGCGGTTTCTGCACGACTGACATGCGATTTCGTAATTTCGACCCGCGGAAAACTCTTTGTGAGCAGACAAATTTCTTAAATTCTGCGGAAACTACCCATGTGTGTGGCAAATTTGCATCATGTGGCATCTCGGCCGCAACCAGCGGTAGCAGAGTCGCGCTCTATCCACGCCGACAGCGTGCGCCCGGCAACGAAAACGGCGGCGAACCGAGGTTCGCCGCCGTGGCCGCAAGTCACATTGTGGTGACGGATGGTTGCCTACTTGCAGCAGGTGACCATGATTTCCACCAGCAGGCGCGGATCGGCCATGTTGGCCTCCACGCAGGCGCGTG
>CAIPLM010000383.1 GCA_903865895.1 uncultured Rhodospirillales bacterium | reverse complement strand
CGCTCCGGCGGCTTCATGCCGCGCAACGTCATGCTGGTCACCGGCCCCTCCCGCTCCGCCGACATCGAATCCACCCTCGAACTCGGCGCCCACGGCCCGCGCCGCCTGCACGTCCTCCTCGTGGAAGATGATCCGGCCGTCCTCCGGACGGACGATCCCGCCGCCCTCGCCTGAAAAATCCATGGCACGGGCGGCGAAAAAGGTCAGCGAGGCCGACCAGCGCGAATGGGCCGCCTATGCCCGCACCGTCCGCCCCCTCGAAGGCCGCGCTTTGCCGGACCTCCCGCCCGCCCCTGCCCAGCCCGAGCCGATCCAGCACCCCGCCCACCCCGTCGCGCCCCGCAAGCCACCGCCCATCAATACCGCCCTCGCCGTCGGCAACCAGCCCGGCGGGCTCGACAACTCAAGCTGGAACCGCTTCCGCTCCGGCAAGCTCGCCACCGTCCGCACGCTCGATCTGCACGGCCGCACGGCCCAGCGCGCCTTCCACGCACTCCACGCCTTCCTCCACGCCGCCCACGCCGACCACGTCCGCTGCGTCGAAGTCATCACCGGCCGCGGCGCCGGCGAAACCGGCGGCGTCATCCGCCGCGAACTCCCCCTCTGGCTCAACCTCCCCGCCCTGCGGCCGCTGGTGCTCGCTGCCAGCCATCCGCACGCGGCCAATCCGGGGTCGGTGCGGTTGCTGCTGCGGCGGCAGAAGTGAAGGAAGTGCGGTAGAGCTTCTTTTTTGAAAAAAAGAAGCAAAAAACTTTTTATCCGTTTGCTGTGCGCCCTCCGATGCGACGGCGAAGCCAAATAAATATTCTCTCCACCACGGCAGATTATCAATGACACCTGATATTTTTATTGGCTTTTCCGCCCCTCATTCGAGACATCTCGCAAGTCGCCGCCCAAAATTTCAATGGATAAAAGTTTTTTGCTTCTTTTTTTCAAAAAAGAAGCGCTTCCTTTGCGCCGTCTCCACATGACCCCCTTCGGCGCCCGCCTCCGCGCGCTCCGCGCCGAACGCGGCATGACGCAGCAGGACTGTGCCGATCGCCTCCAGGTTTCCGCCGCCTATCTCTCCGCCCTCGAGCACGGCAAGCGCGGCGCCCCGAGCCCCGGCCTGGTTCACCAGGTGTGCGACGTCTTCGGCCTGATCTGGGACCAGGCGGAGGACCTCGCCGAGCTTGCCCGCCTGTCGCACCCTCGTGTTGTCGTCGATACCGCCGGCCTCACGCCCGAGCAGACCGCGGTCGCCAACCGCCTCGCCCACTCCATCCGCCGCCTGCCGCCCGAGACCATCGCTGCGATCCATGCGCTGCTCGATGCCACCACACCGCAGCCAAAACCCCGCTTGCGCCGCGCCGCTCGGCGCGCGATTCAGCCGCCATGACCGATCTTCGCCCCCTGACCAAAGCCGACGCCGACGCCGTTGCCGCTCTCATCCGAGATGCCTTCACCAGCCTCTCCACGCCCGTCGACCCGCCGCCTTCCGCCCTGCGCGAAACCGGCGAGAACATCGCTTCCATCATCACCAATGGGGGTGGCGGCGCCGGGGCGGAAATCGATGGAGCGCTGGCGGCCGTCTGCATCTGGCAGGAGAAGGATGGCGGCCTCTATTTCGGCCGCCTCTCTGTCGCCCCGGCCGCCCGCGGCCGCGGCCTCGCAAAGGCCCTGCTCGCCGCCACCGAGGCCGAGGCCCGCCGCCGCGGCCTGCCGAAGCTGCTGCTCTCCACCCGCCTGGCGCTGACCGACAACCGCCGCCTCTTCGCTGGCTACGGCTTCACCGAGGTCGCCTACCACGCCCATGCCGGCTACGCGGAGCCAACCTTTGTAGACATGGAGAAGCCTCTCACCTGAGCCGCCGATTGCGCCGCGGGTCGGCGGATCGCATAGTCGCCCCGTCCAGGATTAATCAAGGAACAGGCGATGGAACCTTATCAGGATTTCCGTGATTCAACCGCCCTGCTGAGCGACGGCCCCGCTTTGCGTGCCCGGCTCGACGAGGACGGCTATCTGTTCATCCGCGGCCTGCTGCCCCCCGAGACCATTCTGAACGTGCGCACCCGCCTGCTGGCCAAGGCCGCCGCGGGCGGCTGGCTCGATACCGCCAGCCCCATCGAAGCCGGCATCGCCAACCAGGCCGCCGCCTGCAAGGACCCCGAGGAGCGCTACATGCGCGTCTTCCGCAATCTGTGGATGGACGAGGAACTCCACCGGCTGCGCATCCACCCCACCGTTACCGCCCTGTTCGGCCGCATCTTCGGCGAACCGGCGCTGGCGCATCCGATGTTTGTTCAACGCAATATCTTCCCACAATCCGGCGATTTCGATTTCACCACCGGCATCCATCAGGACCGCGTGCATATCGGCGGCGCCACCAGCTACGCACTCTGGATGCCGCTTGGTGACTGCCCGCGCGAAAAGGGCGCGCTCGCCGTGGCAGCCGGCTCCCACACCACCGGCATCCTCCAAACCAAGGTCGGCTCCGGCGCCGGCGGGATGGACATCGCGGTGCCGATCCCGGGCACCTGGGCCACCGGCGCCTTCAAGGCCGGCGACGCGCTGATTTTTACTGACGTCACGGTGCACAAGGCCCTGCCCAACCGCACGCGGGAAATCCGCATGTCCTTCGATGCCCGCTTCCAGCCACTCAGCCAGCCCGTCGCCGACACCAACCTGGTGCCCTATTCCGGCTGCGGCGACTGGGATGAGGTCTATGCGGGGTGGGAGCGCACCGACGGACAGTACTACTGGAAGGACCTGCCGCTCTCGCCCGTGCCGCTCGACCGCAGCCACTACGAACGCCGCGATGCCCAGGCCTTCGAAATGGCCGAGCGCGGCGAGCGTGCGGCGCGGGATGCCATCCTGCGCATCATCCAGCGCGACCGCAGCGAGGAGAAGCGCGCCCGGGCCGCGCTGTTGCTGGAGCGGCTGGACGCGGGGGATTGAAGCCCTGACCGCTCAGAAATAGGCGCGTTTGAAGAAGATCAACGTCATCACCACGGTGATGGCGATGATCACCTTGCGCGTCGCCGCGGCGGGCAGCATCTGGCCGATGCGGGCGCCGAAATAGCCGCCGGCGAGGCCGCCGAACAGCAGGGCGATGGTCTCGGGCCACCACACCTTGCCCGCCAATACGAAGGCAATCACCGCGATGCCATTCATCGCGCTGACGATCACCGTGCGGCTCGGGTTGAGCTGCTTGAGGTCCGCCCCGTCGAGCAGGGACCAGACGGCCAGCATCATGATGCCGACCGCGCCGCCGAAATAGCCGCCGTAGACGCCGAGCAGGAACTGCACAGGCAGTAGTGCGAGCGGCCCGAGCCGCGCCTTGCGCCGCAACCAGGCGCCAAAATCACGGCCAAAGGCGAAGGTGATGGTCGCCACCAGCAGCAGCCAGGGGATTACTCCATCGAAGGTGGCCACCGGCGTCACCAACAGCAGAATCGCCCCTACCAGTCCGCCAGCGACGCTCACTGCGAGCAGCACGGGGAAGCGCACGCCGCCGAGATCGCGCAACCCCTCGGGTGCCGGTCCGCGCAGATAGGTCGCCGCACTCGCCAGCGTGCCCGGCACCAGCGCCACGGTGGAGGAGGCATTGGCGATCACCGAGGGCAGGCCGGCAAACACCATGGCAGGGAAGCTGATGAAGGAGCCGCCGCCGGCGATCGCGTTCATCCCCCCGGCCATCGCGCCGGCGGCGAACAGCAATAGAAAGGTGATCAGCATGGCCGTTCCCCGAGTTGGTCCTGGATTCTACCAGCCCACCCCAGTGAATTCTACCTCGCGGTCAACCTCCTGGTAACCAGCATGCCGCAGGATCGTTGCATGGGGCATGCTATGCGCCCCGAACACAGCGAGTATCGGGGCATCCATGCGTAAGACTCTGCGCGATGGCGAGGTCCACAGCCTGGGCCAGCGCGGCCTGACTGCCGCGGCGGATCGGCTGGTCCAGCGCTTCAGCCATTTGGCCGGCGCCGGCGCGGCCGGTGGCGCGGGCGCGCGGCGGCATCGCCGGGTGGCCCTGCAGCGGATGAATTCTCGCTTCGCCGCGGCGATCGACAATTTGCCGCAGGGCCTTGTGATCCTGGACCGGGACCGCCGGCTGATCGTCAACAACCGCCGGCTCTATGATTTCTACCCGATCTCCGGCCCGCCCTTCGCGGCGGGCACCAAGCTGCGCGACATCATCGCCCGCAACGTCGCCAACGGCCATCACCCGGATTGCACGGTGGACGAGCTCTACCGCGAGATGCGCGCGCGGCTCGACCGTGGGACGGCATTCTCCTTCCAGCACATGCTACCGGGCGGGCGGATCGTGCAGGCGCACTGGCACCGCTTACCCGATCTGAGCTGGGTCGGCACGTACGAGGACGTCACCGAGCAGCACCGCTCCGGTCTTCGCATCGCCCATATGGCGCGGCATGACGGGCTGACTGACCTGATCAACCGACACGGCTTCTCCGAGGCGATCCTGCGCGCGGCCACACTTACGCGGCGCGGCGACGCCTTCGCAGTGCTCGCCGTGCGGCTCGACCGCTTCAAGAAGATCACCGACAGTTTCGGCCACAGCATCGGTGACGCCCTGTTGCGCGAGGCTGCCACGCGGCTGCGGCGCTCGCTGCGTGAGATGGATGAGGTGGCGCGGCTCGGCGGCGAGGAATTCGCCATCCTGCAAACCGCGGCGGAGCAGCCCGAGGGCTCCGAGGCGCTGGCGCGGCGGGTGATCGAGGTGCTGTCCCTGCCTTTCACCATCGAGGGCAATGAGGTGTCAGTGGGCGTCAGCATCGGCATCGCCATGGGGGACGCGGAGGGCACCGAGCCGGAGACCCTACTGCGCAACGCCTCCCTCGCCCTCGCCGAAGCCCGTGCCGAGGCCAGCCGTCCGAGCAGCCGCGGCGGCTACCGCATGTTCGCCGCCGCGATGGGCGAGGCCGCCAAGGCCCGCCGCGCCATCGAAACCGATCTCCGCCGCGCGCTGGAACGCAATGAGCTGGAGTTGTTCTACCAGCCGCTGGTCAATATCGGCGAGCGCCGGGTGAGCGGCTTCGAGGCCCTGCTGCGCTGGCGCCACCCGGTGAAGGGGCTGATCCCGCCCGACGCCTTCATTCCGCTGGCCGAGGAGACCGGGCTGATCGTGCCGATCGGCGAATGGGTGCTGCGCACCGCCTGCCGGGAGGCGATGGGCTGGGCAGTACCGGATGGAGGTGCGCCGCTGCGGGTGGCGGTGAACCTCTCGGCGGTGCAGTTCGCCAGCCCCGGCCTCACGGAAATCGTCGAGGACGCGCTGGCCTGGAGCGGTCTGCCCGGCGAACGGCTGGAACTGGAGGTGACCGAAAGCGTGCTTTTGCAGGACAATGCCGCCACGCTGGACACGCTGCACCGCCTCCGCAGCCTCGGCGCCCGCATCTCGATGGATGATTTCGGCACCGGCTATTCCTCGCTGAGCTACCTGCGCAGCTTCCCCTTCGACAAAATCAAGATCGACAAATCCTTCATCCAGGGCCTCACCCAGTCCGGCGAGAGCGACGCCATCGTGCGGGCCATCGCCGGGCTCGGCATCTCCTTGGGCATCGCCACCACCGCAGAGGGGGTGGAGACCTTCGATCAACTCAAACGCCTGATCGCCGATGGCTGCACCGAGGTGCAGGGCTATTTCTTCAGCCCGCCTCGGCCGGCCGCCGAGGTGCCCGGCCTGATCCTCACCACCCCGGCCCGCCAGGTGGCGTGATCAGGCGCGCCGTTTGGCCCAGGCCTCGGTGAGCAGGCAGAGGATCTCGAAGAGCAGCGAGGCGCCGTTGAAGGCGGTCAGCGTGCCCGGATCAAACCCCGGCGCCACCTCGACGAGATCGCCGCCGACGAAATCGAGCCCGCGCAGGCCACGCAGCAGGCGCAGCGCCTCGATCGCCTGGATGCCGCCGGCCTCGGGCGTGCCGGTGCCGGGGGCTTGCGAGGGGTCGAGGCTGTCAATGTCATAGGTGAGGTAGACCGGGCCGTCGCCGGCGACACGGCGCGCCTCTTCCACCGCGAAGGACCAGCCGCGATCGTGGAACTCCTCCATGTCGAGGACGCGCATCCCGGAATCGCGGCTGAAACCCCACATGTCCGAATCATTGGTGGTCCCGCGAATGCCGATCTGGATGGTGCGCTTGGGGTCGATCAACCCCTCCTCGACGGCGCGGCGGAAGGGGGCGCCGTGGTGGAAGCGCGAGCCGAGATAGTCGTCCCCGGTGTCGCAATGCGCATCGATATGGATCAGCCCCACCGGCCGCCGCGCCGCCACCGCGCGCAGGATCGGCCAGGAGATCGAGTGATCGCCACCCACCGAGAGCGGCACCACGTCCGCCGCCACCACGGTGCCGAGGAAGCCCTCGATTTCGCCGAGCGCGCCCTTCAACTCGAAGGGCTGTTCGATCCAGCAATCCCCGAGATCCCGAACGCGGGCCATCTCGAACGGCTTCACCCCGGTCACCCCATTATAGCGGCGCAGCAGGCTCGATTGCTCGCGCACCGCGCGGGGCCCGTGGCGGGCGCCGGAGCGGTTGGTCACCCCGCCATCGAAGGGCACGCCGATGATGCCGATATCGGCCTCCGCGAGGTCCTCGGTGAAACCGGTGCGGAAGAAGGTGGAAATCCCGGTATAGCGCGGCCGCGCCTGGGGGTCGGCGAGGTCGGGGTAGCGGGCGGGTTCCTTGATCACGGCGTGGACTCCTGGGGCGGGTAACGGCGGAGGATATAGAGCATCAGCAGCATGCCCGGCAGGGCGGCCGCCATGGCCAGCGTGTAGAACAGCGTCCAGCCGGTGATCTGCACCAGGAAGCCGGACAGGCTGCCCACGGTGTGCGAGGCGATCGGCGCCACCGAGGTCAGAAGCGCGTAATGGGTGGCGGCGAATTTCCGCGCGCAGAGGCCGGAGAGATAGGCGAGGAAGGCCGAGGTCGCGAGCCCCTGCACGAAAGCCTCGGTGATCACGGTGAAATACAGCACGGGGTGGTTGCCCGGAAGCGTGCTCAGCAGCACGTAGAGCGCCATCGCCGCCATCTGGATGAAGCCGGTGGAAATCAGTGCCCGTTGCAGCCCGATTCGCGCCACCAGCCAGCCGCCGAGCCCGATGCCGGTCATGGTGGCGATCAGCGAAAACGGGCCGATGGCGGTGGCAACCGCCGCGCGGTCAAAGCCGAGATGGCGGTAGAAGGGCGCCAGCATCACGCCGGCCATCGCCTCGCCGAGGTTGAACAGCGCGACATAGGCGATGATTGCCAGCGCGCCGGGGCGGGCGAGGAAGTCGCGCAGCGGGTCGCGGAACGCCGTCACGCTGCGCGCCAACCAGCCGGCCCCACCCCGCTTCCGGGCGGCCGCCGGCGCCTCTTGGGCCAGCAGCGTCACCCCGATGCCGAGCGCGGAGAGCACCGCCACCGCCCCCAGCGCGCCATGCCAGCCGATCAGCCCGGCGGAGGCGATCACCCCGGCGCCCGAGATCAGCATCGCCAGCCGGTAGCCCCAGACATACCCCGCGAGCGCCGCCCCCTGCATCCGCTGGTCGAACGCCTCGATCCGCCAGGCATCCACCGCGATGTCCTGGGTGGCGGAGAAGAAGGCGATGCAGGCCGCCGCGATGATCGCCATCACCGGCGCCGCGGCGGCATCGCACAGCGCGAGCCAGGCGATGGAGGCGACCAGGAAGGGCTGCACCATCAGCAGCCAGCCGCGCCGCTGGCCGAACCGGGCCAGCGCGCCGGGCGGGCGCACCTCATCCAGCAGCGGCGCCCAGAGGAATTTCAGCGTGTAGGAGAGGCCGATATTGGCGGTCAGCCCGATCGCCGCCAGCGAGACCTGCCCCTCCGTCAGCCATTGCCGCAGCGTGAAGCCGGACAGCGCCAGCGGCAGGCCCGAGGCGAAGCCGAAGGCGGCGATGATCCACAGCCGGCGGTCGGTCAGCAGGGTGCGGGTGGAGGGCTTGAGTGGCGGCATGGTCGGGTCCGGCTGGGAAACTCGGATATAGCGTGGCGCGGCCGCGCCGCGCGGGTGATTTGCGAATTAGCCGGCGTGATGATGGCCGATTGCGGCACGTCTGGCGGGACGGTGCGGATTGGTCGCGCGGATCGCGTCGATCAAGGCCCATCGGTCCTCCTCGCTCAGTGTTTCACCGAAACCGGGCATGACCAGGTGCCCATCGGGGCCAGGCATCCCCGCGGTCAGCCACCAGAACAACTCGCCATCGGCGTGGTCCCATAGATGTTCCGCAGTGAGATCGGCCGGGGGGATCGGCAGGGCGCGGGCCTGGGGCCCATCGCCACGCTTTTCCGCGCCATGGCAGGCAGCGCAGTGCACCTCAAAGAGGCGCTCCCCCCGCGTGACCGACTCCGAGGTGGCTGGCTCGGGTTCCTGCCAGAAGCTCGTGGGGTAGGCGGGCACCAACATCAGGTCGAGATGTGGCACGCCGAACCACAGGGCGATAGGGACAGCGAGCCAAAGGGGCTTCACCCAGCGCCCGGCGAGCGCCAGCGCCATGGCGAGGCCGCAGAGGGCGAGGCCGATGAGCAACTCGTCACGCAAATCGGGTTCGGCGAACGCGAATCCGTCGAGCCGCCAGGCGAAGGGCCACCAGGGTTGCTCATGCATCCCCGGCGCCATGTCCGAGAGCGCCACGGCGGCGATCAGGACGGCGAGACCGAGCGCGCCGTCAACCCAGAGGCTGGCCAGCAAGGCACCGCGCCGATGGGGCAAGGCGGGGACCAGGCGATGGCGATGGAGCCAGGCGAGAAACAGCATGGCGGCGAAGAGCGCTGTTTTCGCCCCGAGCATGGCGCCATAGGGCGTGCCGACCAAACCCGGCAGGCCACCACCGAGGACCCAGCCTTGCCACGCGGCCGACCCCGCCAGGACCAGCACCGCGGGTCCGCCGAGGCGGGCGTAGCGCCGGGCCGCGAGGTCGTCGCCGGCACCGACCGCCAGCATCAGTGCCGGCATGGAGCCGAGCCAGGCCCCGGCGGCCAGCACATGCAACGCATGGCTTGCCACCAGATCGGCGGCGTCGCCCATCGCCGCGCCGTGGCCACGCGCGGCCATGGCGGCCACGCCGAGCCCGGACAGAATCGCGCCGATCCGCCCGCCGATCAGGCCTCCCATCACTACGAGCGCCATCTGCGCCGCCAGCATCCGGCCGAACCATGTCACGGTCAGGACCATTGGAATGTCGGCGCCGAACAGCGCGGCCTGGGCGGCGAGCCACAGGACCGCACCGATCAGACACGCCGCCAGGGCAGCAAGGATGAGCGCCCATTGCGACCGGGCGGATACCACCGCCTGGAAGGCGCATGTTCCAAAAACCGTCATCGCGCCAAGATCGGTCAGCAGGTGGGCGGTAAGTGCCATCATCCGTGGATCATGAAGGTGAATGACCCCTCGGTCTTGTGGGTGTCGATCGAAGTGGCCCACCAGGCGACCTTGTAGTCCCCGGGGGTCAGCGGCTTGAGCGCGACGACCAGGGTCTTCGCGTCCGCACCACCATGGGCCGCGCCGTCATCAACGCGCGACCCGGCAGCGTTGGAGACCTCGATCCGGCTGAATTTCGGCTCCAGCGCCTCGGAGAAGACGATCGACACTGCCTTCGGCGCGGTGATCAGTATTTCGCCCGGTGCAGGGGCGGCCGAGCGCAGCCGGGCATGAGCCGAGGCGGTGCTGGCGGGGCTCATGAGAGCGGCGGCGGCGGCGAGGACGAGACGACGGCGTTTCATGATCTGCTCCTGCAAAGGCGCTCAGCGGAACCACTGGGTGATCGGGGCACCGAGTGATTTAGGGAAGACGTCGTCGAAGAAGACATGAAATTCGGCGACTGCCCCGAGATTGCGCCCGGTGTTCCGGTTGGCCGGGATGAGCAGCTCGGCGGTGAGCTGGTACCAGTCGCCCGAATAGGCGACGCCCGGCGCCACCAGGAGCTGCATCGGCACGGTATTGGGGCGTCTGGCCGGCGAGGACCAGGCGATCTCGACCAGGGGCGTGAGATTGGCCAACCAGCCCGGCAGGCCGTCATCCTTCACCTGACTCTGCAAGTATTGGATCGAGTATTGCAGCGACAACCCACCGATCCAGCGGTTCTCGTGGCCGCCATTGTCGTTGCCACTCGGATCGACCTTGTAGCCGCGTTCGGACACCTCCATGCCGAACTGGCCGGTGATCGCCAGCGGACGGAAGGCGCCGATCGGCAGGTCGCCAAACCCCTTGCCGAAACTGATCGAGGGCGTCGTAGTCGAAACGGAGTCCGCCCCGATGGCGGCGGTTCCGGTACGGGCGAATTCACGGTCGATCCCGACCGAAGCCATGAACTCGTGTTCGGGATTCACATAGGCCTGGTATTTCAGCCCCACATCGATGTTCTGCCAGCCGTTGCGCATCTTGTCGCCCATGGTGGCGAGCCATGTGTGGCCGAGCGAGACGGAAACACCGAACCTGTCGGTGATGCGCTTGGCGAAGCTGGCGTTGATGTCGAACTCATTGGTCGGGCCGGCGCCACCAGCGGAGGGCTGGCGGGTCCAGGTAGCGGTTGGCAATGTTGCCTCATCGGCGACCGCGGGGTCGTCGAATTGCAGCGTGCTGACGAAAACGCGTGCGCCGGCGACGCCATGGGCGGCGGCGGGCAAAGCGGTCGCGGCGAGCAGGGCGGCGGCAAGGCCGAGGGGGCCGGCGGGATACGAGGCCATGTTGACTTCTTCTCTCAGGGCTTGGCGGCTGGCACCATGCCGGGCATCGTGTGGCCGGAGTGCATGTCATGCGACGGCGCGGCGGCGCCGGCCGCTTCCACCTTCACCGTCACGGTCATGGGAGCCGAATTGGCGAAGGTCAGGGTGACCGGGAAGGTATCGCCCGGCTTCAACTGGCGCTTCAGGTCCATCAGCATGACGTGATAGCCGCCCGGCGCGAGCACGACCTGCTTGCCCGGCTCAAGCTCGAGTGCCGCGACCGGCAGCATCTTCATCACCCCGTTCTGCTCGACGGTGCGATGCACCTCCGCCACCCCCGCAACCGGCGAGGCGACGGCGACGAGCTTGTCGGGTGCACCGGTGTCGGTCAGCGTCATGAACAGGCCACCGGCCTTGGCGTTCGGCGCGGTGGCGCGCGCCCATGGTGTCTCGACGGTGATCGTCTGGGCGTGGGCCGAAATGGGGAGGGCGAGGAGGAGAGCGGCGAAAACGGGGCGGATCATCAGGGACTCCTTGGTTACACAGTTGGTGTAGGCGCGGCGGGTTGGGGCGGGACGCGGCCGAGGATTTTCGGGCGCAGCGCGTCCGGCCGGTCGGTCTTGGCCACCCGCCCATCCATGCTGGCCTGCCAGGCGGCGATGAAAGTGGCGAGATCCGCCAGATCGGGGCCGGGGGCGAGACCGGCGAGCAGCCAGCTCCACCGGCCGGGCGCGGTGAGGGCGATGCGGCCTGGGATGCCGCAGGGGCCGAGGCAGGGATGCTCGGCGATCGCGACGCCGCCAGGCGGTGCGGCACGAAGCGCGTCGCGCAACGCCGCGCCGCCCGGGTGGGCATCAGCCGGCTTGCACCCGGCACAGACGTGGAGTGTGGCGGTCATGCGGCGACTCCGGTGGGGACGACGACGGGGCAACCGTCGGGCCCCGCGAGGATGGCGGCGGAAATACCATAGGCCTGGCGAAGGGTTTCCGGGCGCAGCACGGCCGCGGGGGAGCCTTCGGCGAGCAGGCCGCCCTGGTGGAGCAGGGCGAGGCGATCGGCGAAGCGGGCGGCGGCGTTGAGGTCGTGCAGCACCGCGATGGTGGTGAGGCCCCGCCGGCGGGTCGCCTCGCGCAGCAGGGTGAGGACCTGGAATTGGTGGGCGATGTCGAGCGCGCTGGAGGGCTCGTCGAGCAACAGGATGGTGGGGTCGGCGGCCAGGACCTGCGCGAGGAAGGCCAGCTGCCGCTGGCCGCCCGACAGCGTGGTAATGCGGCGGGACGCGAGTTCGGGGATGCCGACCTCATCGAGCGCGCGGGCGGCCGCATCGAGGTCGGGCGTGGCGACCTTCAGCGCCAGCGAGCGCAGCCGGCCGAGCAGCACCACCTCGAAGACGGTCAGCGCGGCCCGGGCGGCGGTCTCCTGCGGCATGTAGCCGATCCGCGCGGCGGGACGGCGGGCCACGCTGCCGGAATGGGGCACGAGGCCGGCAAGAGCGCGCAACAGGGAGCTCTTGCCGGAACCGTTGGCGCCGATCACCGCGAGTACCTCGCCGTGATGGGCGGCAAGGGTGAGACCGCGGACGGCGACATGGGCGCCGTAGCGGACGGTGAGGCCGTTGGCCTGGATGCTCATCGCGCGCCCCCGCGCACGACAAGCCAGGCGAAGAATGGAACCCCGATCAGGGCGGTGACGATGCCGATGGGGAAGACGGTGCCGGGAAGAATGAGCTTGGAGGCGACCGAGGCGGCGGAGAGCAGCAATGCCCCGAGCAGCGCCGAGGCGGGAAGAAAGTGGCGCTGATCCTCGCCCACCAGGCCGCGGGCGATATGGGGGGCGACGAGGCCGATGAAGCCAATGGTGCCGACGAAGGCCACCGCCGCGCCGGTGAGCAGCGACACCGCGGCGAAGGCGCGCAGGCGCAGCGCGTCGACATTCACGCCGAGGCCCCGGGCGCGGTCGTCCCCGAGTTGCAGCGCGGTGAAGCGCCAGGCGTCGCGCAGCAATAGCGGGGAGACGGCGGCCAGGACGGTGGCAACGATGGCGACCTTGGTCATGGAGGCCCGCAGCAGCGAGCCGAACAACCAGAAGACGATCATCTGCAGCGCCTCCTGCGAGGCGATGAATTGCAGCAGCGAGAGCAGCGCCTGGAACAGGAAGAGGCAGGCGATGCCGGCCAATACCAGCAACTCCGGTGTCGCGCCCCGTAGCCGGCCCGCGGCGGCGACCAGCGCACAGGCAAGGGCGGCGAACAGGAAGGCCGCAGTGGGGATGGCCCATATCTGGGCAAAGGGCAGCGCGGCGCCGAAGACGATGACCAGTGCGGCCCCGAAGCCGGCCCCGGCGGAAATGCCGAGTGTGTAGGAGGAGGCCAGCGGGTTGGCGAGGATGGTCTGCATCACCGCGCCGGAGAGGCCGAGGGCGGCACCGACGATGATGGCCATGAGGCCGATCGGCAGGCGGAGCTGGAGCACGATGGCGGCGAGCATCGGATCGTCATTGATGCCCGCCAGGGTGCGCAGCACGGCGCCGATCGGTAGCAGCGCGGGGCCGGTGGCGAGATCGGCGGCGAAGCTCGCCGCCAATCCCGCCAGCGCCGCCGCGCTCACCGCGGCACGGCGAGCGCCGAGCGTCCGCCAGGCCGCGATGGCAGCGGCCTCGCTCACGCGGCGACCTTGCCGAGCTGGACCATCCAGGCGCCCTCGAAAGCCACCGGCAGGAAGCGCGCGTGATAGTCGCGCAGCTCGGCCACCGGATCGAGGTCCGTGAACCGCTCGGGGTGCAGCGCCTTGGCGATGTAGGCGATCGCCGTGTAGTCGAACAGCGCACGACAGAGCCCGTGCTCGATGGCGTGCAGCTCGCCATTGCGGATGGCGTTGAGCCCGGCCCAACCCTGGCGTTTCGCGTAAGGGGCGAGACGGGCACGGGTGACCTCGGGCGTGGCGTCGAAGCCGGTCAACACCGCGGCCGGGCGGTTCACCCAGGAGGAGCCGGCGATGAAAATGGCGTCGGGGTTGGCGGCCAGCACGTATTCCGGGTTGAGCGGCCCCCAGCCGCCGGCCCCCGCCAGCTTGCCGGCGGCGATGTTCTCGGCGCCGATGAGATCGAGGATTCGCCCCCACATGCCCTTCCAATAGGTGTTGCCCACCACGTCGGCGCCGCCCTGGCCGAGTTCGATATAGACCTTGCGGGCGGACGCTCCCTTCGTGCGGCGCTGGATCTCGCCGAGCTTGGCCATGTAGAGATCGGCCAGCGCGCGGGCGCGGTCCATCTCCCCAGTCACCGCGCCGAGGGCCAGCGTGCTCGCCACGTGCCGCGCCGGGACTTGCGCATTGTAGTCGATCACCGCGACGGGGATCCCCAGCGCCTCCAGCCGGCCGATCTCGGCGCCCAGCGTGGTGAACGACCATTCGGCCAGCAGCACCACATCCGGCCGCAGGGAGAGCAGTTTTTCGATCGAGAAATTGCCGTCCTCGGTATTGCCCACGTCGGGCATCGCCGCGAGGTGCGGGATCACCGCGGCGTAGCGGCGGAACACCGACGGGCGCCATTCCGACCACAGGGTCTTGCTCATCCCCACCACGCGGGACCAAGCGGCGACCCCGCCCACGGCGGTGAATTCCTCGTAGTTGAAGCAGACCGCGATGCGCTCCGGCGGCGCCTTGAGGCGCACCTCGCGGCCAAGCGCATCGGTGAAGGCGACAGGGCCGGCGGCGCGCGCGGCGCGGCCCAGCAGCGGGGCAATGAACGGCGCGCCCAGCACGGCGCGGCGGGAAATCGGCATGATGAGGGCTCCAGGCAAGACCATGAACGAACGGCCGCCCCGGTCACCCGGCGCGGCGCGGTGGCATTCAGGCCTGTGCTGGCGGCCCTCTGGGCCTCGCGTGGTCGAAGTCAGCGGCCGGTGGTCCGGCGCCCGGGGCCGGCATGGCATAGCGCACGGCGAAGACGATACGCAGCGGCGCGGCATCCATCGGCCCAGACACCACCGGCGGCAGGGCGCTCAAGCAGGCCGGGCAGAGCGTGCAATCATGCGCCGCGGTGCCACCATCATCGCTGGGCGCCGTGCTGCCGGGTGCGTGGCAGATCTCCGAGCCACCGAGCGCCGCCAGCACACCGCCGGGCGGGAGCGGTGCCACCCCGGCGAGCAGCCGCACGGCCACAGCGAGCAGAGCAGCGAAAACCGCTACCTGTCCAAACCCGGCCCGGATACGGCACAACATCGGCATACCACTAAGACACCACTTGGCGGTCGTTCGAGCAAGAGGGGAGCAAGATTGCGGTTCCTGTCTGTATGACAGGACCCAAGAATCCCTTAACAGACGGCCAGATGGCCGCCGTATCCGCTAAGCCGTCCGGCTGGAGAGCTTGGAGACGGCGTCACCACCTGTGGCGCTCGCGGTAATCGTGGCGTCCTGCGCGCTGGTCCCAAGGGCCCATACCTTCGTCACTGCATCACCGGCACCACCTGTATCGCCAACCCCGCGGTTGCCGCCAAAGCGATTCGCGCTGACGACCAGGCTGCCCGATTTGCTGCCACCCGGGGAACGCGGTTCGTACGGCGATACCACGGCTGCTCCACCCGGCCCGCCATCGCCGGCGATGCCGAGACCATCGGCGACACCGGCGCTGCCCCCGTCCCGCCCTGGCCGCCGGTCGCGGCATCGATGGTAGACGGCACAGCGGATTTGATGCCGATGACCTAGGCAAGGCCGCCCGCATCCCCGGCTGTCCCGTACGGTTGACCGACGAGCCCGTTGATCCCATCGGCACCGGAGGTCTCGAATTGCGTGATCGACATTTGTCCCATCCCAAATGGCGCTTCGCCACCTGCCGCCGTGCGTCGGGAGGTCAATTGGCGATGAACAAATCAGATCAGTTCTCATAAGTGCTTGAGCGGTATTGCAGCGCGGCTAAAGCGCGCAATCACTCCGATCGCCACCGGGTATCACGGTCATCGGACCGGGCATGGAAAAGCCACCGGGAGGGCCTCTCCGCGGTGGCTTCGCACGTTCGGTCGGCGATCCGGCCCATCGCAACGGGCCGGAGGCATAATCAGGCCAACACCTCGGAATCCGCCGCCCGGCGCTCGAAGCGCTTGCGCTCATGCGGGTCGAGGTAGCGCTTGCGCAGGCGAATGGCCGAGGGGGTGACCTCCACCAGCTCGTCGTCCTCGATATAGGCAATCGCCTGTTCGAGGCTCATGCGGCGCGGCGGGATCAGCAGCATCGCGTCATCCTTGCCGGCGGCGCGGATGTTGGTCAGCTTCTTTTCCTTGATCGGATTCACGTCGAGGTCGGACTGGCGGGAATGCTCGCCGAGGATCAGGCCCTCGTACACCTTGTCGCCGGGGTCGACGAACAGGGTGCCGCGCTCCTGGATGTAGAACAGCGCGTAGTGGATCGCCTCGCCGGGCTCGGTCGAGATCAGGCTGCCGTTGCGGCGGCCTTCGATCGGGCCGCGCCAGGGGCCGTAGCCGTGGAACAGGCGGTTCATGATGCCGGTGCCGCGGGTGTCGGTGAGGAATTCGCCGTGATAGCCGATGAGACCACGGCTCGGCATGATGAAGGTGATGCGCACCTTGCCGCCGCCGGAGGGACGCATGTCCTGCATCTCCGCCTTCCGCTTGCTCATCTTCTCAACGACGATGCCGGTATAGGGCTCGTCAACGTCGACCAGCACTTCCTCGATCGGCTCCTCACGGGCGCCGGTCTCGGGGTTCTCGCGGGTCAGCACGCGGGGGCGGCCGATGGTGAGTTCGAAGCCCTCGCGGCGCATGGTCTCGATCAGCACGCCGAGCTGAAGTTCGCCACGCCCGGCGACCTCGAAGGCCTCCGACTCGTTGCTCTCGGTGATTTTGATGGCGACATTGCCCTCGGCCTCGCGCAGCAGGCGATCGCGGATCTGGCGCGACGTCACCTTCTTGCCCTCGCGGCCACCAAGCGGGCCGTCATTGACGCGGAAGGTCATCGCCAGGGTCGGCGGATCGACGGGGATGGCGTGGCGGGGGGCGGTCAGCTCCATGGTCCCGATAGTGTCGGGGATGGTGGCGTCGGTCAGGCCGGCGATGGCGATGATGTCGCCGGCATGGGCCTCCTCAATGGTGACGCGCTCGAGGCCGCGGAAGCCCATCAGCTTGGTCAGGCGGCCGGTCTCGACCACGGTGCCATCACGGCGGAGCACCTTGAGCGGCATGTTGAGGCGCGCCGTGCCCTGCTCGATGCGCCCGGTCAGCACGCGGCCGAGGAAGTTGTCATAGTCGAGGATGGAGGCGACCATGGCGAAGGGCGCGTCCTTGTCGAGCACCGGGGCCGGCACGTGGCGCAGCACCAGGTCGAACATCGGGGATAGATCTTTGCGCTCATCGTCGAGGTTCACCACCGCCCAGCCCTGACGACCCGACGCGTAGAGCATCGGGAAATCGAGCTGCTCGTCCGAGGCATCGAGCGCGGCGAACAGGTCGAACACCTCCTCATGCACTTCATCGGCGCGGGCGTCCTGGCGGTCGATCTTGTTGACGACCACGATCGGCTTGATGCCACGGGCCAGCGCCTTGCCGACCACGAACTTGGTCTGCGGCAGCACGCCCTCGGCGGCATCCACCAGCACGATCGCGCCATCCACCATGCCGAGAATGCGCTCAACCTCGCCGCCGAAATCGGCGTGGCCGGGGGTGTCGACGATGTTGATGCGGGTATCCTTCCACACCACCGACGTGCACTTCGCGAGAATGGTGATGCCACGCTCACGCTCGAGGTCGTTGCGGTCGAGCGCGCGCTCGGCCACCTGCTGGTGTTCGCGGAAAGAGCCCGACTGCTTCAGCAGCTGGTCGACGAGCGTGGTCTTGCCATGGTCGACATGGGCGATGATCGCGATGTTGCGGATGTCCATCGGGGGTCCGGTCGTGAATGAGGTGGAATTGCTGCGGCGCACACATAGGCGATGCGCCGGCCTGAGGCGAGGGAAATCCGCCGCAGGCCGTGCAAGGCAGGGCGGCGCGGCCGTCGCGCTACTTGGCGGCCGAGCGGGTGATCGAGCGGATCTCCGGGCGCGGACGGCCGGAAGCCTGGCCGATTTCGCGGTCCTGCTGGGCGATGATCTCCTTGGCCGGCTCATCGCCGTCAAGGCCGGTCAGCGCGGTGGCGGGCACGCGGCGGTTGGAGCTGCGGGTGCCATCGACGTAATGCACGTCAAAGGCGACGAAGCTGGTTTCGATTTTACGCCTGGGCGGTGCCATGATCATCCTCCCCGGTCGGGGCATCGGGGTTGGCGTCGCGCTCGGCCTTGCGGCGCAGGACTTCTTCTTCCTGTTCGCGCAGCTTTGCTTCTTTCTTCGCCAGCTTGGCGCGGTTTCGCTCCGCGCGCTGCTGGTTGTAGTTGACCTTGAATGCCATGGCTTCCCTCCGCGCGGTGGCGTCGAATGAAGGTGGATAGGTGGCGCGGCGGCGGCTCAGCCCTTGCGGAGCTGGCTTTCGCGCACCACGCGCTCGTGACTGTCGCGCACGTTCTTCACGCGGTACTGCATGTCAGGCGTTTCGCTCGGCAATTGCCGGGTCACCGTATAGGTGCCTCGCGGCACGTTACCGTCGAGCCGGCCGAGCGTCAGTTCGACGCGTTCGCCGATCGCATAACGATGGATCGCCATCTCGTCTCCTGTGCCGGACTACGGCTGAACGAAAGGCGCGAGATCCGCCGCCACGCGGGATGCGCGGCGGCGGATAAAGGCGTCAGGCGTCCTTGAGGTTGACCGCGGACACCTTGCCCTGCTGGCCGCGCTCGAGGTCGAAGCTGACCTTCTGGCCTTCCTTCAGGGTCATGCCAGCGCGCTCGACGGCAGAGATGTGCACGAACACATCCTTGCTGCCATCGTCAGGCTGAATGAAGCCGAAGCCCTTGGTGGTATTGAACCACTTGACCGCACCGATTGTCATGTTTGCGAAGTCCTTGCATGCCGGCGACCCGCAATGCGCAGGCCGAAATTATTTTCGAAGTGGGAGGGAACCGGATGCAAAAGCACCGCTTGCTTCAGCGGTCAGCCCAGGTCAGAAAATGCCGTGAGGCTCATATGGACCTCGCGGGGCGGAATAGCGAGTCCCGCGTGAAATTATATTTCCCGCACCCGCTAACAGCCCGAAGGGTGACATGACCGAGACCAGTGACCGCGACCCGGAACAGCTCTTCCCCCGCCGCGTCAACGGCGATCTGGTGGCACCGCGCCTGGGTCTTCCACCGTCGCGCGCGCCGCTCGAAGGCAGCGCCGTGCGGCTCGAACCGCTGAATGCGGCACGGCATGGGGCGGGACTTTATCGCGCTAGCCATGGCGACACGGCGGCGCTGCACCTGTGGGACTACCTGCCATGGGGCCCGTTTACCGACGAAGCGGCGTTCATGGCCAACCTCCGCGATACCTCGGCGATGCTGGAGCGCGTCACCTATGCGATCTGCGCAAGCGAGACCGGGGAGCCGGTGGGGATGGCCTCCTACCTCGACATCCAGCCCAAGGCCGGGGTGATCGAGATCGGGGCGATCTGGTTCACTCCCGCCTTCCAGCGTGGCCGCGGCGCGACCGAGGCGCTCTATCTGCTTCTCGCCCATGCGATGGATGATCTCGGCTACCGGCGTATGCAGTGGCGTTGCAACGCGCAAAACGCGAAGAGCCGCGCGGCGGCCCGCCGCCTCGGTTTCCGCTTCGAAGGCATCTGGTTCAACCACATGATCTACAAAGGCAAGAACCGCGATACGGCGTGGTACTCCATTCTCGATAGCGAATGGCCGGCGTTGCGCGGGGCGATGCAGGCATGGCTCGATCCGACGAATTTTGACGCTGTGGGGATGCAGCTTCAATCTTTATCGGAGCTGACTGCCGCCTGTCGCTGACCCCCTCGCCAGCGGCCGCGCGCTAGGCCACTCTCCGGTCATCAGCCATTCTCGCGAAGGACCCGCCCATGCAACGCCGCTCCCTGCTCGCCGCCACCGCCGCCCTCCCGCTCGCGCGGCCGGCCATCGCGCAACCCGCCCGTGTGCTGCGCTTCGTGCCCCAGGCCGATCTCGCCAACCCCGATCCCGTGTGGTCCACCACCGTGATCGCCGCCGAGCACGCCTTCCTCGTGTGGGACAAGCTCTACGATTTCGACGAAGCCCTGATCCCGCAGAAGCAGATGGTCGGCGGCGAGGAGGTCTCCGCGGACGGCCTCACCTGGAAGCTCACGCTGCGCGAGGGCCTCGCCTTCACCGACGGCGCCCCGGTGCGCGCGGCCGATTGCGTGCAGTCCATCCTGCGCGCCGCGCGGCGCACCCCGGTGGTGGAGAGCCTGCTGAGCCGCACCGATGAGATGAAGGCGCTCGACGACCGCACCCTGCAATTCCGCCTCAAGCGCCGCTTCGCCCTGCTGCCCTTCGCGCTGACGGCGGTGTTCATCATGCCCGAGCGCATCGCCAAGACCGATGCCTTCACCATGATCAACGAGCATGTCGGCAGCGGCCCCTACAAGTTCATCGCTTCGGAGTGGAAGACCGGCTCCGGCGCCGTCTATGAGCGCAACATCAAATACATCCCCCGCGCCGAGCCGATCTCGATGTGGGCCGGCGGCAAGCAGACCTATTTCGACCGCGTCGAGTGGCACACCATCCCCGACCCCGCGACCGCCGCGGCCGCCCTGCAGCGCGGCGAGGTGGACTGGGTGGAGGCCCCGCTCACCGATCTCGCCCCCACCCTCGCCAAATCCGCCGGCGTGAAGGTCGATGTGTTCGACAAGGTCGGCAACTGGATGATGATGGCCTTCAACCACTACCAGGCGCCGTTCGACAACGTGAAGCTGCGCCGCGTCGTGCTGTCGGCGATCATGCAGCAGGATTTCGTTGACTCCGTGGTGGGCGACCAGCACAGCCTGGGCAAAACCGGCATCGGCATCTTCCCGCCGGCCTCGCCCTATGCCAGCGCCGCCGGCATGGAGGCGATCACCGCCCCACGCAACCTCGACGCCGCCCGTAAGGCCGTCGCCGAAAGCGGCTACAAGGGCGAGCCGATCGTGCTGATGTCCCCCTCCGACCAGCCGGCGATCCAGCAGAGCGCGCAGGTGGCACACGCCCTGTTCAAGTCGCTCGGGCTCAACTCCCAGTATACTTCGGTCGATTGGGGCACCATGATCCAGCGCCGCAACTCCAAGGAGGCGCCGGACAAGGGCGGCTGGTCCTGCTACTGCACGAGCTGGATCGGGCTCTCCGTGGTCAACCCCGCCGGGCATCTGCCGCTGCGGGGCGATGGCGCCAAGGTCAACGCCTGGTGGCGGCCGATCAACGACAAGATGGAGGCGATGCGCGACGCGTGGTTCGAAGCGCCGGACCTCGCCGCCCAGCAGGCGATCACCGCCAATATGCAGCGCGAGGCCTTCAGCGAGGTGCCCTTCATCCCGCTCGGCCTCTCCTTCCAACCCACCGCCTTCCGCGACACGCTCTCCGGCTTCGCCCGCTCGCCCTACCCGGTGTTCTGGGGCGTGAAGAAGGCCTGATCCCCGCCCTTAATTCCCCTCCCGCGGCCGCGGGAGGGGCCAGGGGAGGGCGGCGCCACAGCTCCAACATCTGCGATTGTAAAAGAACAACTCCGCACCCACGCGGTATCGCCCGCGCATCGCCGTCAGGCCATGCCGGTCACCACGCCTCCAAACCCGGAAATTCCCCGCGGTGGCCCCTGGCCACGCACGGCAATCCGCGCGCGGCGGCACGGCAGCGCCACGCTGAGCGCACGCGCATGCCGCGCCGGCAGCAACTGACCATTGCGCCAGGGCGCCGGCACGGCCTCCCATTCCACGTAGGGTTCAAACTCCAGATCGATCGCCGCCTCCGCGGCCAGCACCGGTGCCAGTACCCCCTCCAGGGACTCCGCACGTGCCCGCGTTTGCCCCCGCCGGCCCCAGCCCAGCAGGGCGTACAGCAGCGCCGCCAGCATTCCGCCCAACAGGGCGGCAATGCCGGTCATAGGCACGCTCATCGGGGCGGTCGGTCGGCACATACGGTCAAAATCACTCCACATCTCACACAAGATGTAAATTTAACCGACTGCTATGTTAATAACAACAGATTTTTTGCGCGTGCCGAAATTTTCCTTCGCCCGTCCGCTCCGGGCCGAGCCCGCCCCCTCAGCCCAAATAGCGCGCGGTCAGATGCGCGGTGAAATCCGAGGGGTCGAGCCGCTTGCCGGTGGCCGCCAGCAGCAAATCATTGAAGCCGAGCCGGCTGCCCTGGCTGTGCACCTTGGCGCGCAGCCACCCCAGTAGCGGCGCGAGATCGCCCTCGGCGAGCGCAAGATCGATGCAGGGCACCGCCCGCCGTGCCGCGGCCATCAACTGCGCGGCGGCCATGGCGCCCAGCGTGTAGCTGGGGAAATACCCCACCGCGCCGTCATACCAATGGATGTCCTGCAGGCAGCCCTTGGCGTCATCCGGGGGGGTCACGCCGAGCAGCGATTGCATGCCGTCATTCCAGGCGCCCGGCAGGTCCGCCACCCCCAAATCGCCGGAGACCAGCGCCTGTTCGAGGCGGAAGCGCAGGATAACATGGGCCGGATAGGTCATCTCATCGGCATCCACGCGGATGAAGCCGCGCTGCACCCGGCGCAGCAGGCCGGCGAGATTACTCTCGTCATAGGCGTCATCCGCCCCGAAGGCCTCGGCAAGCTGCCCGGCCATGAAGCCCAGATAAGGGTTGGAACGGCAGGCCTGCATTTCGATGATCAGCGACTGGCTCTCATGCGCGGCCATCCCCGCCGCCTCGCCGACGGGCTGCCGGGCATAGGCGGCGGGCAGGCCGCGCTCATAAAGCGCATGCCCGGTCTCGTGCATCACCCCCATCAGGCTTTGCGAAAAATCCCGCTCGTCATAGCGGGTGGTGATCCGCACATCGGTCGGCGTGCCCCCGCAGAACGGGTGGGCCGAGCGGTCGAGCCGGGAATGCTCGGATTCGAGCCCGGCGCGGGCGGACATGCGGCGGCAGAGGGCTTCCTGCTTATCGGCCGGGAAAGGGCCTTCCGGGCGGCGCGGCGCCGGGCGGGCGGCCTGGATCGCCTCGGCCCGCGGCAGGGCGTCCTGCAGGAAGGCCTCGTAGGCGGTGAAGACCGGGGCCACATCAGCCGCGCCGATGCCGCGCTGGTAGCCGTCCATCAATGCGTCATAGGGCGACAGGCCGAGCGCCGGGGAAAGCGCCGCCGCCTGCTCGCGCACCAGCCGCAGCACCTCGGCGAGATTGTCGCGCACCAGCGCGAAATCCGCCTTGGCCCGCGCCTCGCGCCAAACTTTTTCGCAGGCCGAATTGGCCCGCGCGGCGGCCTCCACGAGATCGGCGGGGATGGCGTCGGCGCGCAGATGCGCGTGGCGCATCAGGCGGAGATTGGCCTGGTTCCAGCCATCAAGACCGCCCGCTTCGGCCTCAGCCGCCGCGAGCTCATCGGCCACGACCGGGGCGGTGAGCTGCTCATGGGCGAGGCCCGCGAGCACGGCAAGCTGGTCGCCGCGCGCGGCGCCCCCGCCGGCCGGCATCATCGCCGCGGCATCCCAGCCGAGCATGGACGCCGCCTCGTTGATGGTCGCCATGCGGGCGAAGCGGGCGGTGAGGCGGGCATAGGGATGGTTCATGCGCGGAGCACCTTGCGGGCAAAGAAGAAAAACACGCCCACCAGCCCGGCGGCGAGGCCGTACCAGGTGATGGCATAGGAGAGATGGTTGTCGCTCGGCCGCGGCAGGGTGCGCGCCGGCTCCGGCTGCCCTTCCTGCGGCGCGCCGAGGGCGACGATGACGAAGGGGGCCACCTTGGGCATCCCAAGGGCCGGGCCGATCGCGGCCGGGTCGAGCGAATAGAAGCGCCGCCCCACCGGGTCATCCTTGGCGGCGAAGGCGCCGGCCGGCTCGGGCGGGCGGACATAGCCCTCCACGCTGCCCTCGCGTGGCAAGCGCTCCGCCGGCAGGCCCGGGACCCAGCCGAGCATGACCAGCACCATAGTGCCGTTGGCGCGTTCCAGCGGCACCAGCAGCTGCGCGCCCATCACCGGCCCGCTGCGCCGCTCGCGCCCCTCGGCGCCGTAGAGGGCGGCGAGATCGAAGCGCAACAGCCCGGCGGCGCGGACCTTGAGGAAGGGAGGCGGCTGATCCGGCAGGTCCACGCCCGGCCGCGCTTCCGCCGCGGCGATGTCGGCGAGTACGGCGCGCTTCCAATGCATCCGCTCGATTTGCCAAGTCCCCAGCGCGATCAGAACGGCGAGCGCGGCAATCGTGCAGAACCCTGGCAGCAGCAGCCGGCGCATAGGTTCAGAGCCCCATCTCGCGGCGGCGATGGGCGAATTGCAGCGCCACCAGCGCCGCCTTCATCGGGCGCATCAGCAGGATGGCGAGCGGGAAAGTCACCAGCGGCCAGATCACCACATGCACCCAGAGCGGCGGCTCGAAGCGGAACTCCACCCAGAAGGCGAGGCCGACCACGATGGCGCCGAGCACGAAAATCACCAGGCTGGCCGGTCCGTCACCGCTGTCATGCTCCCGCAGGTCGAGGCCGCAGACGTCGCATGTGGCACGCACGGTCAGCAGGCCAGAAAACAAACGGCCCTGCCCGCATCGCGGACAGGAGCCGTTCAACGCTGCCTGCCACCATTGTGGCGAGGAGTAACTCACTCGGCGGCGATCACGCCGTGGCCGAGCCAGTAGATGCAGACGAAGAGGAACAGCCACACCACGTCTACGAAGTGCCAATACCAAGCCGCAGCCTCGAACCCGAAATGCCGCTGCGGTGTGAAGCCGCCGCGGATCGCGCGGATGAGGCAGACTGCAAGGAAGAGCGTGCCGACGATCACGTGGAAGCCGTGGAAGCCGGTGGCGAGGAAGAACACCGACGGGTAGATGCCGCCCTTGAAGGCGAACGGCGCGTGCGAATACTCAATCGCCTGGCAGGTGGTGAAGATCAGGCCGAGTGCCACCGTGAGCGCGAGCCCCCAGATCAGGCCCTTGCGCTTGCCTTCGAGCAGGGAGTGATGCGCCCAGGTGACCGTGGTGCCCGAGAGCAGCAGGATCATGGTGTTGAGCAGCGGCAGGTTCCACGGGTCGAACGTCTGCACGCCCTTGGGAGGCCACATCGGCGTGTCGGTGCCGAGCACGTGCTCAGGCAGTAGGGCGAAGTGGAAAAAGCCCCAGAAGAACGCAACGAAGAACATCACCTCGGAGGCGATGAACATGATCATGCCGTAGCGCAGGCCGAGGCGCACGACGATGGTGTGAAGGCCGGCGGTGGCGCTCTCCTTCAGCACGTCGCGCCACCACATAAACATGGTGAACAGGACCACCACGAGACCCGCGGTCAGCGGCAGGAAAGTGTGGAAATGCGAGTACAGGACAATACCCGTCAGTGTGAGCGCACCGCCCATCGCGCCGACCAGCGGCCAGGGGCTCGGGTCAACCAAGTGATAGGGGTGCTTCAGTCCGGAGGGGACGTAAGACTCACCGTGCGTATCGCTGCTCATGCCGGATCCATTCGATAGGTTGGGCGCATCATCATCAATTTGTGCGGGGTATCAAGGGGTCCCGCGTGGGAGCCGCCCCAATATGTGGCCCCGCCGCGGCCAGGGCACCGGAGCGCTTGGCGGCCTCGAGCGAGGGGAAGAAGGTGTAGCTGAGAGTGATCGTCGTTACATCCCGCGTGTTGGGATCATCCGCGATCGCCGGATCAACCGAGAAAACCAACGGAAACTGCGCCTCGCCGCGCGCGGCGATGGTCTGCTCGTTGAAGCAGAAACAGGCGATCTTGTGGAAATATTTGGCCGCCTTCTCAGGCGTCACATTATAGAGCGACACGCCCGTGACCTCGGCATTGGCGAGGTTCTTCGCCACATAGAACGCCGGCTGTTCCTCGCCCAAAGGCAGGGTGATCGCGGCCTGCTCCGGCGCGAATCGCCAGGGCATGCCGCCCGCGACATCGGCGTTGAAGCGGACGGTGATCATCCGTCCACGCGCATCGGCATTCGCAATACGACCGATTTGTGGCGTGCCACCATAGCCGGTTGCAGCGCAGAACAGCCGGTAGAGTGGCACCGAGGCAAACGCCAGCCCACCCATGGCGACGATCACGCCGACCAGGGAAAGCGCCATGATGCCGTTGCCACGCCGTGCCATGGATCAGAACTTCAGCGTGCCCTGGCTGATCTTCACCAGGGTGATGGCGTAGAACAGCCCGACCAGCGCGATCAGGGCCGCGAACATCAGCCAGTTGCGGCCACGGCGGCGGCGCGCGACGGCCTGCGACTCCGCGCGCGACAGCGGAGGCAGCATCTCGGGCGCCTCAACCAACGAACCGGTCCACTGCCAGGGCCGCGAACAGCACGAAGAGATAGAGAATGGAGTATTTGAACGCCGACCGCGCCGGGGCATCCCGCGTCAGGCTGATGCCCACCGCATCCTGCTTGTCGCGCAACACGCGCAGCGCGCAAACGATAAAGCCGAGGCCAAGCACCAGTGCCGCGAGGCCGTAAACCGGGCCAGAATAGCCCATCGCCCAGGGTACCAGCGTCAGCGGCACCAGCAACAGAGTGTAGAGCATGATCTGCACCCGCGTGTGCCGGGCACCGGCAACCACCGGCAGCATCGGCACCCCCGCCCGCGCGTAATCGGCATGGGCGAACAGCGACAGCGACCAGAAATGCGGCGGCGTCCAGAAAAACACGATGGCGAACATCAGCAGCGGCATGACATCGAACCCGCCCGTCACCGCCGCCCAGCCGATCACTGGCGGGAAGGCGCCGGCGGCGCCGCCGATCACGATGTTCTGCGGCGTGCGGCGCTTGAGCCACATCGTGTAGACAAACACGTAGAAGCCGATCGAGAAAGCCAGCGCCGCCGCCGCCACCACATTGGTCGCCAGCGCCATCACCACGACTGAGAAGGCGGCGAGCGTGATCCCGTAGCCGAGCGCCTCGCCCGGGGCGATGCGGCCGGCCGGGATGGGGCGCTTCTGGGTGCGCAGCATCACCGCATCG
>CAIPLM010000382.1 GCA_903865895.1 uncultured Rhodospirillales bacterium | reverse complement strand
GTTTCCGCATTCCACCGCGCCGCCAATTTTTCCCCTAACCCCCGGAAACTCCCACCAATTCCCACCACCTCCAACCCAATCCCGAATTTCCGGTTTCCAGTGTCGGGTTACACCCCCTCTCTCTATTCTCACCAATCCTTCAAATGCATGAGGTCCAGGGGCTCGGCCCCTGGCGGGGGTCGAGGGGGCAGCGCCCCCTCGCCTTCCCTTACCCCTCCCGCCGCCGCTGGATGGGCGGCATGACGTCGGCGGTCATGGGGGGGACATACGGCGTGTCGCGGATGCGTTCGGCGAGGTCCGCTTTGGCGGCCGCGATCAGGTCGGGGTTGGCGATGGCATCGATGGCGGTGCCGGCCATGACTTTGGCGACGTGGACCATGCCTTTCTTGGCGAGCGGGGACTTCCCTTGGGCGGTGAGCTGCCAGGAGTGGAAGGGGGTTCCGATCGCGATGGTGGCGCCGTCGGCCTGCACGAGCGGCACTTTCCAGGAGACGTCACCGACGTCGGTGGAGCCGAGCATGGCTTCGCCGCGCAGGCCGAGTGGCACGATAAAGTCGGCCAGCGGCTGATCCTTGCGGATGGGCAGGCCGGCGCGGCGGTATTGGGTGGCGATGTCCTCGTCGGAGAGGGTGGCGCGGATTTGGGTGGCGAAGTCGCGATCTTCAGCGTCGAAGGGCGGCGGGCCGAGGCGTTCGAAATTGGCGTGCATGGTCTTGTCGAGCGGCGTGTTGCCGACGAGGTTGGAGACCGAGCTGACCATGGCCATTTCCACGCGGGTTTCGGTCATCAGCGCCGCACCGCGGGCGACGTTCTTCACGCGCTCCAGCAGGGTGGTCATCTCCGGCAGGGTGCGGGCGCGGACGAGGTAGCGCACGGTGGCGCGCGCCTGCACCACATTGGGCGCGACCCCGCCGGCATCGAGCAGCGCGTAGTGGATGCGCGAATCGGAGGCCATGTGCTCGCGCATATAGTTGACGCCGACGTTCATGAGTTCAACCGCGTCGAGCCCGGAGCGGCCAAGATGGGGCGAGGCGGCGGCGTGGCTGGCGCGGCCGATGAAGGTGAAGTCCATCCGCGCATTGGCCAGGCTCATCGCGTCATTCACGCCGGCGAAGGGCATCGAGTGCCAGGTGATGGCGATATCGACGTCATCGAAGCAGCCTTCGCGCACCATGAAGGCCTTGGCCGCACCGCCCTCTTCGGCGGGGCAGCCATAGTAGCGCACGCGGCCCTTGATGCCGTTCTCGGCCAGCCAGTCCTTCACCGCGGCGGCGGCGAGCAGGGCGCCGGAGCCAAGCAGGTTATGGCCGCAGCCATGCCCCATGCCATCGCCCGGCAACGGCCGCGGCTCGGCCACGCCGGCCTCCTGGGACAGGCCGGGGAGCGCGTCGTACTCGCCGAGAATGGCGATCACCGGGCCTTCCTCGCCCGCCTCGCCCATCACCGCGGTGGGGATGCCGGCCAGGTCGCGGGTGATGCGGAAACCTTCGGCCTCCAGCATCGCGGTATGCTCGGCGACGGCGGCGTATTCGTTATAGGCGATCTCGGGCTGGTCCCATATGCGGTCGCTGAGGGCCTCGTACTGGTCCTTGCGGACGTCGACGAGCTGCCAGATTCGTTCGCTGTTCTGCACGGCGGATGGTCTCCTGTGGGCGGGGTCAGGCGTTCCAGATCGGGGATTTCAGCTTGCCGAGAAAGGCGGCATGGGCGGCAAGTTCGGTTTCGCTGGGCATGATCGGGCGCGGCGTGCGCGGCCCTTCGGCGGCGTAGGTGGCGATTTGCATTCTGGCCTGCTCCTCGGTGGCGAGCGAGAGCCCGCGCTGACGGCCGCCGGTCAGCTCGACATAGACCTCGGCGAGCAGTTTGCAGTCGAGCAGCGCGTTATGGGTGGTGCGCTCGGAGAGATCGATATCAAAGCGGCGGCATAGCGCGTCGAGGCTATTGGGCAGGCCGGGGAAGCGCAGCTTGGCCATGGCCAGCGTATCGACCATGCGGGCGCGCTGGAGCGAGGGGCGGCCGGCGCGGGCGAATTCGGCGTTGAGGAAGCCGAAATCGAACGGCGCGTTATGGGCGACCAGCGGGCCGTCGCCGAAAAAATCCATCAGATCGTCGAGGATTTCCTCGAACCGCGGCGCGTCACGCAGCTTGTCGATGGTGATCCCGTGGATGCGGGTGGCGTCCTCCGGGATGTCACGCTGCGGGTGGATGAGGCGATGGAAGGACTTGCCGGTGGGCAGGTCGTTGTCGAGCTCAAGGGCGGCGACCTCGATCACCCGATCGCCCTTGAGGGGATCGAGCCCGGTGGTCTCGGTGTCGAACAGGACGGAGCGGGTCATGCCTGCAGTGTGTGCAGGAAGCGGCGCAGGGTGCGCAAGGCATGGAAGCGGGAAAGCCCGGTATTCACCACCAGATCGGCCTGGCGGCGCTTGTCGCGGTCGGGCATCTGCCGCGCGATGAACGCCTCAACCTGGGCACGATCCATCGTCCGGCGCAGCAGCACGCGATGGACCTGCACGGCCTTGGGCGCGGAGACCACCAGGATGAGGTCCACATAAGGGCGCCGCGCGGTTTCCAGCAGCAGCGGGATATCGAGCACGGCCGCCCGGCAGGCGCGGCGCCGGGCGCGAGCGAGGAAGGCGAGTTCCTCCTCGCGCACCATGGGGTGGATGATGTGGTTGAGGATGGCGAATCCGTCCGGCCGCGCGATGGCGGCCGCGCGCAGGGCCGCACGGTCCAGCCGGTTGTCGCGGATGGTCCCGGGGAAGGCGGCATCGATCGCCGGCAGGGCCCGGCCGCCAGGGGCCTGCAATTCGCGCACGCAGGCATCGGCGTCGAACACCGGGATGGCGTTGCGGCGGAAGAAGGCGGAGGCGGTGGATTTGCCCATGCCGATGCCGCCGGTCAGGCCGATGATCTTCATGCGAGTCTTCCTCCCCGGGGGCCGATGTCTGGCGCAGATGGCGCGGTGGGCGCTACCATCGAACTGTCACATGCCACAGCGATCGTGCAAAGCTAAGGAGGGGCAGGAGATTAGCAACGGGATGCATGCTGAACAGACTCGCGGCGCCGGAGCCGCCGTCCGCCTGACCAACGTCGCGCGGCGCTGGGGCAGCGTCGCCGCGCTCGATGGCGTGTCGCTGACGGTCGAGGCCGGGTCCTTCTGCGTGCTGCTCGGCCCCTCCGGCTGCGGCAAGACCACCTGCCTGCGCATCGTCGCCGGGCTTGAGACCGCTTCGTCCGGCACGGTGGAGATTGGCGGTCGGGATGTCACCAATTTGCCGCCGGCCGCCCGCGGTGTGGCGATGGTGTTCCAGTCCTACGCGCTGTTTCCGCATCTCAACGTCGCCGAGAACATCGTCTTCGGCCTCAAGGCGCGCAGCGTGCCGCCGGCCGACCGCAAGCGGCGGCTTGACCGCGCGGTGGAAATTCTCGGCATCGGCCATCTGCTCGCCCGCCGCCCTGGCCAGCTCTCGGGCGGCCAGCAGCAGCGCGTCGCGCTCGGCCGCGCCATCGTCGCCGAGGCGCCGGTGTGCCTGATGGACGAGCCGCTCTCCAACCTCGATGCCCAGCTGCGGGCGGATATGCGCCGCGAAATTCTCGCCCTGCAGCGCCGCCTCGGCATCACCATGCTTTACGTGACGCATGACCAGACCGAGGCGATGGGCATGGCCGACCAGGTGGTGCTGCTGCGCGATGGGCATATCGAGCAGGACGCCCCGCCGGCCGACGTCTATGCCACCCCCGCCACTGCTTTCGCGGCGAGCTTCATCGGCACGCCGCCGATGAACCTGATCAAACTGCCGGAGTCCGGCGCCATCGCCGGCACCGTGCTCGGCCCGCCGGGCGGCGGCCGTCTCACCGGCATCCGGCCTGAGGCGCTGCGGCTGATGGAGACCGGGGGCGAAACCGGCATATCCGCCATTGTCTCCCACGCCGAATATCTCGGCGCCGATACCGTGGTCGCCTGCCACCTCGCCGACGGGCAAAGCCTGCTCGCCCGCCTGCCCGGCCGCGCCGGCCTGCCCGATGGGGCGGCGGTGACCTTCGCGTTCGACCACGCCGACCTGCATCTCTTCGACGCCGCCACCGGGCGGCGCCTCGTCACACCAGCCTGAAAGAGGGACAAATGCGCCAGATCGCCACCACCCGCCGCACGCTGCTCGGCAGCGCCGCCGCCACGCTCGCCGCCCCAGCCGTCGTCAGCGCCCAGGGCGTGACCGAGATCGAGTTCTACTTCCCGGTCGCCGTCGGCGGGCCGATCACCAAGATCATCGACGGCTACTGCGCGGACTTCATGAAGGAGAACGCCGACATCAAGGTGAAGCCGGTCTATGCCGGCTCCTATGTCGATACCCTGACCAAGGCGGTAACCGCGACCAAGGCCGGCCAGGGGCCGCAAATGTCCCTCGTGCTGGCGGTGGATGCCTATTCGCTGGTGGATGACGAGATGATCGTCCCCTTCGACACCATTGCCACCTCCGACGCCGACAAGGCCTGGCTCAAGGCCTTCTACCCAGCCTTCCTCGCCAACGGCACCATCGATGGCCATGTCTGGGGCATCCCCTTCCAGCGCTCCACCATCGTCGCCTACTGGAACAAGGAGATCTTCAAGGAGATCGGGCTCGACCCGGAGAAGGGCCCCTCGACCTGGGAAGAAACCGGCGAATGGACCGCCAAGGCGATCAAGCGCGAGGGCGATCGCGTGACGCGCTGGGGCATCGAGATCCCTGGCGATGGTTTCACCTATTGGCTCTACCAGGGCATGGTCGCTCAGGCCGGCGGCGAACTCGCCGGAGATAACGGCCGCAAGACCTTCTTCAACAGCGATGCCGCGGTGGAAGGCCTGCAATTCTGGGTCGACCTGATGAACAAGTACAAGTCCCACCCCACCGGTATCTCCGCCTGGGGCACCGGGCCGCGCGACTTCCTGGAAGGGAAGACGGCGATGATCTGGCACACCACCGGCAACCTCACCAACATCAAGAACAACGCCAAGTTCCCCTTCGGCGTCGCCATGCTGCCGGCCCATAAGCGCCGCGGCTCGCCCACCGGCGGCGGCAATTTCCACCTCTTCAAGGGCGCCAACGCCGCCCAGCGCGCCGCCTGCCTGCGCCTGCTGCGCTGGCTGACCTCGCCCGAGAAGGCGGCGGATTGGAGCATGGCGACCGGCTACGTCGCCCCCCGCCCGGATGCCTGGGAGACCCCGGCGATGAAGGCCTATGTCGCCGGCTTCCCGCAGGCGGCCGTGGCGCGCGACCAGCTGCCCTTCGCCGTGGCCGAGCTTTCCACCCACGACAACCAACGCGTCGCCCAGGCGCTGACCGATGAGCTGCAAGCCGTGCTGACCGGCACCAAGCAGCCCAAGGCAGCCCTAGATGCCGCCCAGGAGAAGGCGACCCGCCTGCTTCGCCCGTTCCAGAAAGCCTGAACCGCACGCCCGGAGACCCAGCATGATCCGCCGCCGCACGCTGCTCGCCAGCACCGCCGCCACGCTCGCCGCTCCCGCCATCGCGCGGGCGCAGGGCACGAAAATCTCGTTCTACTACCCGATCGCCGTCGGCGGGCCGATCCCGGCCATCGTCGATGGCTACTGCAAGGAGTTCCAGGCCAAGACCGGCATCGAAGTCGCGCCGGTTTATGCCGGCAACTACGGCGAGACGCTGACCAAGGCCGTCACCGCCATCAAGGGCGGCTCAGGCCCCGCGATGGCCGTGCTGCTCGCCGCCGAGATGCACGCGCTGCAGGACCTCGACATCCTCGCCAGCCTCGAAGACGTCGGGCTTGATGCCGAGGGCAAAAAGTGGCTGGAAGGCTTCTATCCCGCCTTCCTCGCCAATAGCCGCGCCGACGGCAAGCTGTGGAGCATTCCGTTCCAGCGCTCCACCGCCGTGATGTACTACAATAAGGCCGCCTTCGCGGAAGCCGGGCTCGACCCCGAGAAATTCCCGCGCACCTGGGCGGAGCTCCAGGCCGCCGCCATCAAGCTCACCAAGAAGGACGCCGCCGGCAAGGTGACGCGCTGGGGCGTGAAGATGGCCGCCGATACCGGCAACGCGCAATGGACCTTCGGCGCGCTGGCCAACCAGGCCGGCCATGTGCTGATGAACGAAGCCGGCACCGAGACCTATTTCAACCACCCCAAGGCGATCGAGGCGCTGGCCTATTGGCGCGGCCTGGGCACCTCCGGCGCCTCGCCGGATGGCGTGTCCAACTGGGGCCAGCTTTCCCCCGATTTCCTCGAGGGCAATGCGGCGATCATCCAGCACACCACCGGCAACCTCACGAACATCCGCGCCAACGCGAAGTTCCCCTTCGGCATCGTCGGCCTGCCGGGCAAGGACGGCCCGCGCACCGTGGTGGGCGGCGGCAACATCTACTTTTTCAAGAACGCCAACCCGGCCGAACGCAAGGCGGCTTTGGCCTTCGCCCGCTTCCTCGCCGAGCCCGACCGTGCGGCCGACTGGTCGATGAAGACCGGCTACATCGCCACCCAGCCGGCGGCCTATGAGACCAAGACGCTGAAGGACTACATCGCCGGCTTCCCCGCCGCCGACGTGGCCCGCGGCTATCTGCCGGTGGCCGTCGGCGAGCTGTCCACCTTCGAGAACCAGAAGGTCTACGCCGCGCTGACCAACAACGTCCAGGCGTGCCTTTCCGGGCAGAAGACTCCGGCGCAGGCGATGGCCGATACGCAGGCTGAGGCGGATCGGATTTTGAAGTCGTATAAGAAGGCGTAAGGTAAATGGAAGGAAGGAAGCGCTTCTTTTTGAAAAAAGAAGCAAAAACTTCTTATCCGTTTGGTTGCGCGCTCTCCCGGGAGGGCGCGCAGCAAGCGGATAGAAGTTTTTTGGTTCTTTTTTTCAAAAAAGAACCCCTTCCTTCCCTCTAATGCGCAAAGAATCCCTCCAAGCCTGGCTCCTGCTGCTGCCCGCCCTCGTGCTGCTGGTGGCCTTCACCCATTGGCCGGCGGCTACGACGATCATCGACAGCTTCTACACCACCCCCAAGGGTAGCCGCCCGCCGCGCTTCGTCGGCATCGAGAACTACGCCGACCTGATGACGGACCCGGTGTTCTGGACCGCTCTGCGCAACAACGCAATCTACGCGGTCTGGACCATCCCCGCCTCGGTGATCCTGGCCCTGGTGATGGCGCTCGCCGTCAACACCGCCATGCCCGGCCGCGCTCTGGTGCGCATGGCCTATTTCACGCCGACCATGCTGCCGATGATCGCGGTCGCCAATATCTGGCTGTTTTTCTACACGCCCGACTATGGGTTGTTCGACCACATCCTCTCCTGGTTCGGCGGCGGCCGGCATAACTGGCTCGGCGATCGCGCCACCGCCCTGCCGGCGATGATCGCGGTAGCGGTGTGGAAGGAGGCGGGGTTCTTCATGATCTTCTACCTCGCAGCCCTCCAGGCCATGCCGCCCGACCTCAAGGAATGCGCGGCGCTGGAAGGCTCCTCCCGCTGGAACTTCTTCCGCCGCGTCACCATCCCGCTGCTGATGCCGACCACGTTGTTCGTGCTGGTCAACGCGGTGATCAACGCGTTCCGATTGGTGGACCACGTGGTGGTGATGACCCGCGGCGGGCCGGACAACGCCACCACGCTGCTGCTCTACTACATCTACGAGGCCGGGTTCCGCTTCTGGGACCAGGCGCTGGCGGCGACGCTCACGGTGGTGCTGCTGGGGCTGCTCGGGTTGCTGGCCTGGCTGCAATTCGGCGTGCTCGGCAAGCGTGTGCATTACCGGTGAAAGTCTCGACGCGCTTCCTCGAGATCATCGGCGCCTGGATGCTGGCCATCATCTGGGTGCTGCCGCTGCTCTACGCGCTGTGGACGGCCTTCCACCCCGGCGAATTCGCCACCCGCTTCAGCCTCACCGCGCCGCTGACGCTGGAGAATTTCCGCAACGCCTGGGCTGCAGCGCCGTTCGCCCGCTACTTCCTCAACACCACCATCCTGGTGACGCTGATCCTGGTGGCGCAGTTCATCGTCTGCACCCCCGCCGCCTTCGCCTTCGCGCGGATGGAATTCGCCGGGCGCAACGTGGTGTTCGCGATCATGCTGATGCAGCTGATGATCATGCCGGACGTGCTGCTGGTGGGGAATTACCGCAGTATGGCAAAGCTCGGCCTGGTGGACACCATCCTGGCGATCGCGCTGCCCTATCTCGGCTCCGCTTTCGGCATTTTCCTCCTGCGCCAGACCTTCCTTACCGTGCCGCAGCAACTCGACGACGCCGCGCGGCTGGAGGGCTGCACCCTGCTCGGCCGGCTCTGGCGCGTCTACGTGCCGCTCGCCCGGCCGACCTACATCGCCTACGGGCTGGTGAGCGTCTCCTACCACTGGAACAACTTCCTGTGGCCACTGGTGATCACCAACTCCGTCAACACCCGCCCGCTCACCGTCGGACTGTCGATCTTCGCCTCGACCGACCAGGGGATCGACTGGTCGATCATCACGGCGGCGACGCTGATGACCAGCGCGCCGTTGCTGGTGGCCTTCCTGCTGTTCCAGCGCCAGTTCGTGCAGAGTTTCATGCGCGCGGGAATCCGGTAGGCAGCCAACCCGCCGGCGGCGGTTCCAACCCGGCGGTTCCTGGACTAATGCAGGACAGCGCGTGGACGAGCCGCGCCGCCCGGAGTGCCCCTGATGTCCGACGCCCTGCAACGCCGCCTCGACGCCGCCCTCGCCATCGCCACCGAAGCCGGGCAGCTCGCGCTGCGCATGCGTCCGCCCGCCGGCGGCGCGGTCGCCACGCTGAAAGACCGGCAGGACTGGCTGACCGAGGCCGATGGCGCGGTGGAGACCTTCATCTCCGAGCGCCTCGCGGCCGCCTTCCCCGATGACGGGTTCCAGGGCGAGGAGACCGGCAAAGGCCGCCAGGGCAGCCTGACCTGGGTGGTTGACCCGATTGACGGCACCTCCAACTTCGCCCGCGGCGCGGCGCGGTTCTGCGTCTCGCTCGGCCTGATCGAGGGCCGCACCTCGGTCGCCGGCGTGCTGGTGGCGCCCGCCCTCGGCGAAACCTTCGCGGCCCGGCTGGGCGGCGGGGCGACGCTCAACGGCACGCCCATCCGCGCCGCCAATACCGATGATCTCGCGCGCGCCCAGGTGGAGTGCGGCTGGTCGCATCGCCGGCCCAACGCCGATTTCTACGGGATGGTGCAGGGCGTGATGGATGCCGGCGCCATGCTGCGGGCCGGTGGCTCGGGCGCGCTGGGGCTGGCCGACGTCGCCGCCGGGCGGATCGACGCCTATATCGAGCAGCACATCAATCTGTGGGACGTCGCGGCGGTGATGGCCATCCTCGCCGAGGCCGGCGCGGTGGTTTCGGACTTCACGGCCGGGAATGGCATGACGGAGGGCAACCGCATCTTCGCCGCCGCCCCCGGCATCGCGGCCGCGCTGCGCGAGGTCACGGGGTTTGTAGGCGCGTAGATTGGACATCAGGGCAACCCAGCGGCGCCTCGCTCTGGCACTCGGCACCAGCCAGGTGCTGGCCTGGGCGAGCACTTTCTACATCCCCGCCACCATGATCGGCCTCGCCAGCGCCGAGCTTGGCGTCTCGCGCACCTGGCTGCTCGGCGGCTTCTCCTGGTCGTTGCTGGTCTCCGCGATGTGCGCCCCGCGGATCGGCCGCTTCATCGACGCGCAGGGCGGCAAACCGGTGTTGATCGGTGGCGCTGTCGTCACCGCCGCGGGGCTGGTGATGCTGTCACTCGTGGGCTCCCTGCTCCATTGGTATGCGGCCTGGACGGTGCTCGGCGTCGGCATGGCGCTCGGTCTCTATGACACGGCATTTGCCACCATCGGCCGCCTCCTCGGGCGTGACGCGCGGCCGGCCATTGTGGGGGTAACGCTGATGGGCGGATTTGCCAGCTCCGTCGGCTTCCCCACCGGCACCTGGCTTGCCGCGAGCTTCGGCTGGCGCGCCTCGGTACTGGCCTATGCGGCGATGCAGATCCTGGTGATCCTGCCGATCATCCTCGCCTTCATCCCCCGCCATCCCGGCCCGCCGCACGAGGCCGCCGCCCGCGCCGCGCCGGCGCCGGGCGCGATGACCGGGCGCACCGCCTTTGCCCTGCTGGCGATCTTCTTCACCAGCCGCGCCGGCATCGGTGCGCTGATTTCGGTGCATGCGCTGGTCTTGCTGAAGGGGATGGGGCTCTCGACCGACCACGCGGTGCTGGTGGCCTCGATCATCGGGCCGGCCCAGGTGGGCAGCCGGCTGATCGACTACCGGTTCGGCCGCGGGCTGAGCCCGGTGACATCCGCCTGGCTCGGCGCGGCGCTCTTGCCGATGGGGGTGGCGGCGATGCTCGGGGGGGCGCCGGCGGCGGTGTTCGCGCTGGCGTACGGGCTCAGCAACGGCATTCTCACCATCAATCGTGGCACCTTGCCGATGCACGTATTCGGCCCGGCGGGCTATGCGGCGCTGCTCGGACGGCTCGCGCTGCCGAGTCTACTTGCCCAGGCCGCACTTCCTACCCTCGCCGCACCGCTGATCGACGCGATGCCGGCGAGTTGGACCTTTGCCGCTTTGGGCGCACTTTCGCTCGCGGCCTTCGCATGTCTGCTGCCGCTGAAGCGTTAGGCCTAGTGGGGTAGGCTCAGCCCTGGGTGGGGGCGGCCGGCTTGGCCTTGGCCTTCTGCGCGGCGGTCTTGGCGCCGGGCTTCACGGTCTTCTTGGCGGTGGTCTTCTTTTTCGCGGTGGTAGTGGTGTCGGGCGTCTGAGCCATGGCGACGGCCGGAAGGGTCATGCCGATGGCGGCGAGCAGGGCTCTGCGGTTGAGGATCACGGCGGCGCTCCAGGATTTCGGTTGCGGCGGAAAGGTGCATCTTAGGCATCACGCGAACAAGACGCGCTACGTGCCTGAAATATCAATGCACCTCTCGCCGAGCCGTGGCAAGTCCTTTACGCGGCCAGCTACTGCGCCTGAGCCGAGGCGTCCGAACGGGTGGCGCCGACCCGGGCGGCGAGGGCGGCGGCCATGAAGGCATCGAGATCGCCGTCGAGCACGGCGTCGGGATTGCCCTTTTCCACCCCGGTGCGCAGGTCCTTCACCATTTGGTAAGGTGCGAGCACGTAGCTGCGGATTTGATGGCCCCAGCCGATCGCGGTTTTCGCGTCTTCCTGGGCCGAACTGATCGCCTCGCGGCGCTGCAATTCCGCCTCGTACATCCGCGCTTTCAGCATCCCCATCGCGGTGGCGCGGTTGCGGTGCTGGCTTCGGTCGGTTTGGCAGGCGACGACGATGCCGGATGGGATATGCGTGATGCGAATGGCCGACTCGGTCTTGTTGACGTGCTGGCCACCGGCGCCCGAGGCGCGATAGGTGTCGACCTTGAGGTCCGAGGGATCGATCTCGATCTCGATCGTATCGTCCACCACCGGGTAGACCCAGACGCTGGCGAAACTGGTCTGCCGCCGCGCCGCCGCATCGAAGGGCGAGATGCGCACCAGGCGATGCACGCCCGATTCGGTCTTGAGCCAGCCATAGGCGTTGGGGCCGGAAACCTGAAGCGTGACGGATTTCAGCCCGGCCTGCTCGCCCTCGCTCTGGTCGAGCAGTTGCAGCTTGTAGCTGTGCTTTTCCGCCCAGCGCGAATACATGCGCATGAGCATCTCGGCCCAGTCCTGCGCTTCCGTGCCGCCGGCGCCGGCGTTGATTTCCATGTAGCAGTCATTGCTGTCAGCCTCGCCGGACAGCAGGCTCTCGATCTCGCGCCGCTTGGCTTCCTCGGCGAGGTCGTGCAGCGTGGCGAGCCCATCGGTCACCATCGCCGCCTCGCCCTCGGCTTCCGCCATCTCGATCAGCTCGATGGTGTCGGCCACGTCGGTTTCGAGCTTGATGACGCCCTCGATGAGGCCGGCGAGGCGGTTGCGCTCGCGCATCAGCTCCTGGGCCTTGGCGGCGTCATTCCAGACGTCGGGGTCCTCGGCGCGGTGGTTCAGTTCCTCTAGGCGGGGGAGTGCGACATCCCAGTCAAAGATGCCTCCTCAGCAGCGCGACGGACTGCTTGATCTGTTCGTTGAGGGCGTCGGATTCGGCGGACATGGGTGCGGCTTCCGGTCACGAGCGGCGTGGAAATGAGGCGGCGGTCAATACAGCCCGTCCATCGTGCTGTCGACCCCGGCGGAGGGTTTGGCGGGCTTGGCGGCGACGGTTTCCCCCTCGGCGGCAACGGGCGGCAGGGCGCCGCCGACGGGGCCGGAGGCGCCGGGCACCTGGCCGGGCTTGAAGGCATCGGTCACCTGGCCGTTGCCGGCATCCCAGGATGCCATGGTGACCCCAGGCGGCGGCACGAATTTCAGGTTCGGCCGGCTCTTGAGCGCGACGGCCATGAAATCATGCCAAACCGGCGCGGCGTTACTGCCGCCGGTCTCGTTGTTGCCGAGCGAGGTCGGGGTGTCGAAGCCGATCCATACGGCGGTGACGAGATCAGGCGTGAAGCCGACGAACCAATTATCGTTGAACTCCTGGCTGGTGCCCGTCTTGCCGGCGATTTGCCGGTTGAGGCCCGCCCCGGCCGGCACCCCGGTGCCGCGCTGCACCACGCCCTGCATCATGGTGACGACTTGGAACACACTCGCGGCGTCGATCACCTGCTTGCGTGCATCGCCGAGCGCGGGCGGGCGGGCGGGGTCGGCGCAGGTGGGGCAGGAAGGTGCCGGCGCGCGCCACAACACGCTTCCATCGCGGTCCTGCACGCTGTCGATCAGCGTCGGGATCACCTCGCGCCCGCCGGCGGCGAGCGCGGCGTAGCCGGCGGCATTGCGCATCACCGTCGTCTCAACCGCGCCGAGCGAGGCCGGCAGCACGCGGGGCATGTCGTCAACCACGTGCAGCCCGATCGCCGTCTGCGCCACCGCCTGCATGCCAACGCGATCCGCCACGCGCACGGTGACCAGGTTGAGGGATTTCTCCAATGCGACCCGCAGCGGCACCGGGCCGTTGAAATCAAGCTCGAAATTGCCCGGCCGCCATTTGCCCGCCGCCCCCTGGTCCACCACGAAGGGGGCATCGAGGAATTTCTGCGAAGGCGAGATATTGGCCATCATCGCGGTGAGGTAGACATAGGGCTTGAAGCTCGATCCGGGCTGGCGGCTGGCCTGGGTGGCGCGGTTGAACTGGCTGAGCTCGAAGCTCCAGCCGCCGCTCATCGCCAGCACGCGCCCGGTTGCGGGCTCGATCGCCACCAGCGCGCCCTGAACCTTCGGCACCTGGCGCAACAGCAGCCGCTCGACGCGGGCGGGGTTGCGCCCTTGCGCGGGGGCGGCAGCGGCGGGCTCCACCATCACGAGATCGCCGGGCACAACCACCTCGGCGATTTTGCGCGGCGCCGGGCCGGGCTTGCCGTCCTTCAGTGCGCGGGCCCAGCCGAGATCGGCGAGTTGCATCGGCAGAACCCGCGGCTGGACGATGCTGGTGCCTTGCAGGCGCTCCATGAAGCCGAGCCGCGCCTCGGTGTCGTTCGCCTCGATCACCACCGCGAGGCGCCAGTCCGGCAGCATTCCGGCTGGCCGCGGGGTGTGGGCCAGCGCGTTGGTCCAGGTCTGGCGGAAGGCGCCCGCCGCCTCGACATGCGCCACCGGCCCGCGCCAGCCGCCGCGTCGCTGATCGTAGCGCATCAGCCCGTCATGCAGTGCCTTGTCGGCGGCGATCTGCAAGGCGGGGTCGAGCGTGGTGCGCACCGCGAGCCCGCCCTGGGTGGTGCGGTCGGCGCCGAAGCGCTCCACGAGCGTGCGCCGCACTTCCTCGCCGAAATACTCGCCGCCCGCCACCACCTCCGGCCGGCGGAACGGCGCGGGGGAGATCGGCGTCGCCTTGGCCTGAGCGGCCTGCTCAGGGGTGATGGCGCGGTCGTCGGCCAAGCGGTCGATCACCCAATCGCGCCGGGCGCGGGCGGCGTCGGGGAAGCGGAAGGGGTTGTAGTTGTTGGGGGCCTTGGGCAGGGCGGCGAGGAAGGCCGCCTCGGGCAGGGTGATCTCGTCGAGGGTCTTGTTGAAATAGGCCTGGGCGGCGGCGGCCACGCCGTAGCTTTGCAAGCCAAGGAAGATCTCGTTGAGGTAGAGTTCGAGGATGCGGTCCTTGCTGAGCGTCTGCTCGATGCGCGCGGCCAGGATCATCTCCTTGGCCTTGCGGGCGATCGAGACCTCGTTGGTCAGCAGCATGTTCTTGGCGACCTGCTGCGTGATGGTGGAAGCGCCGATGGGCCGGCGGCCCTGGCCATATTGCATCACGTCGGTCACCACCGCGCGCAGCACGGCCACTGGGTCAATACCCTTGTGGATGTAGAAGTTCTGATCCTCGGCGGAGATGAAGGCCTGCTTCACGATATCCGGCACCGCGGATGCGGGCACGAAGATGCGCCGCTCAGTGGCAAGCTCGGCGAGCAGGCGCGAATCGCCGGTATAGAGGCGGCTCATCACCCGTGGCTGGTAGTTGCTGAGGCTTTCGAGGTCCGGCAGTTCGGCGCTGAACCGCTGGTAGCCGGCATAGAGCACCACGGCACCGGCCACCGCGCCGAGCACGAACAGCCCGGTGACGAGGGAGATCAGCCGGCGCAGCCAGCCGAGCGGTGCGGCCTTGCGGCGCGGCTTGGCGGGCTTCGGGGCCTTTGCTCGCCGCGGCGGCGGTGCGACGGCCTCCTGCGGCGCGGGCGCGGCTTCGGGCGCCGCATCGGGCACATTGGCGGGCTCGGCCGGCGGCGGCACGGCACGGGGCCGCCTGCGCCCGCCGAGCGGGTCGCCAGCTGTCAGGGGTTCGGTCATGCGCGGGCAGTTACACCAATTCTTGCAAAAGACGGTAGTGTTTCGCTTCAGCCTTGCGTTTGCGGCAGGCCGGCGGATTTCTCGGGTCGCACCGCGAACCACGCGTCCACCGCGCGGCGCATCGCGCCGGCCACCTTGGCGCGATGCTCCGGCCGTCGCAGCGCCGCCTCGTCCTCACGGTTGGACATGAAGCCCATTTCGACCAGCACGGAGGGGATGTCGGCGGCCTTCAGCACCATGAACCCGGCATGCCGTGAGGGGTTCTGGATCAGCTTGAGATCCCGCCCGAACTCGCCGACCACGCGGCCGGCCAGCCGGGCCGCGCCCTGGCGGGTCTCCTGACGGACCAGGCTCGAGAGGATGCGGGAGACCTCGGGTGGCGTGTCGTGGAAGGCGGGGCCGCCGAAGCGGTCGGCCGCGTTTTCGCGCCGCGCCAGCGCCGCGGTCTGCTTGTCAGACGCCGCGTCGGATAGGGTGTAGACGCTGGCGCCGCGCACCGCATGGTCCGACAGCGCGTCGGCATGCATGGAGACGAACAGGGCGGCGCCATGGCGTTGCGCGAAGGCGACGCGCTGGTCGAGCGGCACGAAGACGTCGCGCGTGCGGGTCAGTTCCACGCGATAGCGCCCGCCGGCGGTGAGTTGGCGCTGCAATTCCTGCGCGGCGGCGAGGGCGACGTGCTTCTCGTACGTGCCGGAGACACCGATGGCGCCCGGGTCCTTGCCGCCATGGCCGGGATCGAGCACCACCAGCGGCAGGCTCGGCTTGGCGGGCAGGGGGCGAGCAGGCGCGGCGGCCTGCGCCCGCTCGGACCACAGGAACCGGGCGGAGAGGCCGGCGGCAAGCAGGACACGGCGGGAGATCAACACGGGCCTCGCGATCGCGGACATCGGGCGGATGCTAACAAACAACTTACAGACTTGCACCTTATCCGTTGATTGCGGCGAATTCACGGACATCCCGGCGCGTTCAAGCGGTTGTGCGCTTGCACATTGCAGGGGTTTGCTCCATGGTCCCTGGGCTACGGTGACGTCACCGGCCCGGCGCGACCGCGCAGGGTTCGGGGGTTGATGCGGCGGCGATGCAGGCACTGACAGTTCGTCAGGATGCGCAACGCAGGTCTCCCAGCCCGCCACTGTCCGCGCCGCGCGCTGTCAGCGCCGGCTAGGCCGCAGATGCAGGCGCCGCCATGGAGGGCGGCCGTATCGGGCGGCGGCGGGGCGCGCGCAAGCGGCCGGCGACAAGTTTCACCGGGGCGGCGCGCCCTGATACGGCGCGCGCCCGATCGCAGATACAGGGTCCGATGACCGTCACGACGCGTATTTTCTCCGGGACCGACGTCTTGAACCGTTTTCGGTTCCCGGCACGCGCACGTTCATCGTTCGACGCGTCCTCCTCCCTGCCACTCCTGCGACCGGGTCAGCCCCTCCCGCCATGCCTATCGCCCCCGACGCGCACCGCAGATGCGGCGCGCGCGACCCGGGCCCATCGGAGTTCAGGGCTTTATGACCAAGCGCATGTTGATCGACGCCACCAACGCGGAAGAAACCCGCGTTGTGGTGCTGGACGGTAACCGCCTCGAGGATTTCGACGTCGAGACGTCGACCAAGAAGCAGCTCAAGGGCAACATCTACCTCGCCAAAGTCGTCCGCGTGGAGCCCTCGCTCCAGGCGGCCTTCGTAGAGTATGGCGGCGGCCGGCACGGCTTCCTTGCCTTCGGCGAAATCCATCCCGACTACTACCAGATCCCCGTTGCCGACCGGCAGCGCCTGCTCGCCATGCAGGCCGAGGAAGCCCGCGCCGAGGCTGAGGCCGAGGAGGCGGAGGACGCCGAGGAGCAGCAGCCGCAACCCGCCCCGCAGCGCCGCGATCGCCGGCGGGACCGCGGCGATCGCGACCGCAGCCGCGACTCCGCGCCGGAGAGCGATGCCGGCCAGGAGCCCGCGCCCTCTGGCGACGCCGCCATGCCGCTCGCGGTCAGCTATGGCGAGGTGACCTACGGCGCCTTCGAGCCCGATGGAACGCCCGCGCCGATGGTGGCGCCCAGCCCCGAGCCGATCGAGGAGCCGGTGGCCGAAGAGGCCTTGGCCGAGGCGCCGCTTGCCGACGATGATGCCGCCGATACGTCCATCGAGGAGATCGGTGACGAGGGCGGCGATGATGATATGGACGCGCCGGTCTCCGACCAGCCGCCGCCCGAGGCGCTCGGTGGCGACAGCGACGTCTTCGAGGGCAATGGCGCCGAGGAGGCCCGCGCCCGCCGCTCCTCGCGCTTCCTGCGCAACTACCGCATCCAGGAGGTCATCCGCCGCCGCCAGATCCTGCTCATCCAGGTGGTGAAGGAAGAGCGCGGCACCAAGGGCGCGGCACTGACCACCTATATCTCGCTCGCCGGCCGCTTCTGTGTGCTGATGCCGAACTCGCCGCGCGGCGGCGGCATTTCGCGCAAGATCACATCGGCTGCCGATCGCCGCCGCCTCAAGGAAATTACCAACGAGCTGGAAATCCCGCAGGGCATGGGGCTGATCGTCCGCACCGCCGGTGCGGCGCGGCCGAAGCCCGAGATCAAGCGCGACTGCGAATACCTGATGCGCCTGTGGGACGACATCCGCGAGCACACCATGCAGTCGGTGGCCCCCGCGCTGATCTACGAGGAAGCGAGCCTCATCAAGCGCGCCATCCGCGACGGCTACTCGCGCGATATCGATGAGGTGCTGGTCGATGGCCGCGAGAGCTGGAAGGCGGCGCATGACTTCATGCGCATGCTGATGCCCGCCCATGCCCGCAAGGTGATCCAGTGGCGCGAGGCGGAAGGCGGCGGCCAGTCGCTGTTCAGCCGCATGGGCGTGGAAGCCCAGCTCGACGCGATGCTGTCGCCCACCGTGCAGCTCAAGTCCGGCGGCTATCTCGTGATCAACCAGGCCGAGGCGCTGGTCGCCATCGACGTCAACTCCGGGCGCTCCACCCGTGAGCGGAACATCGAGGAGACGGCGCTGCGCACCAACCTCGAAGCCGCCGAGGAAGCCGCCCGCCAGCTGCGCCTGCGCGATCTTGCGGGCCTGATCGTCATCGATTTCATCGACATGGAATCGCGCAAGCATAACGCGATGGTCGAGCGCCGCCTGAAGGATGCGCTGAAGAACGATCGTGCGCGCATTCAGGTCGGCTCGATCAGCCATTTCGGCCTGCTCGAGATGAGCCGCCAGCGGCTGCGCCCGAGCCTCACCGAGACCAACTTTGTCACCTGCCCGCATTGCGCCGGACTCGGCCATGTCCGCAGCGTGGAGAGCAGCGCGATGCACGTGCTGCGCGCGGTGGAGGAGGAGGGCGCCAAGGGGCGTTCGGCCCTCGTCACCGTGCATGTCGCCGGTGCGGTCGCGATGTATCTGCTCAACCACAAGCGGGATCGCCTGGTCGAGATCGAGGTGCGGACGGGGATGCGGGTGCATTTCGCCGCTGATGACAGCCTGGTCGCGCCGCAGGTGCGGATCGTGCGCGAGCGGGCGCTGGAGCCCGGCGAGCGCCCGGCGCCGACGGTGATCCCGATCGCGCCGGCCCCGGTCGCCACTGCGCCGGACGAGGCGGAGGACGATGACGTCGCCTTCGCCGGCGAGGACGAGGAAGCCGTCGCCGCGCCGGCCGCCAGTGCCGAGGGCAATGGCCGGGCCGCCGAAGCCCGTGCCGAGGATGGCCGCCGCCGCCGCCGCCGCCGCCGTGGTGGCCGCCGGGAGGAGGGTGATACCGCCGCCGGCGAGACGGATGGCGAAAGCGAGGATGGTGCCGAGGGCGAGGCCCAGGCCATTGAGGCCATTACCGCCGAGATGGTGGCGGTCGATCTCGTGGCCGCGGAGCTTCCGGCCGAGGATGAGGGCGCCGAGTCCAGCCCGAGCGAAGTGCCCTCCGCCGAGGACGCTACGTCCGAGGATGGCAACCCACGCGCCCGTCGCCGTGGCCGCCGCGGTGGCCGTCGTCGCCGGCGTGACGAGGACGGCAACGAGATCGCCGAGCCCGGTGATGCCGCGCCGGAAGCCGCCGTCGCGCCGCCGCCTGTGGCGCCGGCCGAGCCGGTCTGGTCGGGCCCGACCCCGGCCGATCCGTTCGGTGGCCAGCAGATCATGGATATCTTCGATCTGATGGATCAGCAGGAGGCCGAGAAGGCGGCGATCACCCGGGCGCCGCAAAGCCCAGAGCCGGTGGCGGCTGAACCTGTCGCCCCCGAGCCGGTCGCCGCTGAGCCGGTCGCCGTGGTGGCAGCCCCTGAGGCGCCGGTTGTCGAAGCCCCGGCGGCGGAAGCTCCCGTGGTGGAAGCGCCGGTCGCTGAAGCTCCGGTGGTCGAAGTTCAAGCGGTCGACCCCACGCCCGTGCCGGAGCCCGTGCCTGAACCTGCTGGGCCGAAGATCGGGCCGGCGATCAAGCCGATCGTGCTCGGGGCTGACGAGGTTCCGGCCACACCGCCCAAGCGCGGTTGGTGGCGCCGGTAAGGATCGCGCGGCGACGGCGGGTCGTGTGGTGTGAGCCACACACGCGCTGCGCGGGGTGACTGACGAAAGGTATCGGGCGGACGCGACATCGAGCCGCGTCCGCCCGACGCATGTAATGAGGCTGATATGACCCTTACTCCCCCCGATGACATGCCCGGGATTGCCGCCGCGGTGTTCGAGCGGCTTGGTGCCGCGTTCGAGACGGCCGTGGCCCGCGCGGCGGCGATGTGTGCGCGCGACGGGCGGCTCGATGGCCGCCTGCTCGATGCGCATCAGTGGATTTGCTACGAGTTGGCGCTGGCCAATGCCGATCTCTATGCGGCCCGCACCATGCTGGCGCAGGGGGGCAATATCTCGCCGCTGGATGCCGGGCTGGGACTTGCCTTCGCGGCCCAGGCGGCGCCGGCGCTGATCGAGAGGTTGGCCGGCATCTACGCTGCTTCAGGGCTAGATGCGGCGCCGCTCGACGAACTCTCCGCAAGCGCCGCGCTGCGCCGTTTGCGCCGCGACGCCGGCGGGCCGGAGGTGCTGGCGGCGCTCGGCGCGGAACTGGCCGAGACCGGGCAGGAGATCGCCGATGTGCGGGTGGACGAGGCGACCGCCCAGGCGCGCGATGGGTTCCGCCGCTTCGCCGCCGAGGTGGTGGCGCCGCTCGCCGAGCAGATCCATCGCGAAGACCTCACGGTGCCCGAGAGCCTGTTGCAGCCGCTGCGCGAGATGGGGGTGTTCGGCCTCTCCATCCCCGAGGAATATGGCGGGCTGGCGCCGGCGGGCGGCGACAACACGCCGATGATGATCGCGGTGACGGAGGCGTTGTCCGAGGCATCGCTGGCTGCCGCCGGCTCGCTGATCACGCGGCCGGAAATCCTCGCTCGCGCCTTGCTGGCTGGCGGCACCGAGGCGCAGAAGGCGCATTGGCTGCCGAAGTTGGCGGCCGGGGAGCCGCTTTGTGCCATCGCCATCACCGAGCCTGATGCGGGGTCCGACGTCGCCAGCCTCAAGCTGCGCGGTACCAAAACCGAGGGCGGGTGGCTGCTCGATGGCGCCAAGACCTGGTGCACCTTTGCGGGCAAGGCGGGGGTGCTGATGGTGGTGACCCGCACCAACCCTGATCGTTCGCTCGGCCATCGCGGCCTCAGCTTGCTGCTGGTCGAGAAGCCCTCTTATGAGGGCCATGATTTCGCCTATCGCCAGGAGGGCGGCGGCAGCCTCACCGGGCGGGCCATCCCGACGCTCGGCTATCGCGGCATGCACTCCTTCGATCTCGCCTTCGAGAAATTCTTTGTGCCGGATGCCTGCGTGATCGGCGAGGAGGGCGGTCTCGGCAAAGGCTTCTACCTCACCATGGCCGGCATGGTCGGCGGGCGCATCCAGACCTCCGGGCGGGCGCTTGGCGTGATGAAAGCGGCGCTTACGGCCGCCATCCGCTATTCGCGCGATCGTAAAGTGTTCGACGCGCCGCTGATCGATTTCCCGCTCACCCGCATCAAGCTCGCCACCATGGCCGCCCGCTTCGCCGCCTGCCGCCATCTCGCCTATGCGGTAGCCCGCGAGCTCGACCAGGGGCGTGGGCGGATGGAAGCGAGCCTGGTGAAGCTGCTGGCTTGCCGCTCGGCCGAGATGGTCACCCGCGAGGCGCTGCAGATCCATGGCGGCATGGGCTACGCCGAGGAAAGCCCGGTCAGCCGCTATTTTGTCGATGCCCGCGTGCTCTCCATCTTCGAGGGGGCGGAGGAGACGCTGGCGCTGAAGGTGGTCGCGAAATCCCTGCTGGAAGAGGCGCTGAAGTGATGAATCTCGGCCTGCTTGACCTGCGCGTGGTGGAATCCAGCGCCTTCATCGCCGCCCCGCTCGCCGGGCTGACGCTGGCGCAGTTCGGCGCCGACGTGATCCATATCGATAATATCGGCGGCGGCATCGATTACGGGCGCCTGCCGTTGATGCCGTCCGGCCGTTCGCTCTATTGGACCAGTCTCAACAAGGCCAAGCGCTCGATTGCGATCGACCTGCGGCGGCCGGAGGGGCGTGAATTGGTGCAGGCGCTGGTGACGGCGCCGGGCGAGAACGGCGGTATCCTGCTCACCAATATCGTCTCCAAATGGCTCGATCACGCGGCGCTGGCGAAGACGCGGCCGGACCTCATCACCTGCATGATCGAGGGCAACCAGGACGGCACCACCGCCGTCGACTACACGGTGAACGCCGCCACCGGCTATCCGGCGATGACCGGGCCGGGCTCGATCGACGCGCCGGTGAACCATGTGCTGCCGGCCTGGGACATCGCCTGCGCCTTCCAGGCGGCGCTGGCGATTTCCGCCGCCGCCGATCGCCGCCGCCGCACCGGGGCGGGCGCCGAGTTGCGGCTCGCCCTGTCCGACGTCGCGTTCACCATGCTCTCCCATCTCGGGCTGGCTACCGAGGCGCAGTTGTTGGGCGAGGCGCGGCCATCGCTCGGCAACCATATCTACGGCGCCTTCGGGCGGGATTTCGCCACCGCCGACGGCAAGCGGATCATGGTGGCCGGCATTTCCGCGGCGCAATGGACGACGCTGGTGAAGTCCTGCGGGATCGAGGCGGAGATCGCCGCGCTGGAAGCCCGGCTTGGCAAGCGTTTTGCCAATGAGTCCGACCGGTTCGACGCCCGCGACGCCATCGCCGAGTTGGTCGCCGCCTGGTGTGCGGCGCGGACACTGGCGGAAATCCAGCCGCTCTTCGACGCCAACCGCGTCTGCTGGGGCCCCTACCGCACCACGCCGGATTTGATGGCGAACGATCCGCGGGTCGGCCCGGCCAATCCGGTGTGGGAAACGCTGGACCCCGCCGGGATCGGCCCGCATCGCGCCGCCGGCACGCCGCTCCGCGCCTCCGGTGAGGCCCGCGGCGCCCAGGCGCCGGCGCCGCTGCTTGGCCAGCACACCGACGATATCCTGCTCGGCGTGCTCGGCCTAAGTTCCGCCGCCGTCGGCAAGCTGCATGATACGGGCGTGGTGGCCGGGCCGGAGAAGGATCCGACGCAGGCCGGCTGACCCTGCCCGAGGGAGTGGCCAGCGCCGGATGAATGCGCCATCCTCCTGCCAAAGGCAGGATGGAGCGGAACGATGGACGGTAGTGAAATCGGCTTTCTCGGCGTATCGCAGCTCGCGGCGCTGTACCGGGCGCGCAAGCTCTCGCCGGTGGAGGTCGCCAAATCGGTGCTGGCGCGGATGGAGGCGGTGGAGCCGCGGGTGAACGCGATGATGCGCTTCACGCCGGAGCATGCGCTCGCCGCCGCACGGCACTCCGAGGATGTGTTCCTCAATCGCGGTACGCCGCGTCTGCTGGAGGGGATTCCCTTCACCATCAAGGACCTCCAGCACACCAAGGGCATCCAGACCGACTTTGCCAGTGCGTCGATGCAGGGCACCGTGCCGGACGTCGATGCGCCCTGCGTGACGCGGCTGTACGAGGCCGGCGGGATGCTGATGGGCAAGACGACTTCGGCCGCGGAATGGGGCTGGAAGGGCGTCAGCGAGGCGCCGATTTCCGGCATCACCCATAATCCCTGGGGCAAGGGGCTGAACGCCGGGGCCTCCTCATCGGGCGCCGGGGTGGCGGCGGCGGTGGGGTATGGGCCGCTGCACCAGGGCGGCGATGGGGCCGGCTCGATCCGCATGCCCGCGCATTTTTCGGGCGTGTACGGCTTCAAGCCGACCCATGGGCGGGTGCCGTGCTGGCCGATGTCCAACAATGATCTCGCCACCCATATCGGGCCGCTGACCCGCACGGTGGAGGATGCCGCGCTGATGACCCAGGCGATGGCCGGGCCGCATGTGTGGGACTACACCTCGCTGGAAGCCCCGCCGCAGGATTATGCCGGGCAGCTCAAGGCCGACATGAAGGGCAAGCGGATCGCCTATAGCCGCGATCTCGGCCATGCCCGGGTCGATCCCGAGATCGCCGCTTCGGTGGAGGCGGCGGTGAAGGTGTTCGAGGCGATGGGCGCCATCGTCGAGGAGGTGACGCCGGCCTGGGGCAAGCTTGGCCCGGAGCTGGTGCGCTTCTTCTGGCCGGCGACGTTCACGGGGCGGTTGGCCGCGCTGCCGGAGTTCGAAAGCCGGATGGATCCCGGCTTCGTCGCCATGATCAAGCATGCCGCCGGGTTCACCGCGGGGCAGTTCATGGAGATGCGCACACGGCGCTTCGCCTATGTGCAGGAGATCCATGAGTTCATGGAGGGGTATGACTTCCTGCTCAGCCCCGCCGTGAGCGTTGCGGCCTTCCCGGCTGACAAGCTGCAGCCGGCGCATTGGCCGCAGCATGAGTGGGATTGGCTGATGTGGGCGGAGTTCTCCTACCCGTTCAACTGGTCGGGCAGCCCGGCGGCGAGTGTGCCGTGCGGGTTCACGCCGGCTGGCCTGCCGGTGGGTTTGCAGATCGTCGGGCGGCGCTTCGATGATCTCGGGGTGCTGCAGGCGAGTGCGGCGTTCGAGGCGGCGCGGCCCTGGGTGCAGAACCGGCCACCCCTGGCCTGAGTCCGGGGGCTCAGGCGGGCGGCGCGGCCTTGCGCCGGGCCGTGGGGGCGGGCGGTGGTGCGAGCCCGGCCATGGTGGCGAGCGAATGGCCGTCCAGCACGTCGGCGATGGCGTCGCGCGCTTTTTGCAGCACCGGGCGTAGGGCGCAGACGGTCGGGCTCACGCAATCCTGGCAGGGGCCGTACTGGGTGCGGCTCGTGCAGGGGGTCAGCGCCAGCGGCCCGTCGATCGCGCGGATGACGTCACCGGCGCCGATGCGGTCTGGCGGCTGCGCCAGCCGATAGCCGCCATTGCGGCCACGGCGGCTGACCACGATGTGCTCGTCACGCAGTTCGACCAGGATGGCTTCCAGGAATTTCTTGGGGATTTCCTCGGCCGCCGCGATATCCACCGCGAGCGCCCAGCCTTCCTCGGTGTGGTGGCGGGCGAGATAGACCGCGGCGCGGAGCGCGTATTTCCCCTTGCTCGTCAACATGACCTTGTCCGTCTCCCATCCCTGCCAGGCGCGTCAGCTGCTGTAGCGCGGAATCCTGGCAGAAAAGTGCGGCGGCGTCGAACCGCGCTCACATTTGTTTGACGGGAGGCGTCTTAAAAAGATATTTATCCAATATGTATATAGGCTATATAGGTAATCGCCGCTGACCACCCACCGCACTGGAGACTTCGCATGTCACCGCCTCCGCACATGTCACGTCGCCTCGCCCTAGCCGCCCCTTTCGCCGCCGCCATACGCCCGGCCTCGGCGCGGACGCGGATGGAAATATTGAATGTTTCCTATGATCCGACGCGCGAGCTGTATCGCCGCATCAATCCCGCCTTTGCCGCGCAACTGGCTGGCGCCGGCGATATCGATGCGGCGGTGCGGATGTCGCATGGCGGGTCCGGCGCGCAGGCGCGCTCGGTGATCGATGGGCTCGATGCCGATGTGGTGACGCTGGCGCTGGCGCATGACATCGACGCGATCGCCGCGGCGGGGCGGTTGGCCAAGAATTGGCAATCGCGGCTGCCCGAGAATTCCTCGCCCTATACCAGCACCATCGTGTTCCTGGTGCGGACGGGGAACCCGAAGAAGATCCGCGACTGGGAGGACCTGGTGCGGCCGGGCGTGCAGGTGATCACGCCGAACCCGAAAACCTCCGGTGGCGCGCGCTGGAACTTCTTGGCCGCCTATGCCGCGGGGCTGGACAAGGCCGGTGGCAATGATGCGCAGGCGCGTGCCTTCATGAAGCGGCTGTTCCAGAACGTGCCGGTGCTCGATACCGGGGCGCGCGGTGCCACCCTCACCTTCACCCGCCGCGGCATCGGCGATGTGCTGCTGGCCTGGGAGAATGAGGCGTTCCTGGCGATGCAGGAGCATACCAAGGGCGGGTTCGAGATCGTCATCCCCCCGGCCAGCATCCTGGCCGAGCCGCCGGTCGCGGTGGTGGACCAGGTGGTGGAGCGGCGTGGCACGCGCAAGGTGGCGCAGGCCTATGTCGAATTCCTCTACACGCCGGAGGGGCAGGAAATCTGCGCCCGCAACTTCTACCGCCCGCGCTCCAAGGCGGTGGCGGAGGCGTTCGGCAAGGTGTTCCCGAAGCTCGCGCTGTTCACCATCGAGGAGCGCTTCGGCGGCTGGACCCGCGCGCATGACACCTACTTCGCCGATGGCGCGATTTTCGACCAAGTCTACCAGCCCGGAGGCTGAGCATGGCACAGGCATCCGCACTCGGCCGGCCGCGACGGGTGATCCCGGGGCTTGGGCTGAGTTTCACCATCACCACATCAACGCTGGCGGCGCTGGTGCTGCTGCCTTTGGCGGCGATGGTGGCGATGAGCCTTTCCAAGGGGCTGCCCGCTTTCGTCGCCGCGCTGGCGGATCGGCGGGTGCTGGCGGCCTTCCGCGTTACCATCCTGGCCGCCCTTGGCGCGGCGGTGGTGAGCGCGGTCTGCGGCATGCTGCTGGCCTGGGTGCTGACGCGGTATCGCTTTCCCGGGCGGCGCTTCATCGATGCGGCGGTGGACTTGCCCTTCGCGCTGCCGACCGCGGTGGCCGGCATCGCGTTGACCGCGCTCTACGCGCCCAATGGCTGGATCGGCGCGCTGCTGGAGCCGCTGGGGATCACGGTGGCGTTCACCCCGCTCGGCATCGGCGTCGCGCTGGTGTTCGTCGGGCTGCCCTTCGTGGTGCGCGCGGTGCAGCCCATCCTGGAGGACTTGCCGGCCGATGAGGAGGAGGCGGCGCGGCTGCTGGGCGCGACGCGGACGCAGATCTTCCTGCGGGTGATCATGCCGGCGGCGGCGCCGGCGCTGATCACCGGCTTCACCATGGCGTTTGCCCGCGGGCTCGGCGAGTACGGCTCGGTGATTTTCATCGCCGGCAACAAGCCGATGCTGTCGGAGATTGTGCCGCTGCTGATCGTCATTCAGCTCGACCAGTACAACTACGTCGGTGCCGCGGCGATCGGCACGGCGATGCTGATGGTGTCCTTCGTGATGCTGATGGTGATCAACCGGCTGCAAGCCTGGGCGGCCGCCCGATGAGCGCGACCTTGATGACCGCGGCCGGAGTACCGGCCCGGCGCTCGGATGGGGCACTGGCGCGGCGGTTGCTGATCGGTCTGGCGGTGGCGGTGGCCTTCATCCTGCTCGGCCTGCCGCTGGCGATCGTGATTGTGGAGGCCTTCGCGCGCGGCGCCTGGACCTACCTCGCCGCGCTGACCGATCAGGATACGCTGGATGCGATCCGTCTTACGTTGCTGGTCGCGCTCTGCTCGGTCGTTGTCACCACGGTGTTCGGCGTGGCGGCGGCCTGGTGCATCGCGCGGTTCGAGTTCCGCGGCCGCAGCCTGTTGCTGACGGTGATCGACCTGCCGTTCTCGGTCTCCCCGGTGATCGCAGGGCTGGTGCAGGTGCTGCTGTTCGGCCGGCGCGGCTGGCTCGGCCCGTTCCTGGAGGCGCATGATATCCGCATCGTCTTCGCACTGCCCGGCATCGTGCTGGCGACCGTGTTCGTCACCCTGCCGTTCGTGGCGCGCGAGCTGATTCCGCTGATGCAGGAGCAGGGGGCGGAGGAGGAGGAGGCGGCGCTGTCGCTCGGCGCCTCGGGCTGGCAGACCTTCCTGCGCGTCACCCTGCCCAATATCCGCTTCGCCCTGCTGACCGGCGTGCTGCTGGCCAATGCCCGCGCCATGGGGGAGTTCGGCGCCGTTTCCGTGGTGTCCGGCCATATCCGTGGCGCCACCAACACGATGCCGCTGCAGGTGGAGATCCTGTTCAACGACTACCAGATCGAGGCCGCCTTCGCGGTCGCCTCGGTGCTGGCGATGCTCGCGCTGGTGACGCTCGGGCTCAAGCTCGCGCTCGAGCGCAAATCCGACACGCATACCCATGAGGAGCGCCCGACATGAACACCGCGACCGTGAATGCCAAGAAAATTGGCGGCAGTGCGATCGAGGTCCGCGCCATCAGCAAGCGCTTCGGCGACCATGTGGCGCTGGATAATGTGCATCTCGATATCCGCCCGGGCGAGCTGGTGGCGCTGCTTGGTCCGTCAGGCTCGGGCAAGACCTCGCTGCTGCGCATTATCGCGGGGCTGGAGGCGCCGGATAGCGGGCAGATCATGTTCGGCGCCGAGGATGCCTCGCGCCGCCAGGCCGGCGAGCGTGAGGTGGGGTTCGTGTTCCAGCACTACGCGCTGTTCCGCCACATGACGGTGTTCGAGAACGTCGCCTTCGGGCTGCGGGTGGTGCCACGCGCGCGGCGCCTGGCGCGCGGCGTGATCGCCGAACGGGTGACCAAGCTGCTGGAGTTGGTGCAACTCGGCTGGTTGGCGGATCGCTATCCCTCGCAGCTCTCGGGTGGCCAGCGCCAGCGCGTGGCGCTCGCGCGCGCGCTGGCGATCGAGCCGAAGGTGCTGCTGCTCGACGAGCCTTTCGCGGCGCTTGACGCCAAGGTGCGCAAGGAGCTGCGCCGCTGGCTGCGGGCGCTGCATGAGGAGGTGAAGCTCACCAGCGTGTTCGTCACCCATGACCAGGACGAGGCGCTGGAACTGGCCGATCGGGTGGTGGTGATGTCGGCGGGCAAGGTCGAGCAGATCGGCGCGCCGGGTGACGTCTATACCGCGCCGGCTTCGGCCTTCGTGCACGAGTTTCTCGGCGATACCAACCGGCTGGCTTGCCGGGTGGCGGCGGGGCGGGTGCTGCTGGCCGATGGTGGCGTGCTCGGCCGGGCCGAGGCGCCGGATGGCGAGGCGATCGCCTATGTGCGCCCGCACGAGCTGGATGTGGTGCCGTCGGCCGATGCCCCGGCGGTGATCCATCACGCCAGCACTTTCGGGCCGCTGGTGCGGCTGATCGTCGCCTTCGGCGCCACCAATCTCGACGTGGCGATGCCGGTGGAGCGCTGGGTGCGGCTCGGCCTCTCGGTCAATGACCGGGTGGACCTCGCCGCCCGCTACGGCGCGGTGTTCACCGACCCGGCGGGGCCCGCGGCGCGGCTGCTGCCGATGGTGCCGGGCGCGCCCTTTGCCGCCGCGGTGCGGCTACAGGGCGCGGGGCGACGGGCTTAGGCCGCCGCGATTATTCGGCGCTCCAGGCCTTCCCCCAGCTATCGTCGTAGACCACCTCGGCCAGGGGGGCGCGGCGCACCGGGCCGAACTTGCCGCGCGGGAAGCCGATCGGCAGGATCGCGTAGGAATGGTAGCCCTCGGGGATGCCCATCGCGGCCTCGGCTTCGGCGCCGTGGATGAGATAGAGCGTGGTGAGCGTGGCCCCGAGCCCCAGCGCGCGGCAGGCGAGCAGCATGTTCTGCACCGCCGGGTAGATCGACGCGCCGGAGCCGCGCGGGCCGCTGAGGCAGGGCACGATCCACACCGGCGCCTCATGGATATGGTCGGCGAGATGCTCGGCCGCGGCGAGCATGCGCTCGAAGGACTCCTGCGAGGTGCCGGGGGCTGAGCCGCCGGCGCGGTAGCGGGGGCCGACCACCTCGTGCCAGCCCTTGTAATAGAAGGCGCCGGCCGCCGCCTTGATGGCGGGGTCGCGGATGACCAGGAATTTCCAGTTCTGCTGATTGCCGCCGCTGGCGGCGCAGGTGCCGGCCTCCAGCACCTGGTTCAGCAGGGCATTCGGAACCGGGTCCGCCTTGAGGCGCCGCATGGAGCGGGTGCTGCGGATGATCTCGAAAAGATCGTTGGTCTGGTCCATTGGCGGTTCCCCTGGTTCGCTGCGGCCGCCATTCCGCACATAGTAAGTGGAGTGGCGCAAGGGCTGGGCGGGAGGCGGGATATTTTTCCGATGATAGTAGGAAATTGGGCTTGCGGATTTTTGTTGAGCGAGTTAAAAGGTCTGCGGTGTAATTAGGAGTGACAAAACCGCATGACCCGACCGCCTGCCCCCCGCCCGGACGCGACCGGCAGCATCGCCGCCTTGATTGGCGTGATGCTGGGCGCGCTGCTGGCCGCCCTGTTCGGGATGCCCCGGCGGGGTGCGATGCGGGTGCCGGCTGCGGATTTGGGATATGCCGACGTGCTGGGGCCGGTGCTGCGCGCGGAGGCCGAGGCCGAGATGAGCTTCGAGCCGTGGGTGGAGTGGGTCGCGGTGCCGGCGCCATGGCGCAATGGGCGGCTGCTGCCGCGCCGGCATGAGGCACGGCGCCTGCGGCGGCGCGGGGTGCGGCCGGCCGCGCGCATGCGGGGGCCGCCTGGGCGTTTTCACATCTTCAGGGTTGAACGAACCGGCATGGCCTGAGGGCGATGCGCGGGGGATTCCGCATGGAAGCGGGCCTGGTCTTTCAAAATCGCATCGGGGCGGGGGTTCGGGCTTGTATCAGGCCTTCGCGGGCGGGTCGGATGGCGCGAAGAGGAAGGCGAGATCCTCCGCGCCCATCTCCAGCCCGGCCAGTTCGCCTTCGGCGCCGAGCGCCACGCCGGCCAGGGCGGCTTTGCGCTCTTGCAGGGCGACGATGCGGTCTTCCACGGTGTCGGCGGCGATCAGCTTGTAGATGAAGACCGGCTTGGTCTGGCCGATGCGGTGGGCGCGATCGGAGGCCTGGTCTTCCACGGCGGGGTTCCACCATGGGTCGTAGTGGATCACGGTATCGGCCGAGGTGAGGTTGAGGCCGCGGCCGCCGGCTTTGAGGCTGATGAGGAAGAGCGGCACTTCGCCGGCCTCGAAGGCGCGGACGGGTTCGGCGCGGTCTCGCGTGTCGCCGCGGAGTTCGACGAAGGGGATGCCGGCGGCGGCGAGGCGGGGCTTGATGAGGTCAAGCATCGAGGTGAACTGCGAGAACAGCAGGATGCGGCGCCCCTCGGCCAGCATTTCGGTCAGCATGTCGAGCAGTTCGTCGAGCTTGCTGGAGGCCTCGACCGATCGCGCCGAGGGTAGCTTGACCAGACGGGGGTCGCAGCAGACCTGGCGCAGTTTCAGCAGCGCATCCAGCACGACGAAGCGGCCTTGGGCGGCGCCGAGTTCGGCGAGGCGGGCGCGCACCTCCTCATGCAGCGAGGCGCGGATGCTGTCGTAGAGCTCGCGCTGGGGGGGGGCGAGGTCGATCCGGCGCAGGATGGTGTGGCGGGGCGGCAGTTCGGGCGCGACCTCTCCCTTGGTGCGGCGGAGCAGGAAAGGGCGGATGCGGCGGATGAGCTGCACGCGGCGTTCGGCGTCGTCGTTCTTCTCGATCGGGGTGCGGAAGCGCTTGGCAAAGCTGCGGCGATCGCCGAGCAGGCTGGGCATCAGGAAGGCGAATTCGGACCAGAGTTCCTGGAGGTTGTTCTCGATCGGGGTGCCGGAGAGGCAGACGCGGTGGCGGGTATCGAGCAGGCAGACGGCGCGGGTGGCCTTGGCGTCGGGGTTCTTGATCACCTGCGCTTCGTCGAGCACGGCGATGTGCCATTGCAGCTCGCGCATCTCCTCGATGTCGCGGGCCAGCACGGTGTAGGTGGTGATGACGACGTGCACGCCATCCAGCTCGGCGCGGCGGGCGTGGCGATCGACGCCGTGCAGCACGGCGACGCGGAGATGGGGGGCGAATTTCGCGAGTTCGGCGGTCCAGTTGGCGACCAGGCTGGTGGGCACCACGATAAGGGCCGGACGGTCGAGCCGGCCTTCGGCGTGTTCGATGGCGATATGGGCGATGGTTTGCGCGGTTTTGCCGAGGCCCATGTCATCGGCGAGGAAGCCGCCGAGCCCGTGCGCGCGGAGATGCTGCAGCCAGGCGACGCCGTGTTGCTGGTAGGGGCGCAGGGCGGCGGTGAAGGCGGGGGGCACGGTGACGGGGGGGATTTCCTCCACGCCGCGATAGCGCCTTGCGTAGTCGCTGATGGCGGCGGCGTTTTCCCAGCGTGTGGGCAGCAGGTCTTCGAGGTCGAGCACCGTGGGGGCCTCGCCGTCCGGCAATACGAGGGCGGGGCCGTTGGTGCGGCGGGCGGCGTCCAGCAGGTCAGCCAGCACGGTGAGCAGGCGGCGGATGCGGGCGGCGGGGAGTTTGAGCACCCGGCCGTCTTCGAGGCTGGTGATGAGCTCGTCGCCGACGACATTGGCCGCATCGACGCCGCCGCGGTCGAGCAGGCGGGTGAGGATGGGGAGCAGGGGCACCCGGGCGCCGTCGATCTCGATGCCGAAATCGAGCGCGAAGGCGCCGGCCTCGGCGTCGGTCACCCGCAGGTCGTACGCGCCGACGGATTGGACGTGGCGGGGGCCGAAATCGCGGTCGATCTCGTTGGACCAGCCGGCGGCGACCAGCACGGGCACGCGCTCGCCGACGAAAATCTGCCAGCGCTCGGTGGCGTCGCGGCCGCGATAGACGAAGGCCATGCGGCCGCGGGCGGTGGCGCCGCCGGGGATACGCATCTGGTTGAAGCCGTCCTGGCGCAGGGCCTCGAGGGCGGCGGCCTCGGCGGCACGGTCGCGGCGGATCGCGCTGTAATATCCCGCCGGGCTGCCGGGGCGCACGGCCCGCACGATCTGGCGTTCGTCCTCGGCATGGGTCAGCACGCCCGCATAGGCGAAATCGACCGTCAGCGCGTCGATCAACTGCGGCTTGCCGTAGTCGTCGATCGCCTCCACCCGATGAAGGCGCAGAACGGGGATGGGCGTGACCTCGTGCAGGGCGCCGTCGGTGAGGGCGACCGGGGTGGTGCCAGCGCGGGCCGGGGCGCGGCGGCCCGGGCTCGGCCGCACCGGCGTGGGGGCGGGCGG
>CAIPLM010000381.1 GCA_903865895.1 uncultured Rhodospirillales bacterium | reverse complement strand
CCGCCGAGGCGATGCCAACGAGGCCGAGCAGTTCTGCCGCCCGCCGCCGCCGCGCCGCACGGTCGAGCGTGGTGTGGGCGACCAGGACCTCGTCGATCTGCTGGCCGATCGGCAGCACCGGGTTGAGCGCCGACATCGGCTCCTGGAAAATCGCCGCGATCTTGCCGCCGCGCACCCGGCGCAGAGTCTCGGCATCCATCGCGAACAGGTCCTGCCCCCGCCACATCGCGCCGCCGGTGACGGTGGCATTGGCGTGCAGCAGCCGGGGGATGGCACGCAGCGTGACGGATTTGCCGGAGCCGGATTCACCGACAATGCCGAGCACCTCGCCGCGGCCGACCGAGAAACTCACCCCATCCACCGCATGCACGGCGCCGCGCGGGGTGGCGAAGGTGACCTTGAGGTCCGAAACCTCGAGCAGGGTCCCGTTCACCGCTTCACCTCCAGCAGATCGGCCAGCCCGTCGCCGGTGAGCGAAAAGCCAAGCCCGGCGATCACGATGACCGCGCCGGGGAACAGCGCGATCCAGGGCGCTTGGGTGAAGAAGTTCTTGCCGTCGGCGATCAGCACGCCCCACTCCGCCTCCGGCGGTTGGGCTCCGAGGCCGAGATAGCCAAGGGATGAGCCGAGCAAAATCACCAGCGCCATGTCCGACACCAGATAGACCAACACCGGGCGGATGGCGTTGGGCAGGATATGGCGGAACAGGATGCGCGGCGTGGAATAGCCAAGCACGCGGGCGGCCGCGACATATTCGCCGGATTTCTGCACCAGCACCTCGGCATGCATCAGCCGCGCATAGGCGACCCAGCCGACGATGGTGATGGCGATATACATGTTCACCAATCCCGGCCCGAGAATGGCAACGATGGCGATCACCAGCACCAGGAAGGGAAACGTCACCACGAGATCGACCAACCGGCCGAAAATAATGTCGGCCACCCCGCCATACCAGCCGACGAACAGGCCGATCAGCACGCCGAGCGTGCAGGGAAACAGGGTGGCGAACAGCGCGATCTGCAGGTCGATCCGCGCCGCGCTGATGGTGCGGGACAGCATGTCCCGCCCGAACTGGTCGGTGCCGAAAGGGTGGGCGGCGGAGGGCGGCGCCAGCAAGGCGGCGAAATCGAAGCCCAGCGGATCATAGGGCGCCAGCACGTTCGGGATGAGCGCGCACAGCAGCACCACGCCGAGCAGGAACATGCCGCCAATCAGCGACGCGGAGAGTCGCTTCATCGGCTGACCCGCGGGTCTAGCCACATTTGCACGATATCGGTGACCAGAAAGGCGAGCGACACCAGCACAGCCAGCACCAGCGTCAACGCCTGGATCACCGGATAGTCGCGGCTGAAAATCGAATCGACCATCAGCCGGCCCACGCCGGGCACCGCGAAGACGCTCTCGGTCACCACCGCGCCCCCGAGCAGCGAGCCGATATGCAGACCAACCAGCGTCACGGTCGCGATCAGCGCATTGCGCAGCTCGTGGCGGAACAGCACCATCCGCGCGGCGTTGCCCTTGGCGCGTGCGAAATCGACGTATTCGGCGTTCAGCTCCGCGAGGATGGAGGCGCGCAAGTTGCGCATCACCACCGCCGAGAAGGAAAACGCCAGCGCCACCGCGGGCAGGAACAAGTGGTAGAGCTTGTCGCCAAACGTGTCGCCATAACCGCCGACCGGGAACCAGCGCAGCCCGGCGGCGAAAACGGTGAGCAGGATG
>CAIPLM010000380.1 GCA_903865895.1 uncultured Rhodospirillales bacterium | reverse complement strand
CATCCCCCAGCGGGGTCCAGGGGCAGCGCCCCTGGCCTTACTTTCCCTCCGCGCCCCCAGGCCGCGCCGGGCCGCTAGGGTGGGGTCAGGTGCGGATGAAGTGGAGGTGGTTGAAGGGGCGGCGGAAGGTGGTGACGTCGTGGGCGATGGATTGAGGGTTTCGGGCGCCGGTGAGGCTATCGGCGATGAGGCTGGCGAGGTGGTCCATGTGTTCGGGCCCCATGCCCCAGCGGACGATTTCGGGGGTTCCCAGCCGCAGGCCGTTCACGTCGCCGTCGATGTCTGCGAGGGGGAGGCCGATGCCGCAGGCGAGGATGTTGGCGGCGCGGAGGACTTTGGAGGCGGCCTGGCCGCCGCCGTAGGGGGCGGCTTCGAGGGCGAATTGGTGGGATTGGGTGAGGCCGCGATCCCTGGCGAAGACGGGCAGGCCGCGGCGGGCGAGGGCGTCGGCGAGGGCGTGGGCGGTGGCGGCCATCTGGGCGGCGTAGGCGCGGCCGTGGACTTTCCAGTCGAGCAGCCCCATTGCGAGGGCGGCGGATTTGGCGGCGTCGAAATTGGCGGTGAGGCCGGGGTAGGCGATGGCATCGATGCGCTGCATCAGCCCGGCGTCATTGGAGACGATGAGTCCGGCGGGCGGGCCGCCGAGGCTTTTATAGGTGCTCATGGTCATGATGTGGGCGCCCTCGGCGAGGGGCTGCTGCCAGGCGTGCCCGGCGATCATGCCCGAGAGGTGGGCGGCGTCGAACATCACGATGGCGCCGACTTCATCGGCGATGGCGCGGATATCGGCGATGGGGTGGGGGAAGAGGTTAAGGCTGCCGCCGATGGTGATGAGCTTGGGGCGGACGGCGCGAGCCTGTTCGCGGAGCGCCGCGACGTCGACCGTGTAGCCCGTTGCATCCACCGGGGCGGCATGGGTGGTGACGCCGTAGAGCCCCGCGGCGCCGGCGGCGTGATGGGTGACGTGGCCGCCGATGGTGCCGGGGGGCGCGATCATGCTGTCGCCGGGCTGGAGGGTGGCCATGAAGACGTAGAGATTGGCCAGCGCGCCGGAGCCGATGCGGATTTCGGCGTGGGTGGCGCCGAACACCTCGGCGGCGAGCTCGGCGCAGAGGATCTCGATCTTCTCGACGCCTTCCAGCCCCATCTCGTACTTGTCGCCGGGATAGCCGAGCGAGGGGCGGGAGCCGATGCCGGCGGAGAGCAGGGCCTCGGCCTTGGGGTTCATCATGTTGGTGGCGGGGTTGAGGTTCACGCAGTCCCGCTCATGGATGGCGTGGTTTTCCTCGACATAGGAGAGCAGCTCGCGCTCCACCCCGTCGGCATCGAGGGCGGCGACGCGGGCAGCGACGGATTGGATGTATTTCTCCGGGCCATCGGGAACCCAGGCGCGGGGGGCGAGATGCGGCATGGTGACTCCTTCGAGGTCGGGCGGGGGAAGCCAGCAATAGGGAGTGGATTTGCCGCTGGCAACCACGCGCTGCCTCTAGACCGCGGGCGCTGGCTCGGTGACTATAGGCGGGGATCAGGAGGCTGCATGACCACTACGCTCATCCGCAACGCCGATTTCGTCGTCGCCTGGGACGCCTCGGCGGCGAACCACGCCTATATGCCTGGCGCCGACGTCGCCTTCGATGACGGGGTGATCCGCTTCGTCGGCCGTGGCTATGACGGGGTGGCGGATACGGTGATCGACGGCGCCGGGTTCATGGTGATGCCAGGGCTGATCAATATCCACTCGCATCCCTCCTCGGAGCCGATGAACAAGGGGCTGACTGACGAGGTTGGCTCGCCCGGGTTCTACAATTCCTCGCTCTATGAATACCTGCCGATCTTCCGTGCCGGCGGCGACGAGGTGCATTCCTGCGTGCGGGTGGCGCTGTCGGAGTTGCTGCTCTCGGGGGTGACCACGCTGGCGGATTTGTCGGTGGCGCATCCGGGCTGGCTGGATTTGCTGGCGGAATCGGGCATGCGGGTGTGCGTGGCGCCGATGTTCCGCTCGGCGCGCTGGTACACCAAGAACGGCCATGTGGTGGAATACGAGTGGAACGAGGCGGCCGGCGAGAAGGCGATGGCGGAGGCGCTGGCGCTGGTGGAGCGGGCCGAGCAGCACCATTCCGGCCGGCTGTTCGGCATGGTGGTGCCCTCGCAGATCGACACCTGCACCGAGGGGCTGCTGCGCGAAAGCAGCCAGGAGGCCAAGGCGCGCGGCCTGTCCTGGCAGATCCATGCCGCCCAGGCGGTCAGCGAGTTCCATGAGATCACCCGCCGCCATGGCTACACGCCGATCGGCTGGCTGGAGCATCTCGGCCTGCTCAATGAGCGCGCCATCGTCGGCCACGGGATTTTCCTCGACGACCATCCCTCGACGCCCTGGCACACCAAGCGGGACCTTTCGATCCTCGCCGATACCGGCACCACCGTCGCGCATTGCCCAACGGTGTTCGCGCGGCGGGGGATGACGCTGAAGGATATCGGGCGCTATCGGCGCGCCGGGGTGAATATCGGCATCGGCACCGACACCTATCCGCACAACATGCTCGACGAGATGCGGCTCGCGGCCTACCTCGCGCGCACCCAGGCGACCGATCCGCGAACGCTGACCAGCAATGACCTGTTTGCCGCGGTGACGGTGAATGGCGCGCGGGCGCTGGGGCGCGACGATATTGGCCGCCTCACGCCGGGCTGCCGGGCGGACATGGTGATGGTGGATGTGACGCATCCGCGCATGCGCCCGGCGCGTGATCCGCTGCGCAGCCTGGTCTATGCCGCCGGCGATCGTGCGGTGCATACCGTGATCATCGATGGACAGACCGTGGTGCAGGACGGCAAACTATTGACCATCGACTACGCGGCCGCGGCAGAGGCTCTGCACGAGGCCCAAAAACGCGTGATGGCCGACGTGCCGAAGCACGACTGGAACCACCGGCACGTCGACCAGCTCAGCCCCCCCACTTTCCGGACCCTGTGACAAGCATGACCGATCTCCTGACCGTCGAAGGCCTGCGCACCACCTTCCGCACCGCGAACGGCGAAATCGCCGCGGTGGATGGCGTGTCGCTCGGCGTCGCCAAGGGCAAGACGCTGGGCATCGTCGGCGAATCCGGCTGCGGCAAGTCCATGCTGTCGCTGTCGATCATGCGGCTGGTGCCGCAGCCCGGGAAGATCGCCTCGGGGCGGGTGATGTTCGAGGGGAAGGACCTGCTGACCCTGCCGCCGGCCGCGATGCGCGACATTCGCGGCAACCGCATCGCGATGATTTTCCAGGAGCCGATGACCTCGCTGAACCCGGTATTCACCGTCGGCGACCAGATTACCGAGGCGATGCGCGCGCATGACCGCACGGCCTCGGCCGGTGCGCTGCGGGCCAAGGCGATCCAGGCGCTGACCAAGGTGCGCATCCCCTCGCCGGAGCGGCGTTTCGACGAATATCCGCATCAGATGTCCGGCGGCATGCGCCAGCGCGTGATGATCGCGATGGCGCTGGCGTGCGAGCCGGAACTGCTGATCGCGGACGAACCCACCACCGCGCTCGACGTGACGGTGCAGGCGCAGATTCTCGACCTGTTGCGGGACCTGCAGGCGCAGTCGGGCATGGCGATCATCCTGATCACCCATGATCTTGGCGTGGTCGCTGAAATGGCGGACGATGTGGCGGTGATGTATGCGGGGAAGGTGGTGGAGCGGGCCACCGGCACCGATATTTTCGACGATCCGCAGCACCCCTATACGCTCGGTCTGCTCGGCTCTATCCCCAAGATCGAGGAAAGCCGGGACCGGTTGCTGGCGATCGAGGGTGCGGTGCCGGCCCCGTTTGCGCTGCCCTCGGGCTGCCGCTTCCATCCGCGCTGCGTGTTCTCCACCCCGGCCTGCAGCCAGCAGGTGCCGGATTTGCGCGATCTCGGTGGCGGGCATCTCGCCTCCTGCCTGCGCGCGCCCGTCGAACTCGCCACCGCCGGGGAGACCATGGCATGAGCAAGCCCCTTCTCGAGGTCGAGAACCTCGCCAAGCATTATCCGGTGAAGAAGGGCCTGGTGATGTCGCGCACCGTCGGCACGGTGCGCGCCGTCGATGGCGTGTCGTTCAAGCTCGCGCGCGGCGAGACGCTGGCGCTGGTGGGGGAATCCGGCTGCGGCAAGTCCACCACGGCGCGGCTGGTGCTGCGGCTGATCGAGGCGACCGCTGGGAGCGTGTTCTTCGAAGGCACCGACATCTCGGAGATGACGGGGGCGCCGCTGCGCAAGCTGCGCCGGCGGATGCAGATCGTGTTTCAGGACCCCTTCGCCTCGCTGAACCCTCGTATGACGGTCGGCGATATCCTGGAGGAGCCGCTGGTCGTCCATGAGATCGGCGATGCGGCCTCGCGCAAGGCGCGGGTGAAGGAGTTGCTCGGGCTGGTCGGGCTCGCCGACTACCACGCCGCGCGCTACCCGCATGAGTTCTCGGGCGGGCAGCGCCAGCGCATCGGCATTGCCCGCGCGCTGGCGGTGGAGCCGGCGCTGATCGTGTGCGACGAGCCGGTTTCGGCGCTGGACGTGTCGATCCAGGCGCAGGTGATCAACCTGTTGAAGGACCTGCAATCCCGGCTTGGGCTCTCCTATTTGTTCATCGCGCATGATCTCGCGGTGGTGAAGCATGCGGCGGACCGCGTGGCGGTGATGTATCTCGGCAAGATCGTGGAGATCGCCGGGAAGAACGAGTTGTTCGCCCATCCGCGCCACCCCTATACGCGCACCTTGCTGGCCGCCATTCCCCGGCCCGATCCGCATCGCAAGGGCGGCCGGCAGATCCCCGGTGGCGACGTGCCGAGCCCGATGAACCCGCCGCCCGGCTGCCGGTTCAACACGCGCTGCGCCTTCGCCACCGCCGTGTGCATGAAGGAGGACCCGCCGCTGCGCACCCTGGCCGATGGTCACCAGGCCGCCTGCCACAACGCCGAAGCCTTGCCGCCGCCGATGGGGGCCGATGCGGTGCATGCCACCAGCGCCAATACGGCGAAGCGCATGGCGCTCTATGCGGAGCGGCGCGGGCGGATTGCGGCGACGGCGGGGTAGGATTATCGCCGCCCCGGCACCGCCAACCCCAGGAACACCAGCATCGCCCGGTTGAGGTGCGCGACATCCTCGTCGTCCAGCCGCCCGATTCGGGTGCCAAGCTTCGCGCGTGCCACCGTGGTGATTTTGTCCACCATCAGCCGGCAAGGTGCCCGTAACCCGTTGGTGGAATTGGGCGTCACGGAAAGCCGAACCAGTGGCGCCTCGGTCGGGTCGGTCGTGAAGGCGCAGATCGTGACGGATTGCGTGGCGTCGAACCCGTTCTCCTGGACGATCACCGCGGGGCGGGGCTTGCCGGCGTAGTCGCCGACGCCGGACACCGTCCAGATCTCGCCCCGCATCAATCGTTCGGCCAGTCGGATACCGCGTCGATGAACGCCTGGTCGTCCGCGGCTTCTGGCGACGCGGCCAGCGCCAGGCTTTGCCGGTGGGCTTCCGCCTTGAAGCTTGGCGAGCGCACATCGGGCACCCAGATCTGCACCGGCCGCAGCCCGAGCGCGCGCAGGCGTTCGCGGTGTGCCCGCACCTTGTCGCGGGACGATCCAGCGGTTGACGCCCCCATCGCGGCCTCCATGGTTACATGTAACCACGATGAGACTGCCCCGTCGAGATGTCAACATTCCCGTGCTTGACGTCGCGCCGCCCTGCGGGTCTCCTTGTGGGATGAGTACGTCATTCACCCTCAACGGCGCCGCCATCATCTTGGCGGCCGCGCCGGGCGACCTTTTGATTGACACGTTGCGCAGTGGCTGCGGCCTGACGGGCACCCGCTATGGCTGCGGCGAGGAGCAGTGCGGGGCGTGTCTGGTGCTGGTTGATGGGGCGCCGGTGCATGCTTGCGGGCGGGAGACTGTCACGCTCGATGGGCGGGTCGTCACCACGGCCGAGGCGGTTCCGGGGCATATTCGTGACGCGTTTCTGGCCGAGCAGGCCGGGCAGTGTGGGTATTGTTTGTCCGGCATGCTGGTGGCCGCCACCGCGTTGCTTGCGCGCAACCCGGCGCCGGATCGGGCGGCGATTGTGGCGGTGTTGGACGGCAATCTCTGCCGCTGCGGTTCGCATCCGCGCATCATCGCCGCCATTCTGCGTGCGGCGCGGGGGGCGGCATGATCGCGAATACGCTGCCGAAGAGCCTGCAGGATAATCCGCGGCTCGACCAATGGATCAGCTTTCGCGCCGGCGCCGGCGCCGTGCATGTGCGGGCGGGGAAGATTGAGATCGGCCAGGGGATCGCCACCGCGCTGGCGCAGATCGCCGCTGATGAGTTGGATGTGGCGCTCTCCCGCCTCGCGCTGACGGCTGGGGATACCGATGTGGCGCCGGATGAGGGGATGACGACCGGGTCCATGTCGGTCGAGATGTCCGGCACCTCGCTGCGGATTGTCTGCGCCGAAATTCGGGTGTTGATGTTGGCCGAGGCGGCCGCGCGGCTTGGGCGGCCGGCCGCGGGATTGGCGGTGGAGGATGGCGCGATCACCGAGGATGGGGCGCCGACTGGGCTGGATTATTGGAGCCTCGGCGTTTCGCTCGATCGGGAGATCACCGGCGCTGCACCGCTCAAGCCGCGTGCGGCGCATCGGCTGATCGGCACTGACGTGCCGCGGCTTGACCTGCCGGCCAAGCTGAATGGTGCTGGGTTTCTGCATGACATGGTGCTGTCCGGCATGGTGCATGGGCGGGTGCTGCATCCGCCGTTGATTGGCGCCTGCCTCGTGGGGGTGGATGAGGGGGCCATCGCGCGTGCGGGTGCCAGCTTCCTCCGCCGTGGCGATTTTGCCGCCGTGTTGGCGGCGAGCGAGGCGGCGGCGCGGGCGGCGCATGCGGTGGCCAGGCCGGATTGGCAGGGCGGGCGGGCGGTTACTCCCGATATGGGCGAGGCCGCATGGCTGGTCGGCAAGCCGGCGCTGCATGCCCGGTTCCGCGAGGCGCCGCGCGCTGGGGGGGAGCGGGTCTCGGCCACGTTCTCCCGGCCCTATATTTCGCACGGCACGCTTGGCCCCTCCGTCGCCATCGCGCAGTTCGAGGGCCGGCATCTGACCGTGTGGTCGCACACCCAGGGCGTCTATTTGCTGCGCCGGCATCTCGCGGCCCTCACCGGGCTCGCGGAGACGGCGATTTCGGTGCGGCACGCCCAGGGTGCCGGCTGCTATGGGCAGAATGGCGCCGATGATGCCGCGGCCGAGGCGGCATTGCTCGCCACGCTGCGGCCGGGGGCGCCGATTCGGGTGCTGTGGGGGCGGGCCGATGAGTTCACCCATGAGCCGGCGGGCACCGCGATGTCCGTCACCATCGAGGCGGCTTTGGGCGCCGATGGGATGCCGGCGGATTGGGTGACCACCATCTGGTCCGCGCCGCATGTCGCGCGCTCGCATTTCGCCTGCATGCTGCCGGTGCAATCGCTGCCCGATCCGCCGGATGATCCTGAGCACCATGATCCGCATCCGGATGGCGGCGGTGGGGCGAGCCGCAACGCGATTCCGCTTTACGACATCCCCAACCAGACGCTCGACGTGCATGTCGTTCAGCGTCCGCCGATCCGCACTTCCGCTTTGCGCGGGCTCGGCGCCCTGCCCAATATTTTCGCCATCGAGGCGATGCTGGATGATCTCGCGGGGCGAGCGGGGATCGACCCGGTGGAATATCGTCTGCGCCTGCTCTCCGACCCGCGTGCGCGCGACGTGCTGAGCACTGCCGCTGCCATGGCCAATTGGGCCGGGCGCGGGAAAGGCGGCGAGGGCAGGGGGATGGGGATCGGCCTGGGCCGCTACAAGAACCGCAGTGCCTATGCGGCCGTGGTCGTCGAAGTGGACGTTGATACCGAGGTGCGCCTGCGCCGCATCTGGTGCGCCGCGGATGGTGGCTTGGTGATCAACCCCGATGGGGCGCGCAACCAGGTGGAGGGCGGGATCATCCAGGCCGCCTCGATGACGCTGAAGGAGGCGGTGCGCCTGGGCGAGGAGGGTATCGCCTCGCGGAGTTGGGCGGAGTATCCGATCCTGCGCTTCTCGGAGATCCCCGAGATCACCACGAAGCTGGTTGACCCCGGTGACGTTCCGCCGCTCGGCATGGGCGAATGCACGATGGGGCCAACGGCGGCGGCGATCGGCAATGCTGTCGCGCATGCGCTGGGGGTGCGGGTGCGGGAGATGCCGCTGACGCGGGAGCGGATCGCGGCGGCGCTGCAGGCGTAAGGGTTTATTCAGGAAGGAAGCGCTTCTTTTTGAAAAAAGAAGCAAAAACTTTCTATCCGTTTGCCGCGAACTTTCCCCGGAGAGCGCGACGCCAACCGGGAAAAAGTTTTTTGGTTCTTTTTTTCAAAAAAGAACCTCTTCTTTTCGGAGGCTTAGATCCCGATGTGCCGATGGCTCGCCTATGCCGGCGCCGCGATGCGGATCGACCGGTTGCTGTTCCAGCCGCAGAACTCCCTGGTGCGCCAGAGCCTGCACGCCACCCTCGGCGCCACCACCACCAATGGCGACGGGTTCGGCCTGGGCTGGTACGGCGAGCGCGGCTTTCCCGGCGTCTATCGTGACACGCTGCCGGCCTGGCATGACGCGAATTTGCGCAGCCTCGCCGAGCAGATCCGTTCGCGGCTGTTTTTTGCCCATGTCAGGGCGTCGTCGGGCACCTCGACCAGCCGCGAGAATTGTCACCCATTTCGCTATGAGCACGCGATGTTCATGCATAACGGCCATATCGGCGGCTATGCGACGATCAGGCGGGACATCGAGAACCTGATACCGTCCGCGATCTATCGCGCCCGCTCCGGTACCACGGATACCGAGGCCTTCTTCCTGCTGGCGATCGGGCTTGGGTTGCTCGAGGATCCGCCCGGCGGCTTTGCGCGGGCCATCGCGGCGGTGCGTGCGGTGATGGTGGCGCATGACATCGCGGCGCCGTTGCGCATGACGGCGGCGCTGGCCGATGGCGAGCGGATGTTCGCGCTGCGCTACGCCAGCGACGACGCGCCGCCGAGCCTGTATTTTGCCGAGGCCGAGGAAATCACCGTGCAGGGTGATGCGGTGAGCTTCGCGCCTGGCCGCGGCGCGGTGCTGGTACTGTCCGAGCCGCTGGATATGCAGCGCGGCCGGTGGCGCGAGGTTCCGGGAGGGCATGTGCTGATGACCAAGGGCGGCGTCGCTCAGGTGGCGCCGCTGCCGATGGCCGCCTGAAATTTTTCTCTCTGACTAGCATTTTTTACTTGCGCGCGACGAGGCGATGCGTTAGGAACGTATCATGAACTATGGGACTGCATCACCGTCGGCCGACGCCCATTCCCCCGCGCTTAGCGGGGCCGAGGCCGCGCGCCTGCTGAGTGAGGCGGTGTCGGCGGTTTTCCGCGCAATTTTCGCCCGGCTGTGGATTCTCGGGCCGCTTGGGTTGGTGCTGTACCTGCGGCTGAACCGCATGCGGCGGAGTTTGGAGGCGCTGTTCGCGGCCTTGGCGGCGATGTGGCCGATCCCGGTGCCGTTCGCCCCCTCGCCGGCTGCGCAGCAATCTTCGGAGACATGGGGGCCGCTCGCGGGTTCGCCACGCGGCCGCCATGGGCGCGTGCATCGCCGCCGGCTGGCGGTCGATATGCATGGCGAGGCGGCGCTGGCCGTGTGTGATCGTCCTGCCGCTGCGCGCGTGTCGCATCGCGGCACTTTCGTTGTCGCAGGGGCTGGCTGGGAGGCCGCGCCGCGCGCGGATCGGCGCCCGGCGGGCGGCTTCGCCGGTTCCACACGGGTGCCGTTTTTGAAAAGCGACCGGGGCTGCGCGGCAGTCTTGCGCCTTAATTGTTTCGGTTATGTAATCAAAGCGGATTTCAGGGATTCGTCGACTGTGCTTCGGTCATATGGCATACTATGCCGGGCCAAGAAGCGGGGGCAACGCCATGACAATTGACATCAGCAAGCTGCCGGGTGCCGAACTGGCGCGCCATCTCGGTAACCCCACGGGGGAGGTCGGCGTCGCGGTCGGGCAGCGGCTCAACCGCACCAACGGCAACATCACCACCGAGACCTATCGCCGCCTCGGGCTCGGCGCCGGGATGGCGGTGCTGGAGATCGGGCCTGCCAATGGGCGCCTGCTGCCGGAACTCCTCGGGCTGGCGCCGGGGCTGCGCTACACCGGCATCGATATTTCCGCGACCATGGTGGAGGAGGCCAGGAGCTTCAACGCTGCCGTGGTGGCGGCCGGGCAGGCCAGATTCGAGGTCGCCAGCGCCGCGCGCATTCCGCTGGGCGATGGCGCGGTGGACCGGGTGTTCGCCATCAACGTGATCTATTTTTGGCCAGATGCGGTGGCGCCGCTGCGCGAGATCCGTCGGGTGTTGCGCTCCTCCGGTTACAGTGTGATCGCCGCGGCGACACCGGACACGGTCGCCGGAAATCCGGTGTACACGGAGGAGAACGGCTTTCATGTGCGGGACGCCGAAACGCTGGTCCGCCTGCACCGCGAGGCCGGGTTCGGCGACGTCAGCGTCGAGCGGGTGAGCGATCCGACGACGAGCCCGGATGGCACGCCGTGGATGCGCTACTACAACCTGGTCATCGCGCGGCCATGAGCATGTCTCGCCGCCCTGCGCTGCATCGGCGGACCTTTCGCCTTGCGGCGGTCCGCACTAATTCTGTGCCGGACATCATCACGCGCGGAGGACCGGCATCGTGAATCACATCGGACATTACATGGGCGGCAACATCGTCGCCGGCACCGGCGCGACCGGCAAGGTGTTCAACCCTGCCACGGGCGAGCAGTCCGGCACGGTTGCCATGGGTGGTGCGGACGTGATCGATGCCGCCGTTGCCGCCGCCAATGCGGCCTGGCCGGCCTGGGCCTCGACGCCGCCGCTGCGCCGGGCGCGGGTGATGTTCAAGTTCAAGGAAGCGTTGGAGCGCGCCACCAAGCGCATCGCCGCGGCCATCACCGCCGAGCACGGCAAGACCCTGGCGGATGCCGAGGGCGAGGTGCAGCGCGGCATCGAGGTGGTGGAATTCGCCTGTGGTATCCCGCATTTGCTGAAGGGCGAATACTCCGAGGCGGTGGCGACCGGGATCGACTCCTGGTCGATGCGCCAGCCGGTCGGCGTGGTCGCCGGCATCACGCCGTTCAACTTCCCGGCGATGGTGCCGCTGTGGATGATCCCGGTGGCGCTCGCGACCGGCAATTGCTTCATCCTGAAGCCCTCGGAGAAGGACCCCTCGGCGAGCCTGATCCTCGCCGAGTTGCTGGCCGAGGCCGGCCTGCCGAAGGACGTGTTCCAGGTGGTGCAGGGCGGCCGCGAGGCGGTGGAGGCGATCATCGCCCATCCCGACATTCACGCGATCAGTTTCGTCGGCTCGACCCCGATCGCCGAGAGCGTCTATCGGGGCGGCACGTATCTGGGCAAGCGGGTGCAGGCGCTGGGCGGGGCCAAGAATCATTTGGTGGTGATGCCCGACGCCGATCTCGACCAGACCGTGGATGCCCTGATGGGCGCCGCCTATGGCTCGGCCGGCGAGCGCTGCATGGCGGTTTCGGTGGCGGTTGCGGTGGGTGACGCGGGCGATCGGCTGATCGAGAAACTGGCGCCGCGGGTGCGCGCGCTGAAGGTCGGCCCGGGCAATGACCCGGAGTCGGAGATGGGTCCGCTGGTGACCGGCGAGCACAAGGCGAAGGTCTCGGGCTATGTCGACCAGGGCGTCAAGGAAGGCGCAAAGCTGGTGGTGGACGGGCGCGGCCTGACGCTGCAGGGCTATGAGGGCGGCTACTACGTCGGCGGTTCGCTGTTCGACAACGTGACGCCGGATATGACGATCTACAAGGACGAGATCTTCGGGCCGGTGCTCTCGGTGGTGCGCCGCAACAGCCTGGGCGAGGCGATCGACCTGATCAATGCCGGCAAGTTCGGCAATGGCACGGCGATCTTCACCGCCGATGGTGGGGCGGCGCGCGGCTTCGCCTCGTCGGTGAAGATCGGCATGGTCGGCGTGAACGTGCCGATACCGGTGCCGGCGGCGTTCCACAGCTTCGGTGGCTGGAAGGGCTCGCTGTTTGGCGATCACCACATCCATGGGCCGGAGGGGATCCGCTTCTATACGCGCTACAAGGCGATCACGCAGCGTTGGCCGAACTCGATCCGTGCCGGGGCGGAGTTCACGATGCCGCAGATCGGGCGGTAAGGCGCCCGGGGGGCGCAGATCGGGCGCTGCCCCCTAAGCGGCGACTCCGCCATTGCGCAGGTAATGGCGGAGGTAGCGGCTGGTGATACGCTCGGTGGAGACAACCAGGGCGACGTCAATCGTGTTGAACTGGGCGTCGATCACCGCGCCGTCGCCCACCGTGCCGCCGAGGCGGAGGTAGCCCTTCAGTAGGGGGGGCAGGGACATGAAGGCCTGGCGGGTATCGTACGTGCCTTCGGCCTTCCGGCGCAGATCGACGAAACGGTCAGCCAAGGCGACCGGTCGGGTGGCGGCCGGGGTGAGGTAGTGGTGGCCGAGCAAAGAGAGCTGATCGGCGATCGCCTCCGGGTCGGTGCCAGGAAGGCTTGCGCAGCCGAACAGCAGCTCGATCCCGCGGGGATGGACGAACTCGGCGATGCCGCGCCACAGCAACTGCAGCACGGCACCGGAGCGGTAGCGCGGATGCACGCAGGAGCGGCCGAGCTCCAACACCCGCCCATTACCAAGCAGGGGGGCGATATCGAATTCGCTGGCCGAATAGAACCCGCCAGCCATCGCCGCGGCGGGAGCGTCGATCAGCCGGTAGGTCGCCACGATGCCGCAAGCCAGGTCGGTCGCGCTGTCGTCAACCACGACCAGGTGAGACGCCACATCGTCATGCCGGTCCTGGTCCCGCTTGGTTAACAGCGTCATCGAATCGGGGATTGCGCCCATTTCCTCGTAGAACACCGCGTATCGCAGCGCCTGCACCGCATCGATCTCGGCCTTGCCGGCCGCGAGGCGGACGCTCAGCGTACCGCTGCGAGGTGCTTCGGCCGCATCGTTCACCGGCGTGATCATGTTCATCGCGCGCACTCCGCTGTTTTGCGACTCATCGCCCGGGGCTCCCCGCCGGTCGATCCTGATAGCAATTGAGATGCGACAAATCGGTGACACGGTGATGAAAATTCGGCGATACGCCGATTGCCGGTTGAAGGGAAATCCCTGCCGGTGCTTTTGTCGTCGGGATGATGACCATTCGAGTCAGTGGCCCGTATGGTGCGGGCCCCAGCAGGAGACAGGCATGACGGCGCATCCGGGCAGCCCAACCCTCGAAGAGGCGCCGCCGATTTCCTACGTCGATCCATCGATGTCGGTGCTGCAACGCGCCGCGGTGAAAGTGGTGGAACGTGTTGGCGGGCAGCGTAAACTGAAGGCGGTGTATGACGGGTTCCGGGCGGATGGCGGCACGCCGGAGACCTTCTGGGACGAGATGATGCGGCGCACCGGCATCGCGCTTCGCTTCGACGAGGCGGCGATGCAGGCGATTCCGCGCACCGGTCCGCTGTTGATCGTCGCCAACCACCCCTATGGGTTGGTTGATGGCTTCGGGCTGTGCTGGCTCGCCAGCAAGATCCGACCGGATTTTCGCCTGCTTATCAACTCCGTGCTGGTGCAGGCCCCCGAGACCCGCGACTATTTCCTGCCGCTCGACTTTTCCGGCACCGCGGACGCGACCGCGACCAATATCCGTTCGCGCGCCGATGCGCGGCGCTATCTCGAAGAAGGCGGCATGGTGCTGGTGTTTCCCGCTGGCGCGATTTCGACCTCGCCCGATCCGCTTGGCCGGCGCCCAGCGATGGATGGGCCCTGGCAGCCCTTCGTCGGCCAGTTGCTGCAGCGTGCCCGCTGCCCGGTGGTGCCGGTCTATTTCCACGGACAGAACAGCCGCATTTTCCAGATCGCCAGCCATCGCAGCCAGACCGTGCGCCTCGCCTTGATGGCTGGCGAAATCCGCCGCCGCTTCGGCACGCCGCTCGCTCTCACGATTGGCGCCGCGATCGACTATGCCGAATTTGACGGCATCACCAGCCGCGCCGGGCTCTCCGCCGAACTGTGCCGGCGGACCTATGCGCTTGGCGGGATCGACACCACGAAGCCCGGCATGATCGTTCCCTGGCCGAAGGCGTTGCAGGGTAAGCCCAGCAAGCCTGCGGATGCGCCGAGCTTCTGGCGCTCTATTTTGCCCGCGGGTCCAGCGCGTCGCGCAGCCCATCACCGACCAGGTTGAAGCTCAGCACCGCGAGGAAGATCGCCGCACCCGGGAAAATCGCCAGCCAGGGTGCCTGGGTGAGGAAGCGCTGCGCCGAGTTCAGCATGCTGCCCCAGGAGGGTGCCGGCGGCTGCTGACCGAGGCCGAGGAAGGAGAGCGAGGCCTCGGCGATGATGGCACCCGCGATCGCCAGCGTCGCCTGCACCATCACGGGAGGGACGATGTTGGGAAGGATGTGGCGGGCCGCGACCCGCCACGGCGGATTGCCCAGCGCCCTTGCGGCTTCCACGTAGTCATTGGTCGCGGCATCGATGGTGGCGCCGCGGGAGATGCGCACGAAGACCGGGGCGGCGGTGATGCCGATGGCGATCATCGCGTTCTGCAGGGACGGGCCGAGGAAGGCGGCGAGCGCGATGGCGAGGATGAGGAAGGGGCAGGCGAGCATGGCATCGACGATGCGGCTGATCAGCATGTCCGCCTTGCCCGCCGCGAACCCGGCGATCAGCCCGACCGGCACGCCGATGCCGGCGGCGATGGTGACCGAGATCACGCCGGCGCTCATCGAGGCACGGGCGCCGAAGATGATGCGGGACATCACGTCCCGCCCGTTTTCATCGGTGCCCATCCAGTGCTCCCAGGAGGGCGCCTTGCGGATCAGGGTCCAACTCGTCTTGATCGGGTCGAATGGCGCGATCCACGGCGCAAAGACCGCGACGATGATGAACACCGCGACCACCACGAGGGCGATCACGGCGGCCGGACGGCGGCAGAAGCGGAACCAGGCGAGCTTCGCCGGGCTGTGGGAGACGATCGCGGGGATGGAGGTGGCGGTGGTCGCGCTCATGCGTTGCGAAGCCTCGGGTTGATGAGAACGTAAAGCACGTCGGCGATCAGGTTGAGCGAGACGTAGACCGTCGCCGTCACCAGCACGACGCCTTGCACGACGGGGTAGTCTCGGTTGAACACCGCATCGACGATCAGCTTGCCGAAGCCGGGCACCGAGAACACCTGCTCGGTCAGCACGGCGCCGGAGAGCAGGGTGCCGAGCTCCAGCGCCCCGAGGGTGACGACGGGGACGAGGGCGTTACGCAGGGCATGGCGCAGCACCACCCGCCACTCCATCAGCCCCTTGGCCCGGGCGGTGCGCACATAGTCCTGCTCCAAGGCGGTGAGCATGGCGGAGCGGGTATGGCGCATCAGCACGGCGGCGATGGCGTTGCCGAGCACGAAGGCCGGCATGATGGTGGTGGCGAGCGACTGGCGCCAATCCTCGCTCAGCGGCACGTAGCCCGACGGCGGCAGCCAGCCGAGATGCACCGAGATCAGCAAGATCAGCATGATGCCGAGCCAGAAATTCGGGGTCGACAGTCCGGCGAGCCCGATGCCGTTGGCGAGATAGTCCCAGAAGGAGTTCTTCTTCACCGCCGAGAGGATGCCCATCGGCACGCCGATCGACACTGCGATGATGAAGGCCATCGAGCCGAGCTGCAGAGTCACGGGCAGCTTCTGCGTCACCAGCTGCAGCACGGGCTGGCGGATGCGCCAGGAGAAGCCGAGATCGCCGGTCAGCACGTTGCCGATCCAGTGGAAATACTGGATCACCAGCGGCCGGTCGAGCCATATCTCGGCGCGGATTTGGGCCAGCACCTGGGGATCGCGCTCCTCGCCGGCGAGCACCAGGGCTGGGTCTCCGGGCATGAGCTGCTGGAGGCAGAAGACGTAGATCGAGACCAGCAACAGGGTCGGGATGACCTGGGCCAGCCGGACGCCAAGATGTCCGCGCATGATCCCGCCCTACTTCGCCAAGGTGATGCCCTGGGGGCGGATCATCCCATCGGCGATCGGGGTGTAGCCATCGACCTTGGTGCTCATGCCGGTGATCCACTTGTTGATGTAGAGATAAGTCAGCGGCACGTCCTTCACGAGCTGGCCGGCGATCTTGCCATACAGTGCCTTGCGGGCGCCGACGTCGGAGACGGCACGGGCCTCGTCGAGCCAGGCGTCGACGTCCTTGTTGCTGTAGCCGCCAACGTTCTGCGGCCCGCCGGTGTGGAAGAAGACGTAGAGATTGCCGTCGGCATCCGCCCGGCCCGACCAGCCGATGAGATGGGCCGAGAAATCGCCGCGGTCATCGGCATCGAGCGAGGCGGCGAACTCCATGGTGCGCAGCTTCACGTCAAACCCGGCTTCCGCCGCCATCGCCTGCATCACCTCGCCTTCCTGCTGCTGGGTGGCGCTGTTGGTGACGGTGAGATCGACGGTGACGGGCAGCTTCACCCCGGCCTGCGCCAGCAGCGCCTTCGCCTTGGCGACGTCCCGCGGCGGGACCGGCACCTCCGGCGCATAGAACGGACTCGCCGCCGGAACCCCCTGGACGGTCGGGGTGAACATGCCGGCGTAGATCACCTGGACCATCGCGGCGCGGTCGATCGCCAGCGAGAAGGCCTGGCGCACCAGCTCGGACTGGCCGATCGGGGTCTTCGCCCGCTCGCCATGGTTGGTGTTGAAGGTGATGCCCTGGTAGCCGAGACCGTCATAGATGGCGAGCTTGAGCTTGGCATTCTTCTTCACCGCATCCACATCGGTCGGCGCGATGCTCTCAGCCATGTCGAGCGCGCCGGCCTGGAGGTTGGCGACGCGCACGGAGGGGTCCACCACGGTGCGGTAGACGATGCGGCCGAGCTTGATGGCGTCCTTGTTCCAGTAGCCGTCAAAGCGCTCCAGCGTGATGTGATCCTGCGCGACGCGCTCGACGAACTTGAATGGCCCGGCACAGACCGGCTTGAGGGAGAAATCCTTGCCCGCCGCTTCGGCCGCCTTGGGGGAGACCATCATGCCGGCGCGATCGGTCAGCGCGGCGAGGAAAGGGGCGGAAGGGGATTTCAGCACCAGGCGCACGGTGAGCGGATCGACGATCTCAACCCGGTCGAGCGCGGAAATTTCCGCCCGGCGGCCGCTGCCCTGCATGGTGAGGTGGCGCTCCATGCTGTATTTCACCGCCGCCGCGTCGAAATCCGTGCCGTCATGGAACTTCACGCCGGGGCGCAGCTTGAAGACGAGGGTCTTGTTGTCGGTCCACTCGAAGCTCTGGGCGAGCTGGGGGACAATCTTCAGGTTGGCGTCAATATCGACGAGCTTGTCGCATAGTCCGGCGAAGACGATGCGGCCGACGAAGGAGCGGCCCAGCGTGGGGTCAAGCGCGTCGGCGTCACTGGCGAGACCGACGCGCAGCGTCGGCAGGTCCTGCGCCATGGCTGCGGCGGGAATGGCAGCGGTAATGGCCGCGGCGAGGATGGTTCGGCGCATGGTTCGGGCCCCCTTTATCTGTAGGTAAGACGGTTATGTGACGGTCCGCTTCCCGTCTGCAAGAGCCGCCCAGGGTTCAATCCTAGCAAACCCCGCGCCATCAGCCGCCCCGCGCCGCCTCGGCGGCGGCGATGGCGGCGTCGATCTCGGCGCGTTGGTAGATGCCGGCGGGATTGTCCCGCCCGGCGAGGAAAGTGCGGAATATCGCGTAGCGCTCTTGGCTCACCGCGAGCAGGCGGTGGAGTTCGGCCAGCGGGTCCGGGTGGTCGTCGGTGCGGATGTCGAGGTCGGGGTAGGGGTCTTTGGTGCAGATTTTCAGCGCCGCCGACTGCTTGCCGCGCTTGTCGCCACCCTGCGCCTCGCCGGCTTCGAGCGCCGTCAGCAGCCGCTCGGCCATGCTGCCCCGGCTCGATTGCCAGGCGGCGAGGGTGGCGGCGACGACGTCGGGGCCAGCCAGCATATTGCCGGCCACCGAGACGTCATGCCCCGCGAGATGGCCGGCCCAGGTGATGCATCCCGCGCCGGTATGCTGTGCGATGCGGCCTTGTGCATCGAGAATGTGCAATTGCCGTTGCTCCCGCCCGGCATCGGCGGCCAGCAGCGCGGCCGCGACATCGGCCGGCGGCTCGTGGCCACGCAGCCGGGGCATGCCGTGCACGGCATACATCGGGTTGATCAGCGCCTGCGTCGCCAGCGCACCAACACCACCTTCGACATGGATGCAGATGGCGCCGACGGCGAAAAAGCGGGTGGCGACCGCGGCACCCAGGGCACCAGTGGCGGGATCGCGAACGAGAATGGACCATGTCATGCATCCATCACACCCGCATATGCGGGCGGCGGCAAGGGGCTACCTGCGGAAGCGATCCACCGCATAGACCCGGCGCAGCGCCGCGAATCGCCGCGCGGCGCGGGAGCGCACGCCCTGCAGCCGGGCGCGGATGCGGGCGCGCAGATCGGCGGTCAGCGCCTTCGCCCAGTCGCGCACCCGGACGAGCCAGGCGACCATGGCGGCGAACCAGCGGAGCCGCAGCAGGGCGGATTCGCAGGCGTGGTAGACGAACACGGCGACCAGCGTGGAGACGAGGCGTAGCAGCAGATAGACCGCCACGCCGGCGGTGATATGCCCGCCGACCAGCAGCGCCACCGCCCAGATTTCGCCGACCCGGCCGATTACCTCAGGCACCAGGAACAGCGGCAGCGCCTGCCAGCCGCTCAGCCGGCCGAGCCGCACCTCCAGGCGCCGCAGCGGCGGAAGGTCGGAGACAAGCCGCAGCACTGCCCGCAGCCCGGCCCAGACGACATCCTCCAGCACCACCACCACGAGGGCGGGGGGCAGGAGGATGGCATCGAGCCAGGCGCGCCGGCGGATCATCTCAGCAGGATGGCCGGCCCGGCGGGCAGGATTTCTGCGCCGGGGCGTGCGGTTGTGGCGCTGGAGGCGCGTAGTGCTGGACCTGCGGCTGCGGGGCAGGGGGCGAGTAGTGCTGCACCTGCGGTTGCGGGGCGGGCGGCGTGTAGTGCTGCACTGGAGGGGTGTATTGCGGTGCAGGGGCGGCAGGGCGCGGTGCCGGGGCGGAGTATTGCGGTGCAGGGGCGGCAGGACGCGGGGCCGGTGCGGAGTATTGCGGCTGCGGCGCCGGTGCCGCCCGCGGCATGGCGGGTGCCGGCGCCGTCTGCGGGGTGGGAGCAGGGGGCCGCTGCGGCGTGGCGGGGCTGCCAGCCTGCGGCATCGCGGGCTGACTCGGCGTCGGCCGGTTGACCTGCGGCAGCGGGGCCGCCGGGGCTGCGGATGAGGCTATCGGTGCACGAGGCGCTGCAACGGCGCCCGGGCTGGCGGCGCTGGGCGCGGCCGGGCCCGGCGTCGGGCGCAGCTGCGGCAGGGGCTTCTTCGCGCTCTGCGGCGGCGGGTTGTTGAAGATTCGCGGGGATTCCCTGAGAAGTTGGATTAGCATGTAGGACCCTCGCGCACACCTCCCCAGACCTTGTGATTACACACATTGAGGAGAT
>CAIPLM010000379.1 GCA_903865895.1 uncultured Rhodospirillales bacterium | reverse complement strand
TGGTGCGGGACCTCGCGGTGGTGGCCGGCCCGCTCGCCGGAGACCCGGCGGCGCGCGAGATCTTCCTGCCCGGCGGCCGCCCGATCGCCGAGGGGGCCCTGATGGTGCAGGCCGATCTCGGCTCCACCTTCGCCCAGCTCCGCCGCCTCGGCGTGGGCGAGATGCATCTCGGCGCCACCTCGCAGCGCTTCCTGGCCGGCGCCAAGCTGGCGGGGGCCGGGCTCACGGCCGAGGACCTGCGCAAGGCGCTGCCGCAGCAGACCGCGCCGATCATCCTGTCGCCGACAGAGCAGATCGCGATCTCCTTCCTGCCCGGCCCCGCCGATGGCGGCCTGGCCGCGGCGGTTGCCTACCAGACCCTGGCGGCTAACCCCGGCGCGTTCGCCGAGGCGAAATCCCGCGCCCTGGGTGCGGCGGCGGTGTATCGCCGTGGCGGCGTCTTGCCCGAGGCCATCCTCAACGGCGCCGTCGCCCCCTCCGGCAGCCTGCCGCCCTTGCCCGCCAGCACCAGCTTCGCGGTGATGGATCGCGAGGGCAACGCGGTGACCTGCGCGATCACCATGGGCAACCTGTTCGGCACCGGCCGCATCGCCTCCGGCACCGGCGTCGTCCTCGCCGCCTCGCCGGCCTGGATGCCGCCGCCGCTGCTGTCGGCCGGCATGGTCACCCAGCGGCGCGACAGCCAGTTGCGCGTGATGGCCGGCGGATCGGGCCAGGACGGAGCACCGGTCGCCGTCGGCCTCGCCATCGCCCGCTCGCTGGCTGACCCCCGCCCCAACTTCACAGCCGACCCCGCCGCCTCACCCGAGCCCGGCCGTGCCAATGTGATCGGCTGCAACCGTGGCGTGACCGCGCCGGAAAGCTGCGGCTGGACGACCGATTCGCGCGGCTTCGGGCTGGCGACCGGCAGCAACTGACGTGGCGCTGAAAACGGGCCGCGGCGCCGCGGCGCCGCCGTTCATCGTGATGGACGTGATCAGCGCCGCCAATGCGCGGCAGGCGGAACTGCCGCCGGGGGCGCCGCACATCATCCGCATGGAGGTCGGCCAGCCCAGCACCGGCGCGCCCTCCGGCGCGGTGGCCGCCGTGCAGCGGGCGCTCGCCGCCGGCGGATCGCTTGGCTACACCGAGGCGCTCGGCATCCCCAGCCTGCGCGCCCGCATCGCCCGCCACTACGCCGACTGGTATGGCGCCGATGTCCCTGCCAGCCGCGTCGCCGTCACCGTCGGTGCCTCCGGCGCCTTCCCGCTTGCCTTCCTCGCCGCCTTCGACCCAGGCGACCGCGTCGCCATGGCCGCGCCCTTCTATCCGCCCTACGTCAACATCCTCACCGCCCTCGGCATCGAACCGGTGATCCTCCCCGCCGGCCTCGAGACCCGCTTCCAGCCGACGGTGGCGATGCTGGAACAGCTCAGCCCGCGCCCCGATGGCCTGATCGTCGCCAGCCCCTGCAACCCCGCCGGGACCATGCTGCACCCCGCGGAATTGGCCGAAATCGCGACCTGGTGCCACACCAACGGCGTGCGCATGATCAGCGACGAGATCTATCACGGCCTCAACTACGACGCCCCGCTGGCCACCGCCGCCAAGCTCAGCCCCTCCGCCGTGGTGGTGAACAGCTTCTCGAAATACTTCTCGATGACCGGCTGGCGCATCGGCTGGCTGGTGC
>CAIPLM010000378.1 GCA_903865895.1 uncultured Rhodospirillales bacterium | reverse complement strand
GTCGCCACCGTCGAGGCCGCCATCGCCGCGCCCCACATGGGCTGCCCGAGATAGGGCTGCGTATAGGTGGTCAGCCCCACCGACAGCACGTTCAGCGCCTTGTCCTGCACAATCACCAGCGGCCACAGGAACGCGCCCCAGGACCAGATGAACACGATGATCGCCAGGCTCGCCAGCGCCGGCAGCAGCAACGGCAGCGCAATTTGCAGGAAAATACGGAACTCATGCGCCCCATCCACCCGCGCCGCCTCCAGCAATTCGTCCGGCAGGTCGGCGGCGTATTGCCGCATCATGAACACCCCGAAGGCGTTCATCATCCCGGGCACCAGCAGCCCGGCATAGGAGTTCTCCCAGCCCAGCGCCTTCACCTCGATGAACAGCGGGATCACCAGCACCTGGAACGGCACCATGATCGTGGAGAGCACGGCGAGGAACAGCAGCCCGCGCCCGGGAAACCGGTACTTCGCGAAGCCGAAGCCCGCCAACGCCCCAAAGAACACAGTGATCCCGACATGCGACAGCGCGTAGAGCCAGGAATTGAGAAAATAGGTCCACATCGGCGCGATCTCCGCGGCGAGGCGGAACTGCGCCCAGCCCTGGAACTCCCAGGGCAGGAAATGCATCGGTATCGCCTGGATCTCGCTCTCCGCCTTGAAGGCGGAGGTCACCATGAACCAGATCGGAAAGGCGAACAGCACCGCCATTACCACCGCGATCAAGGTGCGCACGGGTCTACGCACGCTTTGTCCCGCGCGCCTACGCACGCCTGTTGAACCACAGCTGCACGAGCGTCACGCACATGATCATCGCGAACATCACCACCGAAACCGCCGCCGCATCCCCCATGCGGAAATACTGGAACCCGTATTTCAGCACGAGCAGGCCGAGCACCAGGGTGGAATTCGCCGGCCCGCCCGGATCATTCGGCAGCACATATTGCAGCGCGAAAGTCTGGAACGCGTTGATCGAGGAAAGCGCCCCGATCAGCACCGCCGTCGAGCGCAGTTGCGGCAGATCGACATGCCAGAAAATCCGCACCGGCCCCGCGCCGTCGATCGCCGCCGCCTCACGAAACTCCGGCGGAATCGCCGCCAGCCCCGCCAGCCAGATCATCATGAAAAACGGGATGATCGCCCAGTCATGCACCGCGATCATCGAGAAGGGCGCCAGCGCCGCGTCCGCCAGCCAGCGGATTTCGGTGATGCCCCACCATCCCCCGGTCAGCGAGGTCATCACCCCGTTGGGATGCAGCAGCAGCCGCCACACCACCGCGATCACCACCACCGGCGGCAGCACCGGCAGGAAGAACGCGGCCTTCATCACGTCCCGCCCGCGAAACGCCTGATCGAACACCAGCGCCGCCAGCAACGACAGAACCCACACCGGCACGGTGGCGCCGAGCACAAACACCAGAGTATTTCCCAGCGCCTGGCGGAACATCCGGTCAGCGAACAGGTTGCGGAAATTATCGAGCCCCACCCAGATCGGCGGGCTCAGCAGGTCATAATCCGTCAGGCTCAGCCACAGGCCGAACATCGTCGGAAACAGGTTGAACGCCGCGAAAAAACCCACAACCGGCAGCACGAACATCAGCCCCCACCACTTGTGGTGAAGCCTGATCGTTCCTGCCCCCCTCCCGCGTTGGCGGGAGGGGTTGGGGGAGGGTGCTGCCACCACCCGGAATCAGCCGCCCCCGCCAGCCCTCACTTCACCAGCGTGGCCGCGCGCGCGCGTTCGCGGTTCATCACCGCATTGACCTCCTCGTTCATCACCGGCAGCACCGCGTCGATCTTATCGCCCTGCACCAGTCTGTCGCGGCCGCGCAGGATCGCATCGAGCACCTGGGCATAGCCGACCACGCGGGGCGAGAACTTCGCCTTCTTCAACTCGGCGACGAAGAACGGCGCCGCGGTATTGGCCTTGTAGGCCGGGCTCTCCATCACCTCGCCGCGCGGCACGAACAGCCCGGCGCCGGCGAACAGGTCCGCCCCATGATCCGTGTAGAACCGCGCCAGCTTCCACGCCGCCTTCTGCACCGCGGGCGCCGAGCGGGCGTTGACCATCATGTAGAAGGCATAGGCATCGAGCCCGTTATCCGAGGGCGCGCCCTCGAAACGCGGCGCCGGCAGCACCGTCCAGTCGACCTTGGCGTTGACCATCTGGGGAATGCCCCAGATGCCGAAGCTGCACTCGGCGCCGAGCTTGCCGGCCAGGAACTCGGTGCGGCTGTCAGTGTATTGCGGGCCGCCGAGCCGCAGCTTCACCACCCAATCCTGGATGAACTGGAAGCTCCGCTTGGCCGCCGGCGTATCGAGCGCCGCCTTATAGGCCTCCTCGTCCACCATGTTGGTGCCGAGCTGATGGATCATGGTGTTGGGCGTGAACCAGAAAGTGCCGGGGATCGCCCAGTTGAAATCAAAGCCGCGGCGCACCGGCACGCCGTTCTGATCGCGCCTGGTCAGCTTCTCCGCCACTGCCGGCAGGCCCTCCCAGGTCTTCGGCCAGTCCTTCGCGGGGTCGAGCCCCGCCTCTTTCCAGATCGCGTTATTGGCGAAGCAGGCCCAGTTCGAGACCTCCGTCGGCACCCCGTACAGCTTGCCCTGGAAGCGAATGCCGTCGAACCCGCCCTGATACTTCGCCAGCAGCGCCGCTTCGTCCGCATAGCCCATCGCCGCGTAGTCGATCGGCGCGAGGATGCGGGCAGCGAAATACTGGCTGACCAGGGTGGAGGAGTTGTTGAACAAATCCGGCCCCGAGCCCGCTGCAAAGGCGGTGATCAGCTTGGTGGTGTATTCCGCCACCGAGATCACGTCGTACTGCACCTTGATATCCGGGTTCGCCTTCTCGAACTCGGCGATCAGCGCCTTGTCGATGGCGATCCGCGGGGGATGCTCATGCATCCACATCCGGATGGTGACGGGCTGGGCCACCGCGAGCCCGGCCCACAACGTGAGCCCCAGCGCGGCGGCGAGGCGTGGCAACAGGCGCATGGCGGAGATCCTCCAAAATCTTGCTTGCCGCCAGTGTGCCTCACCGCAGGACGCCATGCCAAGCGGGCCGGACGTTAACAATTTCCAAACCATGGCCAGCGCAAAAGGACAATTATGCGTGAACTGTCTCATCATACTACGCGCCCCCAGCCAGGGACACCTCACACCCGCCCCCAGCGCCGGATCGCCGATCTGATCGCCGACCGTCGTGGCATCAATGCGCTCGAATTCGCTATGGTCGGCCCGATCTTCATGCTGTTCATCGGCATGATCTTCGATGTCGGCATCCTGCTCTATCAGCAGGCCATGCTCGACAACGCCAATTTCCGCGCCGCACGGCTGATCCGCACCGGGCAGATCCAACTGGCAGGAGGATCGGTCACGCCGTTCACCACCCAGCTTTGCACCGACCTCACCAACATCGTCGATGCCTGCACCAACATCCAATACAAGGTGGTTTCAGCCGCAAGCTTCGCCACCCTGTCCACCACCATCGGCACTGACGGTCATGGCAACCTGACCGGCAAGACCACCTTCACCCCCGGCACCACGGGGCAGGATGTGGTGTCCCAGGTCGCGTGGAACCGGCCCTACATCATCCCCTGGGTCGGCACCTGGGTGAATCCCGGCGGATCGCAGCTGCTGGTGTCAACCATCGTATTCCGCAACGAGCTTTACAATTGATGCGCCGGCGCTCCTCCCTTTGGCGTGACCGTTCGGCGACCGCCGCGCTCGAGTTGTGCATGATGTTCCCGTTCATGATGGTGCTGTTCTTCGGCTGCGTCGAAGTCACCCAGATGGTGCGGGTCTATATGGGACTGGGCGTGACCACCGACGCCATGGCCGATTTGCTGTCGCACGGCGATCCGGACACCGCCGCCCAGATCCTCGATGCCTGCAATGGCGCCAAGCTGGTGCTCGCCCCGTTCAGCGGCTCCACGCTCAAGGCTGCGATCGCCAATGTCAAAAACACCAATGGCACCGTGGCGGTGTCGTGGTCCGATACCAGTTGCGGCAGCGCCACCGCGATTGCCAACGCCACCGCGCTGGCCACCGCCCTGATCCCCAACAGCGGCGATGAGGTCATCCTGGTCCAGACTACCTACACCTACACCGCCAGCACCTCCTACGTGATGCCGGCGACGCAGAACTACATGTATCTCTCCTACGCTCGCCCAAGGCCACCGCCATCATGATCCCCGCCCTGCTCCGCCTGCTCCCGCTGCACGCGCGCCGCGGCACAATGGCTATGACATTCTCGCTGATGATCGTGCCCTTGGTGCTCACGGTCGGCGGCGCGATTGACATCTCACGCTCGGTGCATTTTCGCGCCGAGTTGCAGGCGGTATCCGACAGCGCTGCCCTCGCCGCGGCCGTGCTCTACAAGGGCAGTTCCACCACCCTGTCCAGCGCCGCCGCGACCAACTACATCACCGCCGGCATCAGCCACCTGCCGCCGAACAATGGCGTCACCAACACTGTGGCTTTCTCAACCCCCTCGACCGGCCAGCAGGTCGACGTGTCGTTGACTGCCACGCTCAACACCACCTTCCTCGTCTTCGCGATGCCGACCATCACCGTTACGGTTTATTCTACTGCGCTCAACCCCAATCCCTACGGGCATTTTTGCCAGGGTGCCGCGCCATCCAGTTCCGGCGTGTGTGGCGCCACGTCGGCGTTCAGCGCATCGGCGGCTGATACCAACTCGATCTACTGGTACTATGTGCCGTCTGACGGCAGCGCGCCACTGGACTCGGCGATGACGCTGCTGTGGTCGAACGCCGCGGGCTCCAACGTCAATCCGACTCCGATTCCACTCACTAATGGCCAGGCGGTCGGCTTCGCGATGCGCAACGTCACCGGCAATTACGGCACCCATCAAAGCTGCACCGGCTCCGGCCGCAACCAGCGCTGCACCAACGTGCAAAACACCAATGGCTACGGCAGCAGCATGGGAAGCACTCACACCTTCTATTCCCATCTGCAGCCGCCAACCAACTCGGCAAACGGCTACAACAGCACCACTAACCCCAGCAACACCAATAACATCAACGGCGCGACCGGCGCCAATTGCGCGTTGCAAGTAACAATGAACAACACGACCACCGGCGCCGCGACGGCGCCGGCCTATAGCGGCTCATGCCCCGCCAATAACGACGCGTCGACCAGCTGGGCGGCGCCCAGCTGCGGCAATCTCGGCAGCAACGTTCTGACGTTCTATTGGAACGACATGGGCGGAACCACCGATGACCGCGACTTCAACGACGCCATCTTCACCTATTACTGCGGCGGCAACGGCACCGGCGCCGGTGGCAAGACCGGCAACTCGGTGGCGCGCAGCGTGATCCTGGTGAATTAACCGCGCGGCATCAGCCGCCCTGCGCGGCCTCCGCCAGATAGGCGATCGCGGCATCGACACCGCCCGGGGTGTGCGGCACTCCGTTCATCTTCAACGCCATTTCCACCACCGACAGCGTGCCGAGGATCATCGGCTCGTTGAGGTCGCCGAGATGACCGATGCGGAACACCTTGCCGCCCAGCCGCGACAGCCCGCCGCCGAGCGAGACGTTGAAGCGCGACAGCGCGGTCTTGCGGATGTCCTCGGCGTTGAAGCCCTCGGGCATCAGCACCGCGGTCACGGAATCGGAGTAGCGGGCCGGGTTGTTGCAGTAGAGCTGCGGGCCGTTATTGCCGCTCCAATGGTTCACGCAGCGCCGCACCGCCTCACCGAGGCGGGTGTGGCGCGCGAGCACGTCGGCGAGCCCCTCTTCGTCATGGATCATGCGCAGCGCCTCCTGCAACCCGTAGAAGAAGCTGGTCGGCACGGTGCCGATGAAGCTCTTGTGCGGTCGCGTCAGCATCGCCGTCCAATTGAAATAGGCCTTGGGCAGGGTCGAGGTCTTGTGCACCTCCATCGCCTTGCCCGACACGGCGGTGAAGGACAGGCCAGTCGGCAGCATCAGCCCCTTCTGCGACCCGCCCACCGCGACGTCGATGCCCCATTCGTCGAAGCGGAAATCGATCGAGCCGAGCGAGGAGATGGTATCGGCCAGCAGCAGCGCGGGGTGGCCGGCGGCGTCGATCGCGGCGCGGATCGCCTGGATCGGCAGCACCATGCCAGTCGCGGTCTCGTTATGCACGGCGCAGACGGCCTTGATCACATGGCCGGTATCGGCGGCCAGCGCGGCGCGCACGGCATCGACATCCACGCCCAAGCGCCAATCGGCGGCCACCGTCTGCACCTTGATGCCGAGGGCGGCGGCCATGCGGCCCCAGGATTCCGAGAAATTGCCGGTCTCGATGATGAGGATGGTATCGCCCTGCGACAGCACGTTCACCAGGCTCGCCTCCCAGGCGGCGTGGCCGGAGCCGGTGTAGAAGAACAGGGTCTGCTCCGTCCGCAACACCCGCTTCAGCCCGTCGACGCAGCGGTTATAGAGAGCGATGAAGTCAGCATCCATGAAATCGACGGCATGATGCGCCTGGGCGTGCAGGATGCTGTCGGGGATGTTGGTCGGGCCGGGATTGGCGAAAAACAGACGGCCGCGGGGTTTCTTGCTCATGGCGTTCGCTCCAGTCGCCCTGGCCGCGCACGGGCCGGGGTCATGCCGGGGATGTGCACCCGTGGCACGATCCGGCGCAACCCCGCCCGCCGCACGCCGGGCATGAACGCGCCGCTTGAGCCCTACTGCACGCGCACCCAGGTCTGGGTGCGGAAGAAGAACAGCAGCGAGCCACGCACCTCGAGCTTCGCGCCGCCTTCGACCGGCGTCAGGCGCAGCGTGTAAGTGCTGCCATTATCGGGATCGAGCACCTCGCCATCCTCCCACACCGGCTTGTCGGCAGCCTTTCGCACGTTGCGGATGATCTCCATGCCGATCTTCGGCTTGTCCTTCCGGTCATCGGTGCACCTAGTGCAGATCGGCTCCCCGCCGGCCACCAAGGCCCGCTCGATGCGCCCGCTGAGCACGCCCGCCGCGTTGGCAGTGATGCGGATTTCCGCCTTGGCCTCGCCCGTCTTGTCATCGATGCTGCGCCATAGGCCAACCGGCGTCATCTGCGCCTGGGCGGCACCGGCCCACAGCAGCGCCGCCGCAAGGATCATCCACCTCATGCGCGTCACGCCTCCGCCGCGGCCGGTTGATCAGCGACCGTGCGGCAGACGACCGAAGGCGGCGCATCGATAGAGCGTTCGACGGCAAGTTCATGCGGCACGTCTGTCATCAGCCCTCTCCTTCGGCGGCCGCGCGCATGGCGGCGAGGTCGAGTTTACGCATACCCATCATCGCCTGCATCGCCCGGCGCGCGCGCGCCGGGTCGGGGTCGCCCAGCAGGGTGCCGAGCCCATCCGGCACCACCTGCCAGGACACGCCGAAGCGATCCTTCAGCCAGCCGCATCGCCCGGATTCGCCCCCCTCGGTCAGCGCCTCCCAGCAGCGATCCACCTCGGCCGTATCCGCACAGGCAACCGAGAGCGAGATCGCCGGGGTGAAGCTGTACTGCGGCCCGCCGTTCAGCGCCTGGAAGCGCCGCCCGAACAAGGTGAACTCCACCACCAGCGCGGTGCCGGCCGGGAACGGCGCCCCGCTGCCGTAGCGCGACACCTTGGTGATCCCGCCCCCGGGAAACAGCGCAGTATAGAACCGCGCCGCCTCCTCGGCCTGGCCATTGAACCACAGGCAGGGGGCGAGCCGATCGGCCTCCGCCATCACGTCAGCTTCGGGCCGACGAGGGCGAACATCACGCCTTGCGGATCAATCCCATTCACCACCCAGGCGCCGCCCGGCACTTCCCTCGCGCCATGGATCACCGAGCCGCCGGCATCGGCGACGCGCACCTGGGCGGTAGTGATGTCATCCACCATGAAATAGGTCAGCCAGGCCGGGTGCGGCATGTTCGGGCTGGTCATCATGCCGCCGATCATCTCGCTACCGGCATTGAACAGCAGGTACTTGCCCATCGGCCCCATATCCATCTCGGAGGACAGGCTCCAGCCGAACTGCACGCTATAGAAGCTGAACGCCGCCTGCCCGTCCGCGGCGTGCAACTCGTTCCAGCCGCAATGGCCAGGCTTGCCCGGCGCGAAGGCGGTGCTCGGCCCTGTGCCGCTCGGCGCCATCACGTAGATCGCCGCCCCCTGCGGATCGCGGATCATCGCGATGCGGCCGACGCCGGGGATGTCATTGGCCGGCATGCAGACACTGCCGCCCGCGGCGGTGACGGCGGCGAGGCAGGCATCGACGTCCGCCACGTTGATATAGCCGAACCAGCCCGGCTTCATGCCACCCGCGGCAGCGGCCTCGGGCAAGGTGAGCATCCCACCGATCGCCGTGTCGCCGGCATGCAGGATGCGATAGTCGAAGCCTGGCATGCCGCTGTCATGCAGCGTCCAACCGACCACCGCGCCGTAGAATTTCGCGGCGGCGTCGATCTCGGTCGTCATCAATTCGTACCAGATGAACTGGCTCGGCGCGTCGGTCATGTCACGATCCTCCTGATGATTTGGCTTGGAACAACAGTGTGATGTAGCGGCGCAGATGGGCGACGGAGTCACGGGCCACCGCGGCGTCATCGTTCGCCTTGGCGAGGATAAAGGCACCCTGGAGCACGGCCTGGGTATGAAGCGCCAGTGACGCTGCGGTGACATCGCGCACCCCATGCTCCGCCATGGCGGCGGCGATATCGGCCTCCAGCGTCGCGGCATGGCCGCAAATCGCGGCCTCGCAGGCCGCGCGGATCGTCGGGCTGGTGGCGAACACCTCCTGCACCAGCGTGCCAGCGACACAGCTGAACTCGGCGGGCGTGCCGCTGATCAGCTCGGCGCGAAAATCGATATAGGCGAGCACGCGTTCCAGCGGATCGGCCGGCGCATGATAGGGCGCGGCGGCAAACATCGGCGCCGTCACCGCCGCCCAATGCGTGGCGGCCGCGGCCCCCAGCGCCTCCTTGCTGGGGAAGTGATGGAAAAACGCCCCCTTCGTCACCCCCGCGGCGGCGCAGAGATCATCGACCGAGGTGGCGTTGAACCCCTTGCTCCGGATCAACCCAAAGGCCGCCAGCAGCAGACGCTCCCGCGCGGATTGCGGCTTGGATAGGGGTTTGCTTTCAGCCATGGCGAAAACATACCAACCGGTCGGTGCAAGTCAACCGGTGCATTGTGCTCCATCGGGACCGGCGGCTAGGCTCGCCCCGCCATCGAAAGGACCCGCCATGCCGAGCCCCATCCTCGCCCCCGTCATCGCCCTCGTGTTGTGGAGCTTCGTGATGCAGGGCTGGATGTACGCCACCCGCATCCCCGCGATGCAGGCGGCCCGCATCAAGCCAGATCCGCGCGCCGGCAAGGCCCTGCTGGCCAAACTGCCGCCCGAGGTGCAGTGGAAGGCCGATAACTACAACCACCTGATGGAACAGCCGACCCTGTTCTACGCGGTGGCCATCACCCTCGCCGTGCTCGGCGCCGGCGGCGGGATGACCACCGGGCTCGCCTGGCTCTACGTCGCGCTGCGCATTGTCCACAGCCTGGTGCAGGCGACGGCGAACGTCATCATGGTGCGGTTCGCGCTCTTCACCCTGAGCTCGATCGTGCTGCTCGTCCTCACGCTGCGCGCCGCCGCACTGGTGTTTGGAACCTAATGCTCCTGTGACTCCCGCTCCGGCGCCCGCAGCGTCGTCCCGCCATCCACCACCAGCGTGTGGCCGGTGATGTAGCGCGCGTGGTCCGACAGCAGGAAGCGCACGGCATTGCCGATGTCCCAGCCGGTGCCCTCGATATCCAGCACAGAGGCGGTCTTGCGATTGCGCCGCGCGGCGTCAGACATGCCGCGGCTATAGACCATCGGCGTATAGACCGGCCCGGGCGCCACGCAGTTCACCCGAATACCGTCCTTGCCATGGTCCACCGCCATCGCCTGGGTCAGCGCGATCACCGCCCCCTTCGAGACAGTATAGGTGGTGAGCCCCCGCGGCCGCAGCGCCGAGATCGACGACACATTGACGATCGCTCCCCCGCCGCTGGCGATCATCGCGGGGATCGCGTGCTTGCAGGTGAGGAACATGCTGTCCACGTTCACCCGCATCACCCGATGCCACGTCTCCTCGCTCTCCTCCACCACGCTGCCGCGGCTGCCGATGCCCACGTTGTTGTCGAGCAGATCGAGCCGCCCCCAGCGGCCGACCGCGTCATCCACCATCGCCTTGCATTGCGCGGATTCCGTCACGTCGTAGCTGGCCGCCGCCGCCGTGCCGCCCTCGGCCGCGATCATCGCCACCGTCCGCTCGGCCAGCGCCAGATCGCGATCCACCACCAGCACCTTGGCCCCGGCGCGCGCCAGCAGAATGCAGGCCGCCCGCCCGTTGCCGATCCCCTCCCCCGCCGCGCCGCCGCCGGTGACGATGGCGACCTTGCCCGTCAGCCCCATATCGACGGTCATGGCAGGCCCGCCCCAGGAACGTCGACCCGTACGACATCGATACCCGCCTGGCGTTTAGCCGCCGCCGCCGGCCCGCTGCCCGGCGCCGAGCAGACGTAGAGATCGCGACGGTCATCGCCGCCGAGCATGCAGGCGAAAGCGTGGCGCCCCTCCGGCATGGCGATGCGCGCGCTGATTTGCCCGCCCTCATGCACCCGCAGCAGCGCCGGCCCCCGCGCATCGGCCACCCATATCGCCCCCTCGGCATCGAGGCAGATGCCATCGGGGAAATGCCCCTTGAGGTCAGCGAACACCGTCCGGTCCGACAGCAGCCCGTCGGCGGAGAGGGCGAAGCTGGTGAGGCGCTGGCCCATGGTCTCGGCGATGATCATGCGCTTCCCATCGGGCGTGATGACGCTGCCATTGGGGAACATCAGCCCCGTCGTTGCCGCCGCCAAGCTGCCATCAGGTTCCACGCGCACCAGGGTCGCCGGCCGCTCGGCCTCGCCGGCGTAGCGGTCGAAGCCGAAATTACCGACGAAGGCACGCCCGACGGCGTCCACCACCATGTCATTGCACGGCCCACCGGCGAGGCCCGACATATCGGCCACCTCGACCAGCACCCCGCCATCGAGCCGCATCAGCTTGCGATCGAGCATGGAGACGATCAGCAACGTGCCATCCGGCCGCCAGCCGAGCCCGGAGGGCTGGTTCGGCACGGTGACGATGGTCTCCGCCACCCCCTCGGGGGTCACCGCGATGACGCGATGGCTGTAGAAATCGGAGAACCACAGCCGCCCCTGGTGCCAGCGCGGCCCCTCGGTGAAGGTCAGGGCGCGCAGCAGGGCGCGGGGCGATTCGGTGCTCATGGCGTCTTCCTCCCGTTTTGGTTGCCCCCATCATCGCGCGCCCGGCGCGGCGCGTCACCCCTCCCCTTGCCCGCAACCCGCGCCTATCATCGCCCCAGGAAACGCCGGGAGACGCACCGATATGATGGATGACCTGCTGCGCGAGCGTGATGCCCTGGCCCAGGCCGCGCGCGACGCCGCCAGCCGCCAGCGCCGGCTCGCTGCCCTGCACTACCCCAAGGGCACCCGCCTCGCCGTCAATTTCACCCTCGATTTTGACGCCATGCTGCTGCGCCGGCTGATGAACGAGCCGCCCATGCAACTCGCCAAAGGCGAATTCGGCGGCCGCGTCGGCATCTGGCGCCTGCTCGAATTGTTCGACAGCCACGACGTGAAGGCCACCATCTTCACCCCCGGCCGCATCTGCGAGCTCTACCCGCAGGCCCTGCGCGCCGCCGTGCGCGGTGGCCATGAACTCGCCGACCACATGTGGGAGCACCACGTGCCCAAGGACCCGGCTTTGGAGCGCGACCACCTCACCCGCGCCCTCGATGCGCTGGAGCGTGTCGGCGGCAAACGCCCGGTCGGCAGCCGGAGCTGGCACAGCCACACACTGCTGACCGAGATGGGCCTGATCTACAATTCCCACGGCGCGGCCGACCAACTGCCCTATTACGACACCGATGCCTCGGGCGGCGAAATCCTCAACCTGCCCTTCCACTACGCCATCGACGACGCGATGTACTACAGCTTCGCCTGGCTCGGCAGCTCCAACCCCGCCCAGCGCCTCTCCGATACCGACCGAGTGGAGGACCTCTGGTGGCAGGCCTTCGAGCGCGAGTATCAGAAGGGCGGCTACCTCAATATCTGCATGCACCCCTTCGTCTCCGGCCGCGCACTGCGCGTGGCGATGCTGGACCGGCTGATCGCCCGCATGAAAACCCTGCCCGGCGTCTGGTTCCCCACCTGCGAGGACCTCGCCCGCCACTGCCTCACGCATGGGGAGACCCGCTGATGCCCTGGAAAGACCGCTACACCATCTCCGACGAACGCTCGCTGACCGACGCCGAGGTCACCTGGCCCGAGGGCCGCCACTGCGCCTTCACCGTGGTGGTGGACATGAGCGTCGCCCGCGGCCCCGCCGGCATCACCGCCGCCGACCTCGCCGCCAACCAGGCCCGTTTCGGCGCCGGCGACGGGCTGGAGCAACTGCTCGGCGTGCTCGATCGCCACGCCATCAAAGCCACCTTCGTCCTCCCCGCCGTCATCGCCGCCGCCCAGGCGGAGAGCGTGCGGGCGCTCGCGAAATCCGGCCATGAAATCGCCGCCGGCGGCTTCCGCCACGAAGATGTGACGAACCTCCCACGCGACGAGGAAGCCCGCCGCATCGCCGCCACCTCAGCCACCATCGCCGAGATCACCGGCAAGACGCCTACCGGCTGGTATTCCCTGCCCCGTCCGGAAGACCCCTTCGCGGTCGGTACCATCAGCCCCAACACCATGGATCTGCTGCTGGAAGCCGGCTACCGCTACTTCGGCAACAGCCCGGCCGACGACATCCCGCATTGGTGGGTGACCGACTTCGCGACCAAACGCGCCATCCTCGCCATGCCCTACTACTACCACTTCGACGACCAGTGGTTCCTGCTGTTCCCTGCCAAAGGCACCGGCCTGGAACACGCCGACTTCCTCGCCCGCAACTGGCGCGCCGAGTTCGACGCCCAATACAAGCGCGGCCGCATGTTCAGCATGGTGCTGCACCCCCAGCATATCGGCTGGAGCCACCGCCTCGCTTTGCTCGACGCGTTCCTGGGGTATGCGACGGGCCGCCCGGGCGTGTGGACCGCGCCCGCCCGGGCGGTGGCCGCGCATTGGCACGCGACCTTCCCGGCCGCGACGCATTTGCGGCTGGCGGAGAGTATCTGGCAGGATTATCCGGGGAGTTTGAGCTGAGGCACCGGCCATTCGACAAATCGGCCTCCCCAGATGCGGTAACATAGTGAGGCACTGGGGATAGGGCGGCGGTGGAAGCCAAAGAAGGCTGTAGCAATAGCCGATCCGGCGGCAACGCCGCCCGGCTAAAATTGCTCGCCGAAACAAAGAGGTAGAGCGGTATCCGTGATTCCATCAGCACGGATACTGCTCTCGTCCCCCCTGAGGCAGCGCGGCAAGCGTGGGCTGTCAGGCCCGATATCGTCCCATCACCTCACTGTCGTACTGCCTCCGACGTGATGCTTCCCAAAGGCGTCCGTCAGCCAGCCCCCCTACTTCCGGTGGCTGCGGTTATAGGCCAGTTCGGCGGCGGTCAGGCGGAAGCTCACATATATCGTGTAGGCACTCGCCGCCCGCTCGGGGGTGACGGGGATCTGCAACTCAATTTCGTCGCCGGTCACGCTCACCCGGTCAACATTGGACGGGAAGCTGCCGGCGGCGACGAAATACTGCTGCTCAATCAGTTGCTCGCCGAGCGCCACCGTCACCAAATAGGGCAGTGCCACCGCCGCGCTGGTCGCCGCCGGGCCGCGTGCCGCGGTCATCAACACCTTGATCTTGGCCAGCACGCTGCCCTTCGGCCCGTCCGAGCAGGTGGCGGGAATCGCGTCGATCCGCGCGTCGATAATCAGATCCGAGATATCCGTGCCGGCGCCCCGGACCCGCGTAAGGTCCGCAGTGTCACGCAGCAGCTTCAATTGCGGGCATGCCGGCGGGAACTTGTCGGCCGGAGCACTGCAGCCGGCGAGCAGCCCGAAAGAGAAAACCGCCGCAAGCGCGGGGGCGGCGCGGCCCGCCATGCGCTGGAAGGTGGAGGGCTCGGCGGGGTTCGTCATCAGGTACTCCGGGCTTTCTGGGTGGCAGGCGGGTTGGGGTGATTGTTTGAGGCGGCGAGCTTGGGCATAGTGCGGCCACCCTGATCCATGGACAACATGCCAAACGACATGACGAATAAGCCCGCACTGCGGGTGCTGCTGGCTGGCCCCCGCGGATTCTGCGCCGGCGTCGATCGCGCGATACGTGTAGTCGAGGAGGCTTTGCGCCGCTACGGCGCGCCTGTCTATGTCCGCCATGAAATCGTGCACAACCGCACGGTGGTGGAGGACCTCGAGAAACAGGGCGCCGTCTTCGTCGATGAGCTCACCGAAGTGCCGGCCGACGCCCAAGTGGTGTTCTCCGCCCACGGGGTGCCCAAGAGCGTGCCCGCCGAGGCACAGCGCCGCGGCCTCACCTATCTCGATGCCACCTGCCCCCTGGTCTCCAAGGTCCACCGCGAGGCCGAGCGGCACTTCGCCGATGGCGGGCCAGACCAGGTGCATATCCTCATGATCGGCCACGCCGGCCATCCCGAGGTGGAAGGCACCATGGGCCAGCTGCCTGCCGGCGCGATGACGCTGATCCAGAATGCCGAAGAAGCGCGCAGCGTTCAGCCCGCTGATCCCACCCGCCTGGCCTTCATCACCCAAACCACCCTCTCGGTCGACGATACCGCTGAGATCGTCGACACCCTGCGGGTCCGATTCCCGATGATCCGCGGGCCGAAGAAGGAAGATATCTGCTACGCCACCACCAATCGCCAAGCCGCGGTGAAGACCATCGCGCCCGAGAGCGAGCTGGTAATCGTCATCGGCAGCCCGAATTCCTCCAACTCGCTCCGTCTGCGCGAGGTGGCCGAGCGCTCCGGCGCGGCGCGGGCGATCCTGCTGCCCAAGGCGGCCGACCTCGACTGGTCGGTGCTCGACAGCGTCACAACTCTCGGCATTACCGCCGGCGCCTCGGCGCCCGAGGTGCTGGTGGACCAGTTGATCGCCCGGCTGCGCGAGCGCTTCACGCTCACCATCGAGGAGCGCATCGTCACCAAGGAAGACATAACCTTCAAGCTCCCCGCGCCGTTGTCCGACTGAACCATGGCCGTCTACACCGAAGTCTCCGACGAGGCGCTCGCCGCCTTCCTGGCCGATTATGACATCGGCGGCATGGTCGCCTTCCGTGGCATCGCCGAGGGGGTGGAGAACAGCAACTACCAGCTGCGCACCACCGGCGGCGATTTCATCCTCACCCTCTACGAAAAGCGGGTGAACCCCGCCGAACTGCCCTGGTTCCTCGGCCTCATGGAGCATCTCGCCGGGCGCGGCATCGTCTGCCCGCAACCGGTTCGGGCGCGGGATGGAGCCGCCTTACGCATGCTGTGCGGCCGCCATGCCGCCATCACCACCTTCCTGCCCGGCGTCTGGCCGCGCCGGGTGCGCCAGGAGCATTGCGGCCCGCTCGGCGCCGCCCTCGCCGCGCTGCACGTCGCCGGCACCGGCTATGCGGCGACCCGACCGAACGCACTCGGCCCAGCCGGCTGGCAGCCCCTGCTACTGCGCTGCGGTGACGGCGCGGACAAGGTGCAGCCGGGCCTCTCGATCGAACTGCCCGCCGCCCTCGGCCGCATTCTTGCCGCCTGGCCGCAAGGCCTCCCGGTCGGCCATATCCACGCCGACCTGTTCCAGGACAACGTCTTCTTCCTCGATGGAAAGCTCTCCGGGCTGATCGACTTCTACTTCGCCGCCACCGATATCCTCGCCTACGACATCGCCATCTGCCTCAACGCCTGGTGCTTTGAGCAGGACCTCTCCTTCAACGTCACCAAGGCGCGCGCCTTGCTCTCCGCCTACGAGGCCACCCGCCCTCTCTCGGCCGCCGAGCGCGCCGCCCTGCCGGTGCTCTGCCAGGGCGCCGCCATCCGCTTCGCCCTCACCCGCCTCTACGACTGGATCAACACCCCGCCCGACGCGATGGTGACCCGCAAGGACCCGCTGGAATACGTCCGCCGTCTGCGCTTCCACCTCGCCGCGCGCGACGAGCACGCCTATGGCATCTGACGAAACCGCCCCCGAACACGTCGAAATCTGGACCGACGGCGGCTGCAAACCCAATCCCGGCCCGGGCGGTTGGGGCGCCGTGCTGCGCTTCCGCGGCGTGGAGCGCGAACTCTCCGGCTACGAGGCGGAAACCACCAATAACCGCATGGAACTCACCGCCGCCGCCGCCGCACTCGAGGCGCTCAAACGCCCGTGCAAAATCGTGCTGCATACCGACAGCGAATACCTCAAAAACGGCATTACCCGCTGGCATACCGGCTGGGTGCGCAAAAACTGGCGCAACGCCGCCGGCGATCCGGTGAAAAACATGGACCTCTGGCGCCGCATCCTCGACGCCGCCAAACCCCACGCCATCGAATGGAAATGGGTCCGCGGCCACTCCGGCAACCCCATGAACGACCGCGTCGACATCCTCGCCACCCAGGCGCGCGAGACGCGCGGAGGCTGATGCCGCCCCTCGCTGGGCAATGCCGTTGGGAAGGAAGGCAAGGGGCTCTGCCCCTTGACCCCGCTGGGGGATGATCCCCCAGACCCCATCCGTATAAGAGGACGCTGAAAGAGAAAGGGGGCCTACTCCGTGGTTGCAACCACG
>CAIPLM010000377.1 GCA_903865895.1 uncultured Rhodospirillales bacterium | reverse complement strand
GTGCTGAATGAGAGCCTGTTCTGGGCGGAGGAGGCGGTGCGGTTCAGCATGGTGTGGTCGGTGCTGCTCGGCTCCGCGCTGGTGGCGCGGGACCGGGCGCATATCCGCATCGACGTGGTGGAGAACCTGCTGCCGCCGGTGGCGCGCCGCCGGCTCGACCTGGCGCTCGATGTGCTGATGATCGTCTTCATGGTGATCCTGATGATCACCGGCATCCAGTTCGCCGGGCGCAGCATGATGCAGACCTCCGCTTCGCTCGATCTGCCGATGTGGGCGGTCTATGGCGCGATCCCGATCGGTGCGTTTTTGCAGGCGCTGTTCGTGCTTTCGATGCTGCGCCGGCCGGCCACGCCGCATCTGGCCGCGCTCGACGGTGAGCCGGTATGAACGCGGCGATCATGATCGGGCTGTTTCTCGGCCTGATGTTCGCGGGCTTTCCGATCGCCTACTCCATGGCGCTCTCGGCGGTGGTGGCGCTGGCGATCGAGGGGCAGGTGCCGCTGCTTTTGCTGGCCCAGCAATTCTATGCGGCGCTCGATAATTTCTCCCTGCTGGCCATCCCGCTGTTCATTCTCGCCGGGGAGTTGATGAATACCGGAGGGATCACCGAGCGGCTGGTGCGCTTCACCGGCGCGCTGCTTGGCCATATCCGCGGCGGGCTGGCGCACGCCAATATCCTCACCAACATGTTCATGGCGGCGATCTCGGGTTCGGCGGCGGCCGATGCGGCGGCGATCGGCTCGATGATGATCCCGGCGATGAAGCGGGACGGCTACAAGGCGGAATTCGCCGTTGCCGTCACCTCCTCGGCAGCCCTGATGGGGCCGATCATCCCGCCCTCCATCGTGGCGGTGATCTACGGCTCCATCACCAATGTCTCGATCGGCGGGCTGCTGCTGGCCGGCGCGGTGCCCGGCGTGCTGGCCGGGCTTGGCATGATGGTGGTGGCCTATTTCATGTCCGCCCGCTACGGCGGCAAGGCGGCGAAGCGGGCGACGGTGGCGGAGTTCGGGTCCGCCTGCCTGCGCGTGATCCCGGCGGCGATCATGCCGGCGATCATCCTGGGCGGCATCGTCTCGGGCGCCTTCACCCCCACCGAGGCGGCGGGTGTCGCGGCCGGGTATGGCTTCATCTACGGGCTGATCGAGCGGAAATTCACCCCGAAGGTGCTGTATCACCTGTTTTTCAACGCGGCTTCGGTCTCGGCCTCGGTGCTGGTGACGCTGGCGGGGGCGGGCCTGTTCGGCTGGGTGCTGGCGCGCGCCGGCACGGCCGAGGTGGCGCTGCACGGGTTGGCGGCGATCACCGATAATCCCAAGGTGGCGCTGATCATCATCCTCGCCTTCCTGCTGTTCCTTGGCGGGCTGGTGGAGACGGTGCCGGCGATGATCCTGAGCGTGCCGGTGCTGCAACCCATCGCCAAATCCTTCCACTACGACCCCGTGCATTTCGGCTGCCTGGTGCTGATGACCCTGGTGCTCGGCGCGGTGATGCCGCCGACTGGGATCGTGGCGATGATCTGCTGCCGGATCGGCGGCGTCACCTTCGCGTCCACGCTGAAGCTGCTGCTGCCCTTCGTGCTGTGGTGGTTCGCGCTCATTCTCGTCGTCGCTTTCGTGCCGCAAATCGCACTCTGGCTGCCCTCCGTTATGCTCTGAGGGCCGCCGCTACAACCTGGAGGTGCCGAATGCCGAGTTACGTCATGCTGG
>CAIPLM010000376.1 GCA_903865895.1 uncultured Rhodospirillales bacterium | reverse complement strand
GGTAATCTATCCTCGGTCATCGGGTCCTCGTCGGTTCGGGTTGAAGCTTCGCAACTCCACCTTAGCCACACGATCCGATGGCCACCCCGATCGACACCCTCAAGCCGCTTGAATTTCCACCACCAACGCGGACGCTACCCAGATTGAGGCTCAGGCTCGTCAGGATGAAGAAGATCACCCAATAGGCCCAGAGGCGCAGCATGGTGGGCGTGTGCAGGGGGCTGCCGCGCCGTGATCCGGACGGTTTCCGCAGGCCGAGCGCCGCCAGCCTTCTATATCCGGGCATCGGATGATCGGGCCATTCTGCGTCTCCGGCGTTCGGGGGTGGAAAGGTGTTCTGCAGTGGGTGTTCCGGCAAGAGAATCGTATGAGAGGATTTATTTGCTTCAGACGATCTTTTTTCCTTGATTCGAATTAACTGACAGGATATTTTATACGTCATGAAGACGTGTGACCCCTCCGCTGAGCCTCCCCAGGCCGAACCGCATCCCGCGGTTCTGCTGGGGGAAGCCGTGGCCGGGTTGCTGGCGGCGCTTCTGACACCCTGGGGGCTGTGGCGGTTCATGCCGGGCGGGCGGGCGTTGCATGCCATGCTCACGCAATGGGGGCGGGATTTCGTGGCGTTGATGGCGCGGATTGCGGCGGGGCCGGTTGTGCCTGTTGTGGTGATGCCCAGGCGGGTTCGGCGGCGGCGTGTCGTCACGGGGCGCGCGGAGTCCGTGCGCGGTGCAGCTCGGCGTTCCGTTCGGGGGCACGCGGTGCGGAAGCTGCGCACGCGCCGGAGCGTGTTTCCGCCGCGCGTGGACTCGCCCATCGCGCGTCCGGCGCTTCGGCCGGTCTTCAGGCTGTTGCGGCCATGTCCGCGTGCCGGGCCTTTGCGCGTGTTGCGTGCGTTCTCATCCTCCATAGGCAACCTCCGCCCCTCCGGGCGGAGGCCAAAGCGCGTGGCATATCGCCACGGCGCGTTTCCCTTTTGCGATGCGGCACGGCACACTCCCGGCATTCGGGAGATGTTGCATGATCCGGGCTTCGCTGCCGCTTGCCGCCTTGGCTTTCATTTTGCTTGCGGCGTTGCCGGCGCGGGCGGTGCAGCCGTCGATCACCGTGCAGCGCATGACGGTGACGATCGAGGTGCGGGCGGATGGCACGGCGACCATTTTGCAGCATCGCCGGCAAAGCCCGTCGAGCCGGGCGGCGGCGGCGCAGATCGGGCAATTTCCGATCGGGTTCAATCCGAGCCTCGGCACGCTCGATATTCTGGAAGCCTATACGGTGAAGACCAATGGCACGCGGATCGATGCCGATCTGAGCCAGGTCCGGGTGCAGATGGCGCCGGGGGTGCCCAATGTGCCGGTGTTCCACGATATCCAGCAGAAGGTGGTGGTGTTCCCCGATCTCGCGGAGAACGACACGGAGGTGCTGACCTATCGCGAGGAGCAGACGGTGCCGCTGTTCCCCGGGCAGTTCACCTGGATCGCCAATTTCGCCCGCACCACCGCCTTCGAGGATGTGGAAATCCGAGTCACGGCGCCTGCCGGGTACCGGCTGCAATCCGAGGCGCATGGGTTGATCGGCACGGTGAGCGAGCAGGACGGCAAGACGCTCTATGTGTGGCGCTATCGGGCGACCGATGTGGTGGCGGAGGATCTGGCGGCCGTTTCCTCATGGGATCGGCTGCCGCGGCTGTTTATCTCGAGCTTCCCCGACTATGCGGCGCTGGCCCAGGCCTATGCGGCGCGTGCCGGGGGCGCGGCCACGGTGACGCCGCGGGTGCAGGCCAAGGCCGACGAGATCACCGCCGGCATCGAGGACCGAAGGGCGCAGGCGCGGGCGATCTACGAATGGGTGAGTGGGCGCATTCGCTACGTCGCGCTGTATCTCGGCTCCGGCGGGGTGGTGCCGCACAGCGCGGACGAGGTGCTGGCCAATGGCTATGGCGACTGCAAGGACCATACGGTGCTGTTCGAGGCGCTGCTGAAGGCGCGCGGCATCGTGGCGCAGACGGTGATGATCAACCTCGACAACGCCTATACGCTGAGCGAGGCGCCGACCATCGCGCAGTTGAACCACGTGATTTCATACCTGCCGGAGTTCGACCTTTACGCGGACACCACCACGGCGATGGCGCCCTTCGGCATGCTGCCGTTCCAGGAATATGGCAAGCCAATCGTGCTGGTGGGGGGCGCGGGCGAGGTGGTGCGCCGGATGCCGCTGCTGCCGCCGGGGCTGGCGGAAATCTCGGCGGTGACGGATGCGCATATGCAGCTCGATGGCGCGATGTTCGGCACCACGCGGGTGGAGGGCACTGGCCCGGCGGCGATCGCGTTGCGGCTGGCGGCCCGCTGGGTGCAGACGGCGGGGCATGAGGGCGCGGCGCGGCGGCAGCTCAGTTCGATGGGGCAGGAGGGAACCGGGGTGTTCGCCTTTCCGCCGCCCGACGGGTTCGAGGCGCGCTATGCGGTGGATGGGCGCTTCAGGCTCGATCCGCTGCCGGAGGTGCTGGAGGGCGACAGTTTCGCCCCGCCGCTCGGGCTGCTGCTGCTGATCCGGCCTGGCGACTACTATCTCGGCCCGCTCAACCGCCCGACCCTGCCGGTGAGCGAGGCGACGCCGTGTTTTTCCGGCCGGCAGGTGGAGACGCTGCGGCTTGAGGTGCCGGAGGGCCGCCAGCCCGTGCGCCTGCCGAAGGATCGCACGATCCGCCAGCCCTTCTTTACCTATACCGCGCAATGGTCGGTGCAGGGCCAGGTGATCACGGTGCGGCGCGAGCTGGTGGCGGCGTTCGACGGGCCGTTGTGCAGCGGTGAGGTGCGCAGCGCGGTGGCGGCGGCGATGGTGGAAATCAGGCGGGATCAGCGCGCGAAAATCGTGCTGTCGGACCCTTGATAGGGCTAGCCGCGGCGGGCCTGGCGCCAGCGGGGGCGCAGGCGGGTGGCGCCCAAGGTGAGGGCGCCGATCATCAGCGAGATGGCGCCGGGTTCCGGCACCGGGTTGGCGGATGCCGAGGCGATGGCGAAGCTCTGCGAAGTGCCGCCCAGCGCGTTGGTGAAGAGCTGCACGTAGTCGCCGTAGACGTAGCCATAGGCGTCATTCGGGAAGAGATTGATGCCGACCACGCCGCTGGTGCTCACCGCGACCAGTGGCGTGCCATCGGACCAGGAGGCGACGAGGCGGGCGCCGGGGGCGAGGCTGGTGCGGTCATGATAGAAGGCCGACAGGCTGCCGACGCCCTGCATCAGCGGGTCGGTCGGGGTGGGGTTCACCATCGAGACCTGGGTGATGTAGTTGCCGCCATAGCCGGAGAAGGGCACCAGGGGGGCGAGGGTGGCGAGCGAGTTGGTGCCGCCCATCGCATCGGCCTGCTGGAGGAAGGTGGCATCGACGAGATGGCCGCCGTTGTTGACGTAGGTGGTCATCTTGTTGGCGAAGGCGCTGTCGCCGCCGACATTGGTGTAGAACAGGATGGAATTGAACCCGGCCAGCGCCGAGGTGGTTTCGCTGCCGTTGAGGATGGTGACGGAGTTGAAGGCGCCGGTGGCGGTGAGTTCGTCGGCGATGTGGTGCGTCGCGGAGACACCATCAGTGCCGCCATAGACCGCGACGCGCGGGGTGGCGCCGGCGATGCAGGGCAGCAGGAGCGAGGCGGCGAGCGATGCGGAAGCCAGCAGGCGTCTCATGACCGGGCCTTGGGGAGGTTGGGGGGCGGCGCAGGCGTTGCGACGCCCCGTTTCGCACCGGTCATGTTAAGGACAGGCTTAGCGGGCCCGGCTTTGTGCGGCGGCGTTAAAGATTTCTTGACCGGGCCATGTTTCGCGGATCTGGCGGCCGAGTTCCAGCGCCGCGCGGTCGATCCGTGCGAAGGGGACGGCGAGGGCGAGGGCCAGCAGGATGGCGGACAGCGCCGCCAAGGCGCCGGCCGCGTTGGGGCCGAGCGAGGGTGCGATGGTCAGCAGCGCGGCGGCGCCGGGGCCGAACATTACCGGCCAATGCACGAGGTAGAGCGGGAAGGAGAGGGCTCCGGCCCGGCGCCAGGGGGCGGCGGCGAGCCATCGTCGCAGAGTTGGGCCGTGCAGCAGGAGCGGGAAGATCAGGATCGCCACCCATCCGCGCAGCAGCAGGCCGGGGGCGAGTGCTGGCAGCATCGGCAGGGCGTGCGTGGTGCACCATTCGGCGAGGGGCTCGGCGCCAAGATAAGCGGCGAGGGCGGTGGCGGCGAGGGTAAGCCGCGGCAGGCGGATGCTGCGCGGGCCGGCGCAGAGATAACCGGCGAGGAAGCACAGCAGCGGGCTGCGCAGGGTCAGCAGTGCCGTGAGCGCGATTATGCCCTTGAGCAGACCTGGCGCGCGGCGCTCGATCTGGGTGAGGCCGAGCACCAGCAGCGAGCCCTGCATCTCCACGCTCAGTGTCCACAATGGTGGGTCGAGACTGTCGGTGGCCGGCGCGATTGCGTCGCCGAGCCAGGGGGAGAGGGCGGAGAGGTCGCGATAGCCGAGCACCAGCGCGTTCAACAGGGCATCGCGCAGGGCGCCGGCGAGCGTGGCTGCGGGCAGGCCGCCATTCAGCCAGCCGGCGCCCAGCAGCGCCCCCGCCTCGCGCGCCAGGTTCGGTGCGGCGCGGGCGACGGCGAATCCCAGGGAAACCGCCAGCAGCACCGGCACGGCGAAGCGCACCAGCCGACCGGCGAGCAGTCCGCCCGGATTGCCAGCGGCGCGGCGGAAGGGGGCGGCGAGCACGTGGCCGGAGAGCACGAAGAACAGGAACACCGCGAGGTCCCCGTCATACAGCAGCCGCAGCGGCGATTGGCGGATGGCGAGCATCCAGGCCGGCGCCGGCCCCTCGACCAGCCCGGGCAGGAAGCAGCCGGCGGCATGCAGGGTGACCACCTGGATGCAGGCGAGGCCGCGCACCCCCTCGAGGTGCCAGAGGCGCTCGGCCGGTGGATCGGGGATTGGCCGCATGTCGTCTCCTCGCATCGCCGCGGCACAAGACGACGGGCGGGAAAACAAAGGATGAATCGGCGGGGCGCGTTGCACTCCCGCACGGAACGAGGGCGTGCTATCCTGCGGGCAGCGGCCGGCATGGCCGCGGGAGATACGCGATGGCAAACGGTATGACAGTGTTCTGGGCTGTCGTGTTGGTGCTCGTGGTGGTGACGGTGTTTGCCGGCGCCAAGACGGTACCGCAGGGGCAGCTCTGGACCGTCGAGCGGTTCGGCGCCTTCACCCGGCTGCTCAACCCCGGCCTGAATTTCATTGTCCCCTTCATCGACCGCATCGGCCGCAAGCTGAACGTGCAGGAGCAGGTGCAGGATATCCCCGAGCAGTCCGTCATCACCAAGGACAACGCGACGGTGACGGTGGACGGGGTGATCTACTTCCGGGTGATGGAGGCGGAGAAGGCGGCCTATCAGGTGCAGTCGCTGACCACCGCGCTCTCGACGCTGGCGATGACCAATATCCGCGCCGTGGTGGGTGAGCTGGAACTCGATGCTGCGCTTTCCTCGCGCGAGCGGATCAACACCCAGCTGCTGACCATCCTCGATGGCGCGACGGAGCCTTGGGGGGTGAAGGTCAGCCGCGTCGAACTGCGGCGGATCGAGCCGCCGGCCAATTTGATCGAGGCGATGAACAAGCAGATGACCGCCGAGCGCGAACGCCGCGCCACCGTGATGCGCGCCGATGGCGAGCGCGAGGCGGCGATTCTGCGGGCGGAGGGGCAGAAGCAAAGCAAGGTGCTGGAGGCCGAGGGCGTGCAACTCGCCGCCGAGCGCCAGGCCCAGGCGCGCGAACGCCTCGCCTCGGCCGAGGCGGTGGCGACGCGGATGGTCGCCGAGGCGGCGGCCGCCGGTGGCGAGCCGGCGCTGCGCTATTTCGTGGCGCTGAAATACGTCGAGGCCTTCTCCGCCATGGCCGCCTCGCCGGCGAGCCGGCTGGTGGTGGTGCCGATGGAGGCGACCGCGATGGCCGGCGGGATCGCCCAGGCGATGGAATTGCTGCGGGCGCCGCCGGTGGCCGCGGCCGTGGCGCGGGCGGCCGGCTCGGTGCCGCCGGTGGGGGGCTGAGCGATGCAGCCGGGGCTGTGGTGGCTGGTCGGCGGCGTGGTGCTGCTGGTGGTGGAGGTGCTGGCGCCGGGGGTGTTCATGATGTGGCTCGGCCTCGCCGCCATCGGCACCGGCGGCGTGACGCTGTGGTTCGAGCCCGGGATTGGCTGGCAGGTCGTCGCCTATGCAGTGTTTGCCGCCGTTTCGCTCTCTGCCGGCCTGCGGCTGCGGGGCATGCGCAAGTCCGCCGTGCTGAACACCGCCCAGGCGGGGCTGGTCGGCCGCAAGGCCCGGGTGCTGACGGCCGATGATGTCGGGCTGCGCGTGCGGGTGGGCGATAGTGACTGGACGGCGCGGCTCGCCCATGGCGCGGCGATGCCGGTTCCGGGCGTGGTGCTGCGGGTGGTTGGCGTCGATGGGACCACGGTGGTAGTGGGGGACTGATCATGCCATTCCCGCACCCCATCCGCGCCGTTCTCCTAGATATGGACGGCACCATCCTCGACACCGAGACGATCTATGTCGGCTCGATGTTCGCCGCCCTTGAGGATATGGGGTTCCACCTGTCGGAGAAGCTGATCCACGCCATGATCGGCCTGCCCGGCAAGCAGTGCATGGACCTGCTGCACGGCGAATTCGGCACGCGGTTCGATCAGGCGGCGTTCAGCCCGGTCTATGTCGCCCATCGCACCGAGCGGATGAAGAACGGCATTCCGCTCAAGCCCGGTACGCTCGAATTACTCGATGCGATCGATGCGCTCGGCCTGCCGGTGGCGGTGGCGACCTCCTCGCATCGGCGCAATGCCGAGGAGAATCTCGGCAAAACCGGCCTGCTGCCGCGCTTCGTCGCGGTGCTGACGCGCGACGATGTGGAGGAGGCAAAGCCGCATCCCGCCCTGTTCCACAAGGCCGCCGCCGCGCTCGCCATGCCGCCGGGCGCCTGCCTCGCGGTGGAGGACAGCCATGTCGGCGTGCGGGCCGCTCATGCGGCGGGAACGATGGCGGTGATGGTGCCGGACATGCTGCCCCCCAACGAGGAAATCCGCGGCCTCTGCCTTCATGTGGTGCCGGACCTGCATGCGGTCCGCGCCCTGCTGGAGCGTTCGGCGGCGCAACACGGAGCCAAGCCATGAGCGAGACCGACCTGTTCGAGATTATCCGCACCACCCGCGCGATGCGCCGCATCAAGCCCGATCCGGTGCCGGAGGCGCTGGTGCGCCAGATCCTCGAGGCCGGCATCTGCGCGCCGAGCGGCGGTAATTACCAGCGCTGGAAGTTCCTGGTGATCAAGGACGTCGCGGTGAAGCAGAAGGTGCAGGCGCTCTACAAGCGCGCCTATGACGAGGTGATCGGCCCGCGCTATGCCACCTCCGCGCCGCCGCCGGGCGTGACGCCCGAGAAATACGCCCGCCAGCACGCCGCGGTGGAATACCTCACGGACCATTTCCACGAGGCCCCGGTGTGGATCGTCGTCTGCCAGGAGGATGGCGCGGCCACCCCCGGCCGCACCGCCGGCGCCTCGGTCTATCCGGCGGTGCAGAACATGCTGCTGGCCGCCCGCGCGCTTGGCCTCGCCTCGACGCTGACGACCCGCCACACGATGTTTGCGGCTGAAGCCGATGCCGCGATGGGGCTGCCGCCGGGCGTGAACTCCTACGCGATCCTGCCGATCGGCTACCCAATGGGCAAGTTCGGCCCGGTCGGCCGTGCGTCGCTGGAGAAGGTGGCCTTCGCGGAGACCTGGGGCACGCCCTACGGCACGTAGATCATCTTCCGCGTCATCCCGCCATCGACGACGAATTCGGCGCCGGTGATGAAGCCGGACTCCGGCCCGGCGAGGAAGGCGGCCATCGCCGCGATTTCCTCGGGGATGCCGACCCGCCCGGCCGGATGCTGGGCGTGGTCCGCCGCGCTCAATGGGGTACCACGCGTGTTGATCCAGCCCGGACTAATGCAGTTTACCCGCGCCTCCGGCCCAAGGCTTGCGGCGAGCGAATGGGTCAACGCCAGCAGCCCGCCCTTGGAGGCGCTGTAGGCCTCGGTATCGGGCTCGGACATATGGGCGCGCGTCGAGGCGATGGTGATGATGCTGCCACGTGTCGCGCGCAGCAGCGGGGCGGCGGCGCGGGCGAGCAGGAAGGCGCTCGTGAGGTTGGTCGTCAGCACCCGGTTCCAGTCGGTCAGCGTGAGGCTGGCCAGTTTCCCGTTGGCGGAAATCCCGGCGTTGCAAATCAAGACATCGAGCCGTGTCAGCCGCGCGATGGCGCCGTTGACCGCGGCTTCGTCGCCGACGTCGATCACTTCCGAGCGCCCGCCGAGTTCGGCGGCGAATGATTCGACGTCCGGGTTCACATCGGCCAGCACCACAACATAGCCGTCGGCCCGGAAACGCCGGGCCAGGGCGCGACCGATCCCGCCGGCGGCGCCGGTGATGAAGGCGGTCCGGCTCACCTGATCGCCTGCATCACCAAGCCGATAAAGTCATTCAGCGCCGCCATATCGATCCAGCGCAGCACGGCCACGAGGTCATTCGCGGGGTCAATCCAGGTGACATTGCCGCCGGCGCCAATGCCGAAAAAGCTGGCATGGCTGGCGTTGGATTTGTAGACGCCGTTCGGGTTGAGCCACCACAAAAGCCCGTAATCCGGCTTGATGGCGCAGGGCGTGGTGGACAGCCCGACCCACCCCTCCGGCAGCAGGCGTGCCCCATTCCACACGCCATCATTCAGCATCAACCGCCCGATCAGCGCCTGGTCCTCGGCGTGGATGCGAATGCCGCCACCCCAGTGCCCGCCGCCCGAGACGGAGTTCATGCGCTTGCCGTCGATCTCAACGTCCGAGGTGCTGTAGCCCTCCCAGCGCCAAGCGTCGCTGCCGCCGACCGGGCCGAGGATGCGTTCGGCGAATACCTCCGGCAACGGCCGGCGGAAGCGGCGGAGCAGCGCGTAGCTCAGCGCGTTGACCCGTACATCGTTGTATTCCCAGTAGCTTCCCGGCGCCTGCAGCGGCCGTGCATCGCCCTTGCGATGGGCGGCGGCGCCGGAAAACTCGCTGGCCAGCGACCGATATCGGTCGATCCGGTCGGCCTTGCCGAACAGCGTGCCCTCCCATTCCGAGGTCTGCTGCAACAAATGCCGCCAGGTGATGGCACCGTTATGCGGCCCGGCGAACTCGGGTTCCTCGCCCAGGGGGGCGTCGAGATCGCCGATCAGCCCGTCCTTCACCGCCACCCCCGCGAGGATGGAGAGGTAGCTCTTGGCCACCGAGAATGTCATGTCGAGTTGGCGCGTATCGCCCCAACGCGCCACCTCGGCGCCGCGATGGATGATCAGCCCATTCGGCGCCCCGCGCGGATAGACCGGGCCGAGGATCGCATTGTCCGGCGGCGGCTCGAAGGCGCCGGCTTCGAGATGGGTGCGGATATCGCGCGGCCAGGCGGTTTCGTGGCTGGCGGCGAATTGGGCGGCGGCGTCGAAGCTCATCACATCGCGGGCTTTGCATCAGGACGCTGGGCGGCGCCGCGGTAGAGGATGTTGTTGGTGCGGCCGACCATCTCGGCGTGGAATTCGACGCAGGCGGGGTCGTTGTCCTGCGCCGGGCGCGGCTCATGGACGAAATTGTTGAACACATCCACGCCCCGCACCAGCGTCGCGCTGTCCCGGTGCCCGGCGGTCTGGCGAATGCGGGTCGGGATGTAGCGGAGCGCGAAGCCGACGCGGCGATGCGGCGCCTGGTTTTGGCCGGAGCCGTGGAACAGCCGGACATGGTGAAGCGACATCTGCCCCGGCGTGAGCACGAGATCGACCGCCTTGTCCTCCTCCACCTCTACCGCGATCTCCTGCCCGCGGCTCAGCAGGTTATTGGCGGCATGGGTATCGCGATGCGGTACCTGGTCCACCGTATGCGTGCCGGCGATCACCCGCATGCAGCCGCTCTCGGGCGTTGATGGGGTGAAGGCGATCCAGGCGGTGACGATCTCGGGCTCCGAGAGACCCCAATAGGTCGAATCCTGGTGCCAGGAGACGATTTTGCCATCCCCTGGATTCTTGGCGAAGAATCCGGCGCCCCACAGTAGAATATCCGGGCCAAGAATGCTCTCGACGGGGTCGAGGATCTCCGGCCGCCGCACTAACTCCGCCAGCCATGGATGCAGAATGTGCGGCTTCTGGTTATGCGCGTGAGAGAGCGTGCCGCCGTCCTCGTCCTCCAGGGTTTCGAGCCCGGCGAGGAACATCTTGGCCTCGCTCGGCGAGAAGGCGGGCAGCGGCGAGAGGTAGCCGTCACGCCGATAGGCGGCAACCTGGTCGTCCGGCAGATAATGGGGCATGGCGATCCTCCCGTGGTCGGGAGGATCATAGGCCGGTCGTTACATCCTGTCAGGCCGCGTTTCGCGCATGGGTCTGCGCGGCGGCGAACCAGCGCGCGACCCGCTCGCCCTGCGCCGCATCGCGGAAGGCGATGTTGATGCGATTGGTGGTGCGCGCGACGATCCGCGCGGCGATATCCCCCTGAAAGCCCTGCATTTTCAGTAGGATATCCCCGGCAGTGGGCGGGATCAGCCCGGCATCCAGCATTATCGCCGCCCCGCCGGACGAGACATCCCGCATCATGCCGGAGACCACGGCGCTGCCCGCGACCACGGTTGCGGGATGGGTGACCGGCTGGCGCGGTTCCGAACGCCGGTCGGCGTTGCGGATGCGCTCGATGAAGGCGCGGGTCTGCTCGGTCAGGTGCGTCGACCGGTTCAGCAGCACATTCGCCGCCTCGGCGACGCTGGCCGACTGGCCGGAGGTGTTGTCGGCGATACCGCGCAATTGCTGCGCCACGGCGCTGATCGTATCCGTGCCGGCCGCGGCGCTGGTGACGGAGCGGCTGATTTCCGCGGTGACGGCGCCCTGCTCCTCCACCGCCGCGGCAATGCCCCCGGTGGCCGTGCTGATGCTGCCGACCATGCCGGCGATTTCCTCCATGGCGCGCGCGATATCGCCCACCACCGCCTGCACCCCGCTCACCTGGGCACGAATTTCATCGGTCGCTTTGGCGGTCTGGCCCGACAGGCCCTTCACTTCGCCGGCCACCACCGCAAAGCCACGCCCGGCCTCGCCGGCGCGGGCGGCCTCGATGGTGGCGTTGAGCGCCAGTAGATTGGTCTGCCCGGCGATGGTCTGGATGAGGTTGACCACATCGCCAATCCGCCCCGCCGCGGCGCTGAGCTGATCGACGATACCCGTCGCCCGCCCGACCGTTTCGACCGCCGCGCGCGTGGTATCGGCGGCATGCTGCATCTGCCGGGTGATTTCGCCGATCGAGGCGTTGAACTCCTCGGTGGCCGAGGCGACGGTCTGCATGTCGCCTGATGATTGCGCCGCGCTGTCGGCCAGCGTGGTGGCCTCCTGCGTGGCGGTGGCAGCCGATTCCTGCATGCCGCTGGCACCGCGCGAGAGCCCCGCCGCCGCAGCCGTCACATCATCGGTGAAGCCGGTCACAATGGTCTCGAACTGGCCGGCCAGATCGTCCAACCGGGCGCGGTATTCCGCGTCCATCGCTTCCCGATAGCCGGCGACCACGAGTTGCAGATCGAACAGAATAGCGCGGCCGATTGCCCGTATGCCGGCCTCCGCCTCCTGCCGCCGCGCCCGCTGCGTCACCGTTCCCACCATCGCGCGGTGCACCACGGATTGCAGCTCCTCGAGCGCGACCAAGTAAGAGCAGATATAGTATTTCGGATCGAGCCCGATCCGCGCATGGGTCGTCGCGATTTGCTTCACGGAGGCGATGTAGGCGTCCGTATAAGTAGCGGTGAAGAGTTGCTGCCAGTGCTCGATTTGCCGCTGCCGGGCAAATTTTACCCGCTCGGGGCTGGCGAACATCGCCTTCAGCTGCGGCCATCGCATGATGTGGTCGTAGAGAACGTCGAGCACCGCGGGCAGCGCCGGCTCGATCAGCGGCTTCAGGCTGCGGAGCCGGGCGCAGGTCGCCTCGTCGATACGGCAGAAGGCGAGATCATCGCTCAGGCTGTGTTCCATGCCGGTCTCCAAATATCGGGTCGGAGCAGCTTGCGTGGAATTGATGAAAATCCGGTTACCGTCCGCTTGCCTGCCAATCCACCACCGTCAAACGCGGCCAGATCGCCTGCCAGCGCGCCGCCTTGGCGGTATAGACCGCCTCGCTGACGATGCGCTTGTTCGGCCGGATAACAAGCGCATCGAGATCGTCCGTACCGAACGGCGCGCAAATCGCCAACCCGCCGGGGCCAGGCTGCACGCCGATGGCGGTTGCGGTCGCCGGGAAGGTGGCGATCGCCTCGGCGCTGCACTGGTATTGCCCAATGGCGCGGCCGAATTTTGCGCCATACCAGAGATGCACCCGCGCCTGGTTCTTCACATCCAGCCGCGCGGAAAGGGCAGGGAACACCGCCCACAGCCGCGCCTCCTGCGCCGCCTCGGCCGCGTCCGAGAGATCGGCCGCATCATGGTAGATGATGTCGATGTCCTTGATGCCATGGCCCGGCGCGAAACCATGCGCCGCGTTCCACAGCGTCTGCGCCACTGCCCCAGCGACGATCCAGCAATCCGGCAGCCCGATCGCCGCGAACCCGTCGAGCAGGGCGGCGAGGTCCGGATTGCCGCGCAGCGTCCGCTCCATCGCGTCAGCCGCCATCATGCCCGGCGCGAAACACCACGAGTTGGGGGTGGTTGACCGAGGTGGTGTATTCGATCGGCTTCCCCGCCGCGTCATCCACCAGCAGGCGCAGCAGCAGGATGGCGGTGCCGGGCGTGAGGTTGAGCAGCCGCCCCTCCGCCTCGGTGGCATAGCCGATCCCGATGGTGCGCTGGTGCTGCGTGGTGCTGGTGCCATAGCGCTCCCGCAGCAGGGCGTAGAGCGACTGGCCCTCGGTGAGATCCTCCGCCCGCAGCCCCGGCACGCGATCGCCCGGCAGATGCGTCGTCTCGATGCAGAACGGCGTCTCGTTGACCATCCAGAGCCGGCGGATCACCGCAAGCTCCGCCCCCTCCGCCACCCCCAACCGCTCGGCCACCCGCGCCGGCGCCGCATGCCGCGCGAAATCGAGCAGCCGGTTCGCCGGCTCGCCACCCCCGGCGCGCACCAGCCGGGCGATGCCGAGCGCGGTATGCAAATCCGCCGGGCGGGTCACGCGGGGCAGCGGGATGCGGGTGCCCGATGTCGAATTACGCTCCAGCACCCCCGCCGCCACCAGGCTGTCGATCGCTTTCCGCACCGTCATCCGGTTGGCGCCCAGCGTCTCCGACAGGCTGCGCTCGGAGGGGATGTAGTCCCCGGGCCCATAGCCGGGCATCGCCAGCAGCTCCTGCAGATAGCGGCGGATTTCAAGCCAGACCGGGGGAGGGCGGGACGCGCGGGGCATCCCCCTCTGTAGCACCCTGTTACCGGATCGGGCAGGCGGTTGACCGATGGCGGCTTTGCCGGGTTGATGCGGCTGACGACGAGGGAGAACCGCCATGAGCCTGGAATTGAGCGACGCGCAGCGCGCGATGGTGCAATCCGTCCGCCGCCTCGCGCAGGAGAAATTCCGCCCGCGCGCCGAGCGCTGGCTGGACGGCACTTTCCCCTGGGACAACATCCGTGATCTCGCCGAGCTCGGCGTGCTCGGCATGGCGG